>JAVKFU010000015.1:300000-600000 GCA_040223695.1 Deltaproteobacteria bacterium
ACGGGATTCGGCGTGAGAACTGTAATAAACTATATTCTGGGCGGATGAGCTTACTTTACGCGGGCAGGTGCCGGCCTCTTAATCTAAGGTAGCGGCTATGACTATATTAAATAGTATTTTTAAATCGTTCGGCGGATATGATTTTGTTGAAATAGAGCTGAGGGGAGAGATTCCCGAGGAAGAAAAAAAAGGGTTACTTCCTTTTTTGGGCGGCGATAAAACCCTTACAGTCGGAAATGTTGAAATTATACTTGCAACCGTGGAGGGCCTGGACAGCATTCGCGGCGTGGTAATAACGATAGGTGATCTCGGTATAGGTCCGGGACGGGCCAACTCGTTAAGAAGACGGCTCCGGGGATTAAGGAAAAAAGGGAAGAGCGTATTTATCTACCTCGAGAGCGGAGGCAACATCGAATATCTGATCGCCTCTGCGGGTGATTATATATTTGTTCCTCCGTGGGCTATGTTGAATCTTACGGGACTTAACGCCGAGGTTACCTTTTTCAAGGATACGCTTGATAAAATTGGAATTGAAGCGGAGCTGAAGGGATTCGGGGAGTATAAAAGCGCCGCGGAGACATTTACAAGGAGCTCAATGTCGGATCCCCACAGGGAAATGATTGATTCAATTATGGGAGATCTCGAAGCGCAGCTTGAGGATTATATTTCAGAGGGCAGGGGGATCGAGAAGAATGAGGTCAAAAGGATTATAGACCGCGGGCCTTTCGTTTCACAAAGCGCACTTGATGCAGGCTTGATAGACGGAGTTATTTACCCTTCTGAAATCGAAGAGAAACTTTTTGAAGTTGCCGGATGTAAAGTTCGCACGATTAACGCATACCGTTTCCTCAGAGTATTAAACCTGAAAAACAAGCTCAAATCATTTTTAGGCGTGCTTACGGGGAGGGGCGCTCTAATCGCCGTAGTCGCCGATTCCGGCATTGTCACATTAGGGGAGAGCAGGGGCGGTGGCGGAATGAAAACTATGGGTTCGATTTCGGTCATCAAGCTGCTCGATGAGGCTTCGAAAAATAGAAACGTAAAGGCTATAGTCCTCAGGATATTGACGCCCGGCGGTTCCGGCGTGGCATCCGACCTTGTCAGGAAAAAGGTCGAGTCGATTTCGGAAAAGACCCCTGTTGTCGTCTCGATGTCGGATGTGGCCGCTTCAGGCGGCTACATGATAGCTCTCGGGGCCGCTACGATCGTTGCCGACCCCATGTCGCTTACGGGCTCGATAGGGGTCGTGTCGGGAAAATTCAACCTCAAAGGATTGTATGATAGATTGGGCGTGAAAAAAGAAGGTATGTCGTATGGCCGGCATTCCGGTATGTTCAGTCTCAGCAAAGGATTTTCCGAGGAAGAAGAAAAGAAATTAGAGGACATAATGAAGTTTTACTACGACGGATTTGTTAAAACGGTTTCCGACGGAAGAGGAATGGATATGGAGGAGGCTCTAAAGGCGTCCAAGGGCAGGGTATGGACGGGAAGACAGGCGAAAGAGCTCGGTCTCGCCGACGAGCTTGGCGGGACATGGGATGCCGTAAATATTGCTTCAGGTAAAGCGGGATTGACTTACGGCGACGTTTCCGGCGTTAAATTCTACTCGGAAGATCGAGGATTTCAGCTGAGCTCCCTGTTTAAAACCTCATCCAATCTGGAGGTATTGGAAAGGTCGCTTTTGAGTCTAATTTCTCAGGGAAGAGAACGAATACTCGCCATGATGCCGTATAAGATAGATATTCGGTAACATTAGTAAAGCTTGAACTGTTTATCCAGTATCAAATGACTCAGATAACCTATTACGACAGGCGTGTAATATTCAAGTCCGCCCGCTTTGAGCTCGGGTTTTAGGATCGGCAGCACTATAAGAGGCGAGGGAACGATAAAGGCGGCGGATATCGAATGCGTCCATCCCCTGTGTTTGCCTATAATAGGCAGAAGGGCAAAGAAGCCGAGTATTGCCGCTTCTTTATATCTCTCGGAAAGAATAAATATCCCGTCCAGTACCAGAAAAAAACCGTAAAACAGTTTTTGCGCCAGGCTGTTGGTATCGATATCGGGCCAGATGGATCCCAGTATGCATAGTCCGAACCAGATAAGAACGTTCGATGTCGGTTTATAGGAAAAGAAAAAGACCAGAACTAAAATATAAATTACGAATGCCAGGGCGCCGCCTGCCAGATGCCCCTTATAAAGACTCATTCTTGACTTTGAGGGTTGCGACGACAGGGAAAAATTCGAGCCATTCTATAAAGTCGGGGTCCCTTCCTTCGACAATGTCAAAGAACCTGGATTGGAGCCTCTTGGTTATCGGGCCCGGTTTGCCTTTGCCTATCGTACGTTTGTCGACTTCTCTGATCGGGGTGATCTCAGCGGCGGTTCCGGTGAAGAACGCCTCGTCGGCTATATACAATTCATCCCGTGTAAATCTCTGGGTATCAAGCTCAATACCTTCGTCTTTGGCAAGCTTAATAACGGTGTCCCTCGTGATGCCCTCAAGTACGGATGTGAGGGGAGGAGTTTTTAAAATTCCGTTTCTGACTATGAAAATATTCTCGCCCGTTCCTTCGGCCACGTAGCCTTCGCTGTCAAGCAATATCGCCTCGTCGAATCCCATTGAGGTGGCTTCGAGCTTTGCCAAAACCGAGTTCGCATAATTGCCGGTTATCTTAGCTTTTGTCATGAAAGAATTTACGCCCATTCGGGTGTATGAAGATATCTTCGCGCTTATTCCTTTAGATAAAGCGCCCTCTCCCAAATATGTCCCCCAGGGATAGGCGGCAATAACCAGCTTGATGGGATTGTCTCCGGGATGCAGTCCGATTTTCCCTCCGCCTATATAGGCGATAGGCCTTATGTATGCTTCTTCCAGATCGTTCAGTGTAAGAATATCTATGATCGCATCACGCGTTTCTTCTTTAGTAAATGGTATTTTGATTTGAGCTATGTGCGCGGATGCATATAGACGGTCGATATGTTCGGTAAGCCTGAATATGGCGGATCTGTCGTCACCGCATTTATAAGCCCTGATTCCTTCGAATGCCGCCAGTCCATAATGAAGCGTATGGGTGAGCACATGTATGTTTGCTTCATCCCACGAAACAAAATCACCATTGAACCAGATTTTATAAGGCTTGCCGGTCATCCCCTATGCTCCTGTTTTCCGAAATTGGTATTTGTATAACCTGTAAAATATTCCTTTTTTTCAAATACATTGTCAAGTGTTGATTAATATTTTTCTTGACTCGTTATGGTTTCTTTGAATAATTATAGTGATGGCTAAAAAGGATAAACAAATTCCGGGACAGGTTATAATCAAAAAGTACAGCAACCGCAGACTGTATGACTCGACCAATAAAGGATACGTTACTCTCGACGATATAGCTGCGCTTATCAGGGAAGGCAATGAGGTTAAAGTCATTGATTCTCAAACCGGCGCCGATATTTCAAAGGTAATATTGATACAGGTCGTTCTGGAGAGCGAGAAAAACAAGGAAGATATATTGCCCGTATCTTTTTTGCATATGCTGATTAAATACGGCAACAAGGTCGCCAAGGATTTTTTTGAAAATTACTTCCTTATGATGTTTCAGCCATACTTTTCGGTGCAGGAGAATTTCAAGAAAAATATTAAATTATGGCAGGAAATGGGATGGTTTCCTCCGGGTGTTAATCTTCCGGCGAACTTCGAGAATTTTAATTCTTCAGAGTTAAAACCCGAGGACTTTTTTAAAACCGGCAAACTACCGGAAGCTTTGACACAGCCTGAAAAGAAGGAAAAACCCGAACCTCAAAACGCAAAAGAAGTTGAATTCCTGATTGAGAAAATAAAGGAACTCGAAGAAAAGGTCAAGTCTCTTGACGAAGAGAAATGACTGAACTTATTTCTCTTCTCTCTCTATCTTCACAGAACAACATAAAAGTGGATTTCCGGAGCCGCGGCTCTCTTAATTAACCTCGATACGCGTAGCGTCGACATTACTTCCATTGAGCAGCTCACCCTGGACTTCCACATCATCTCCTAAGAATATATCCGTGCAAGTTATGTCGTCCCCGTCATTAACCAGGTCAGTCGATTCGGATATCTGGACTATAACATTAACTTCATCCTCGTCATTTTTTGCGTTAACTTCCAGAGAACCCGAGTTTCCCGAACAATTATTCGAAGTGACTTCTGCATCGAATGTGACGTCAGTCTCGTCTTCGAATATTATGTTTCCGCTCTCGAGCCTGATATCCCCGAGCTCTACCTCAGCGGTCGGGAACACATCAAGGAATATCTCGCCGAGGGACTCAGATGCGCTATCGAGAAACTTGATTTTCGGTGATCCGGCAAAAGTGCCTTCTATTTCGAAAACACCCGAGCTGTTGGTCAAATCCGAGCCTTCAAGAAAATCGTTGAGTGTAATCTCCACCAGTATTCCCTCAATGTCCTGATCGGGAATTATATCTACTATTGTACCATTAACCGTTTCCTGCTTGGTCGAGCCGCCCCCTCCGCCTCCGCCGTTATTATCTCCGCCTCCGAAATCCACGTCGCATCCCCCGACTATGAAAAACCATAAAACCAGAAGCGAGATTATCGCTCCGGGTATAAACCTTCCTTTAAATTTATTCATTAATCCTCTTTTCTCCTCCTTCCTGACTTCCTGCTTCTCAATTTAATATTATACCCACGCTATCAGATTTTCATAAGACGGTCAACATTGGCCTCCTGACATTTATCATGGTACGATTGCCTGACTTAAAGTATTAGGGATATTGCTGATGAAATCGGTAAAACGGGTGCTTTTTATAAACCATTCGATACGGGACGGCGGGCCGGGTAAAAGTCTTTTTTATATACTTAAGTTCCTGGATAGAAAGAGGATTTCTCCATATGTGCTCATACCCAAGGACGATGTGTTTTCGGAAAGGCTTAAGGCTGAGGGAATATATGAAAATGTAATTACTGACAAACGGTTCCCTGAAAACTTGAAGAGGCCGCGGTTTGAACGGGATACCGGGAAAATAAAAAGCGGTGGACTTGGAAGGTTTTATACGATACTGCTTCATTTATTATCTGTTTTTTTGAACATACTTGATTTAGCGTCGCTTGTTATAACTTCACCGTTTCTGATTAAAGGGAAAAAGATAGATGTAATCTACTGTAACGGGACTCAGGCCAAAATTGCAGGGGCTCTCATGGGACTCGCGAACTGGTGTCCTGTAATCTGGCATGTGCGCAACATACAGCAAACGAAGCTGCTCGGATCGATGGTTTACACCCTTGCCGCGCTCCCGGTTGTAAAACGCATAGTATGTGTTTCAGGCGCCACTGCAGAGCAGTTCCCATATGCCAGGGGGAAGCTGGTCGTTATACATAACGGAATAGACCCGGAGGACTACAACCCGGAGACTACCGTAGGAGAGATTAGACGGGATTATGAATTATCCGACAAAACTATTGTTATAGGGAGCACGGGAAGAATAGTGCCCAGAAAGGGCTATGATTTGTTTATAAAATCTGCCGGGCAGGCGATAAAGAGGTCTGAGAACAAGAATGTGAAATTCGTTATAGTCGGCGACACTCCTTTTTTTTTCAGCGACAATCATCTGGTTTACTTGAAAAATCTGGTCTCTGAGCTCGGGCTCGAGGAATATTTCATATTCACAGGATTCAGGAAGGACGTGAGGCCGTGCCTCAAGGATTTTGACATTTTTGTAATACCTTCCAGCTATCCGGACCCTTTTCCCCGCTCGGTGATTGAGGCAATGTCGTTTGCACTGCCGGTTATAGGGTTCAGGGCTGGAGGTATTGTAGAGTCCGTCGAGGATGGGGTGACAGGAATACTGAGTGAGCCGGATAGCACGGAAGAGATGGAGAACGCTATCTTAAGACTAATAGCAAACAAAGGGCTCAGGAGAGAAATGGGCAAAGCGGGCAGGGAGAGGGTAAAACAAAACTTTTCCGCCGACCGAATTGCGGAGAGAATCCAGGAACAGATACTTCAAGTGACGGGGAAACCGTAAAAAGCCATAAATAAAGTAGATAGAGCGCGCCGTTTAATTCTTTTTCCTTTCCGCCCGGAATATTATTTTTATCGGCGTGCCTTCGAGTGGAAACTCTTCTCTCATTTTGTTCTGTAGAAACCTTCTGTAGTTCTCCGGTACGCCCTTTATCTCATTGGTAAAGATTACAAAGGTCGGCTGTCTGGTAAGGGGTTGGGAAATGTAATAGAACTTGATCTCCTTACCCTTATAAAATGGAGGGGGGGAGACACTGAGAATATTTCGGAGAAAATTGTTAAGTCTTTTCGTGGGTATTCTTTGTGAAAAATTTTGATACACCTGGTTGATTTTATCGAAAATCTTGTCGATTCCTCTTCCGGTGAGCGCAGAGATTATCAATACCGGCGCATAATCCACCGCCAGGAGCCTGTCTTTCAATATGCCTTCAATATTGGGGGTTTCCGCAATTTCCCTTGGTACCAGGTCCCACTTGTTGAGTAAAATAATGCACGCCCTGCCTTTGTCCGATATGAGCTGCGCCAGACGCGCGTCCTGATGCGTAGGCCCATCTTCGGCCTCTATCATAAGCAGTATGATTTCCGCGCGTTCCATCGCCCTTATCGCTCTGAATACGCTGTGCTTCTCAACTGAAAGGCTGATTTTCGACTTCCTTCTTATTCCGGCAGTATCAATGAGGAGGTAGGTTTTACCGTCTTTTTCGACATACGTGTCTATCGAGTCTCTGGTCGTGCCGGGTACGGGGCTTGTTATGAGCCTTTCATGGCCGAGGAACTTATTGACCAGAGTTGACTTGCCGACGTTCGGTTTTCCGAGGACGGCTAATCTTATGAGATCTTCATCATCCTCGGTAAATTCGGATTCTTCCTGAGGGGGGAGGTGTTCAATGACAGTGTCCAGAAGTTCGTTAATTTTCCTTCCCTGAAGAGCGGATACATCGACATAGTCTTCAATGCCTAGGCTGTGGAATTCCACTGCCGCAGGCTCGTGTTTCTCGTGGTCTATCTTGTTTACTACATACAGGACCGGCTTCCGGGTTTTTCGCAATATGTTGACGACGTCCAGGTCGTGAGGCATAACGCCTTCTTTCCCGTCGAGAACGAACAGAATAAGGTCTGCTTCCTCGATCGCGATTTGTATCTGATTCTTAATCAGCGAGGGGTATATCTCATCCCCCTCTGGGTCGAATCCTCCCGTGTCAACGAGGCTGAATTCCACACCGTCCCATTCGGTATCGGCATATATTCTGTCTCTTGTGACCCCGGGAATGTCTTCTACAATGGATTTTCGTTCTCTAATAAGTCTGTTAAAAAGTGTGGATTTGCCTACGTTCGGCCTTCCGACGATAGCAACAAGCGGTTTTCTCGTCGATGATCTATACTCAGGGATTTCATTCATAAACTTTCCGGATTGAGGGCGTTTTTCTAGTTCCGCTATTGCATATCTGTCTTTACCTAATCTAATGTCAATAACTATAGTACCGTAACACTCACTAAAATCTATGCTTGTGAATCTTCATTGTCCGTCTCTTTTCCGGGACCGCGCGTTTAATACGTCACAATTGACACTTAGACCTCTATAACTGCTCTTGTAGTTTCCGTCGGGCGGATAGCTGTGATGATGGCACCTGCGGGATTCGAGTCTGCCATTTTGGCAGCCAGCGTTGCAGGTGAGGTTCAGCTCTCATTTATAATAAGTCCGCTGCAATATTTGTAGCAAAGGATTGAGTGCTGCAATGTGCTGTCTCTGATTCTGCGAGGTGCTCAAGTATGTGTAAGATAACGATTATGCTCTTGCAAGCTTCCTTATAACTGCCGGAAGGGTGTTGGCCGGCGTGGGAAATAGTCCATGATAGAAGTATGGCAGTTAAGGTGGACAAAGGCAAAGTAATTACCGGTATTGGTCTTTTTATTGCATTCGTTTCGTTGAGAAAGGGAGAAATAAGGATTTTCTAATTCCGCTATTGCATGCTCAAACATCACTTATCCACACAATAAAAATCAAAGAAAGACGAAGTCATAACGAAAAACTCTCAGCCAAACCAAAAACACCTCACCCTTTACCACTATAGTATCTCTTTACACTTTTAATCACAAAACCATGATGATAAAGGATCTGCTCATCGGTGTAACGCTGCTTATCGCCGTAAGGACAAGCAAGTCTCGACGCGCAATTAGCCGAACATACATCGGTATCCAGTCTAAACCTCATACAGGCTTCCCAGTCCCAGCCGTTCTGGGAGATAGTACGAGCGGGGCATGCAGTAATACAGGGCTTCGGGCAGGAAGGGCAGGGGTCGAACGACGATAGCTCCGTGTCATAACAGCCGAATTCCATGTTTGTCAGAATCGCGCCCCGGAGGGATATCCACGTGCCGTATTCAGGATGTAACAACATTCCCAGAAGACTCGGAACGCCGATTCCTCCCAGTTTCCCCAGCTTTACGAAATCGAGATCGAGCGCTTCACTACCGAATGGGAACACGGTCTTGAAATCCAAATTCTTTTCACGGCTCAGCATTCGCGATACATGCTCGAATTGAAGGACGGTGTAGTTATCAATGAGGTCCTCATGTTTCTCTCTGAAGTCGGGGTTTTCCTCGAGAAAAGACCTGAATGTGCCCCAGAAGTAACTGCCTCCGAAGCCCGCCAGTATGATGGACTTCGCTCCCTTTAATAAAAGTCCGGATTCTTTTTTCGGAGATGATATCTTGTCGTACTCGGAAGATTGTATCTTTACTACTAGGTTAAAGCCCGAACCGGATAGATATTCTTTTATTTCCTCGAAAATTTCTTCTGTTTTCATTGAACCTTGAGACTATTGTAAGCATGTGCGGCGGAAAGTGAGCTAATCGGTTAATTCTTCGGATAAGCTGGATATGCCCGGATCGAGGTTCTTGCTTATTTCGTCTATTTCTTTCAGTGTCGGAAGGTCGTTTAAACTCTTAAGGCCGAAAACCTCTAAAAACTCGCTCGTAGTTCCGTAGAGGAAAGGCTTTCCTATTACTTCTTTTCTGCCCTTTATCTCGAGTATTCGTCTTTCCAGGAGAGCGTTTATTACGCCTGAAGAATCAACACCCCTTATGCTTTCCACTTCGACCCTGGTGACGGGCTGTTTGTAGGCTATTATGGCTATCACTTCAAGAGCCGCCCTGCTCAGTCTGAACTTTTTTACTCTCTTGTTGAAATTTGAAATGTGCTCGCCGTAAGCGGAGTCGGTCCTGAACTGATGACCCCCCGCAACCTCTTCAAGAATTATTCCTCTACCTAGTTCCGCCCAGTCGTGAATTAATTCCTTTAAATACTTTTTTATGTCGGCTCTTTCCACTTCCGTGAATACCTGCTGTAATTTGTCGACTGAAACGGGCTGATCGGAAATGAAAATTATGCATTCGATAGCTTTTTTTATATCAGTAGATTCCAACGCCGTTTTCTCCTGAATATGAAATAAGAATTGTGGAGTCGGGATTCTCCTGGGCGACGAGAACGTTTTCCATTCTCGCAAGCTCGAGCAGGGCAAGGAACGTTATCACCATCTCGAACCTCGAAGAGCAGTCGTCGAACAGCTCCTCGAATTTCAGCATTGATTTTTCCTTCAGTCTCTCGAGCATCTGGCCTATTTTTTCTTCAATCGTTACGCCCTCCACTTCGTAAACGATCTCTTCAGCCCAGAGATAGCTTCTCCGTTGATAAAATTCCTGGAAGGTTTCTATAAGGGCCCAGAGGTCCACGGGTACAAGCTCTATTTCTTCCTCTATTTCAAATTCCGGGCTTTCAAAGTCCCTCTTGAATACGTCCCTTCCGAGAATTTCCCTGCTGATAAGATCCTGGGCGGCGTCCTTGTATTTCTGATACTCGATCAGTCTCCTTACGAGCTCCGCTCTCGGGTCTTCCTCTTCTTCCTCTATAACGGGTTTGGGGAGCAGCATCCTCGATTTTATAAGGCTCAGCTCAGCCGCTATGACCAGGTATTCCCCCACCACTTCCAGGTTCATCACTTTCATTAATTCCAGATATTCTATGTACTGGTGCGTGATTACCGCAATTGGGATGTCGTATATATCCACTTCGTTTTTCTTTATAAGATGGAGCAGTAGGTCAAGAGGCCCCTCGAAAAGCTGAAGCTTTATCAGGCAGGGCTCTTTTACCTGCAGGGATTCCGCCGTTTGGCCCGTGTCGTTCATCGTAACAATGCTTCTATAATACCCCAAAGTGTGCCGTAACTGTAACCCGAAAGTGAGATAGTAATAAAAGATACGGGGTACAGAAGATATTTGAATATGCCCCCGCCGAAAATAAACAGAGCGAAGAGGAATATGACCCCGTAGGGTTCGAACCTGCTGTATGCGTATGCGTAATTGTCCGGAAGCACTCCGTATAGTATTCTCGATCCGTCAAGAGGCGGTATCGGGATCATGTTGAATACCGCGAGCGCGATACCGTAAATCAGGGTCAGAATAAGCATAATAGTTAATATGGAATAGATGCCCTCCGAGCCGACCTCGCCCGTGATCATTTTAGGCACGATGTATCTTAGAAGCAGTCCCGCGCCTATAGCCATCGCCAGGTTCGACAGGGGACCCGCTACGGCTACGAGAATAGTATCCTTTTTGGGGTCTTTGAAATTCCTCGGGTTAATGGGTACGGGTTTGGCCCATCCGAACCCGACCAGGAACATGAGTATGGTGCCGAATATATCGAGGTGGGCGATGGGGTTGAGAGTGAGCCTTCCCTGCATCTTGGCAGTCGGGTCTCCGAGCTTGTTCGCTGTCCAGCCGTGGAAATACTCGTGCACGGTGAGTGACAGGAGTATTACAGGGGCCTGGATCAGAATCAGGTCTATATTTTTCAGAAAGTCAAAATTCATTTCAGGTGTGATTAAAGACTATTTCCAGAATAATATACTTGAATTATGAGAGTTTTACGATCTCGGGTGGTATTTTTTATGAATCTCCTTAAGCCTCTCGCTCTCCACATGGGTATATATCTGGGTGGTCGAAATATCCGAGTGTCCGAGCATTACCTGTATTGTCCTCAGGTCGGCTCCGCGCTCGAGCAGGTGCGTGGCGAAAGAGTGTCTCAGTGTATGGGGACTGATTTTCTTTGAGATGCCGGCAGTTAAAGCGCGGTGTTTTATTATCTTCCAGAAGCCCTGGCGGGTCATCCCCTTTCCCCTGCGGGTTACAAAGAGGGCTTTCGCCTCTCTTGATTTTAGCAGCGCCGGTCTCGAATCCCGGAGATAGTCGAGTAATTTGTTCCTGGCCTTGTCCCCCATGGGGACGATTCTTTCTTTTGAGCCCTTTCCGTAAACCACGACGAAACCGTGTTCGAAATTTACGTCGTTTAGTTTGAGCCCTATGAGCTCGGATACGCGTATGCCGGTCGCGTATAAAACCTCGAGCATCGCCGCGTCTCTCAGACCTTCCGGCAAAGATTCATCAGGGGCGGCAAGGATCCTCTCAACCTCATTTAGTGATATCACGCCCGGAATGCTCTTTTTCATTCTGGGCGTGCGAATGTGGGCCGTCGGGTCTTCCGTTAGAATTTTCTCCATCCTGAGATACTTGAAGAACTGCTTTATGGATACGATGCTTCTTACTATGGTGGTTGCGCTGAAACCCTGCTCCTTACTGTAAGAGAGAAAATCCAGAATGTTATTGTACTTTATCGCTTCTACGGATTCGATGTCATTCTTCTTTACGAAATCGGCAAATTTTCTTACATCTCTTCCGTAGGATTCAAGCGTGTTTTCCGAGAGTCCCTTTTCAACCACCAGGTATGTGAGAAAAGAGTCCAAGAGTGCGTCCATACCCTAACATTCTACAACATCATGTGCCCATTTCCCATGAGCTCAGATACTTTTTCTGCTCCGGGGTTAGTGTGTCTATCTTTATGCCTTTGGCCTTGAGCTTCATCCTGGCCACAGCCTGATCGACTTCCCTCGGCACGTCATATACTTTATTCTCAAGGCTTTTCGCGTTTTTGACAACATACTCGGCGCAAAGGGCCTGGTTGGCGAAGCTCATATCCATAACGCTCGATGGATGCCCCTCGGCGGCGGCCAGATTTATGAGTCTTCCGTCTCCAAGCACGTTAATCCGTTTTCCGTCCTTGAGATTGTACTCCTCCACGTATTCCCTGACCTGGCGCTTCCCAGTGGATATTTCGGCCAGTCCGGGCAGGTCGAGCTCGACATTGAAATGACCGGAATTGGATATTATGGCTCCATCCTTCATCTTGGGGAAGTGTTCTTTTCTTATGACGTTTAAATTTCCCGTTACGGTGCAGAAGAAGTCACCTATCTTTGCGGCTTCGGCGATGGGCATTACCCTGAACCCGTCCATTACGGCTTCGAGCGCCGCAAGCTCGTCTATCTCGGTAACCACTACGTTCGCTCCCATTCCGCGGGCTCTCATCGCGAGTCCCTTGCCGCACCACCCGTAACCGCAGACTACGAAAGTGGTGCCCGAAATGAGTCTGTTCGTGGCCCTTATGATTCCGTCCAGGGTGCTCTGGCCCGTTCCGTACCTGTTGTCGAAAAAGTGCTTCGTATCGGCGTCGTTTACAGCTACGATAGGATATTCAAGCACGCCGTTTTCCGCCATGCTCCTCAACCGGATTACGCCCGTAGTCGTTTCCTCGGTGCCCCCGATCACGTCAACGAGCTTCTCCCTTCTGTCCTTGTGGAGTATCGATACGAGGTCGGCTCCGTCATCCATAGTAATGTGCGGCGCCATATCTAGCGCGCTGTTAATATGATTGTAATATGTTTTGGTGTCCTCACCCTTTATTGCGAATACGGAAATGTTGTGCTCTTTTACGAGATAAGACGCTGAATCGTCCTGGGTGCTGAGCGGGTTGGACGCGCATACGGCTACAGTCGCGCCTCCCTCTTTAAGCGTGATAGCCAGATTCGCTGTTTCTGTTGTCACATGCAGACAGGCCGCTATTGTCATTCCCTTGAGCGGCTTTTCTTTCTTGAATCTTTCCTGAATCAGAGCCAGTACGGGCATTTCCTCAGCCGCCCACTGGACTCTAAGCTTTCCTTCATTAGAGAGTTTTAAATCTTTCACGTCGTAATCCATATTAGCCTCCGTTTAGTTTAATTGAGAATGAAACGAATAGAAATCAGCCGACTGCCCTTTCCAGGTCATGTATCTTGTCGGTTTTTTCCCATGTGAATCCGGAACCGCTCCTGCCGAAATGACCGTACGCCGCCGTTTCCCGGTATACAGGTTTTAGGAGGTCGAGCGTCCTGATTATTCCTGAAGGGCTCAGATCGAATACTTCTCTTACAGCCTCTGAAATTCTTTCCTCCGGAACCGTATTAGTGCCGAATGTCTCTACCATTACGGAGACAGGCTCCGCGATACCGATGGCGTAGGCGAGCTGAACCTCGCACTCCCTGGCGAAACCCGAGGCTACGACATTTTTAGCCACATAGCGCGCCATATACGCAGCGCTCCTGTCCACTTTTGAAGGGTCTTTTCCGGAGAACGCCCCCCCTCCGTGCCGCGCCCATCCTCCGTACGTGTCTATGATTATCTTTCTTCCCGTTAGCCCGGCATCGCCCATCGGGCCCCCCGTGACGAATCTGCCGGTGGGATTTATATATATTTTGGTTTTCTCGTTGATTAGCTCCTCGTCTATACAGGGTTTTATAACTTCCTCCCTGATTCCCTCGCTAATCGTTTTGTTATCCGCGTCAGCCGAGTGCTGGGAAGAGACCACTATCGCGTCAATACCTACAGGGACATTATTTTCGTAACGAACCGTGACCTGTGTTTTCCCGTCGGGTCTCAGGAATGGAAGGACGCCCTGTTTTCTCTTCTCGGAAAGCTTTTCGGCAAGCTTGTGCGCATATATTATCGGGGAAGGCATAAGCTCGGGGGTCTCAGCCGTAGCGTAACCGAACATCAAACCCTGGTCTCCCGCGCCCTGTTCCTTTTCCCCGCTCGAATTCACGCCTATCGCTATATCCTGAGACTGCTTGTCCACGGCTATCATGAGCCCGCACGTGCTCGCGTCGAATCCCATCGAGCTGTCCGTGTAACCGATTTCGGTTATTGTGTCTCTTACGATGTTGGAAATATCAACTATGGTGTTGGCTGTAATTTCCCCTGCCACTATTACAAGCCCCGTGGTGATAAGGGTTTCACAGGCGACCCTGCTGTGAGGGTCCCCGCCGATCATTGCGTCCAGGACGGCGTCCGATATCTGATCCGCCATCTTGTCCGGATGTCCCTCGGTTACAGATTCCGAGGTGAAAATAAAGTTTTTATTCGACATAGCTATTGTCCTTGTAATTGTCCTTCTTCAGGAATGAGAATTGGTCAACAAAAGCGAGTAGCGTAATTAATTTTAGGGGGTCTGTCAAGGCGGGCATAGGAAGAGACATGTGCCAATTCAATAAATAACTAGCGGTACATAACTCCCTTTTAAAACCGCCCGGTGTCATGGTATAATGCCTTCCCTGAAAGTATCCGCTTATTAACCATAGTCCGAATCGGGAAAAAGAAATTATGAGCAAACTGATAGCGCCATCTATACTATCGGCAGACTTTGTGAGACTGGGAGAGGAGGTAAGGGCTCTCAAGAAAGCGAAGGCCGACTGGATACATGTGGACGTGATGGACGGGCACTTCGTACCCAATATAACTATCGGGCTTCCGATAGTGGAAGCGCTCGGCAAGACCGATCCTCCGCCGATGGATATCCACCTCCAGATAGAGCACCCTGAGGAGTTCGCGGAGAAATTCATCGATGCCGGAGGGGACGCGGTCGTTGGAATTACGCTCCAGATAGAAACATGCAGACATCTTTACAGCGCCGTATCGGGAATAAAATCCCGCGGCGTGGGCGCGGGAGTAGCGCTCAGCCCCGCGACCCCTCTGTCCGTAATCGAGGAAATATTCGATTATGTGGATCTGATTCTCGTGATGACTGTAGAGCCGGGATTTCCGGGTCAGAAGTTCATAAGCTCTATGGTTCCCAAGGTTAAAAGGCTGCGTGAGATTATCGACAAGTCCGAACACAAGCCTCTCATACAAGTCGACGGCGGGATTAAGCTGGACAATGTCAAGCTCATCGCAGAGGCGGGCGCCGATGTCATTGTATCGGGCTCAGGGATATTTAATACGGGGGACTACGGGGAGACCATATCCCGGATGAAAGAAGAGATTGGAGCGGTTTGATTTGTTTCCCGGGCAGTCGCCGGAAAGAGTGAGCGGGTACCGCGCTTCTTTGGATTTTGACGCTATTGGTTTAGAATAGATATATCCTTATGATAAGCGGCCCCGATTACATAAAAGATGTGGAAAAATACTTCCTTTCTCTGGCGGGGGAGGGAATAATGCTCTCCTCAATGGACTATAGTCTCATCAGTGCGTGGAAGCAGAGGGGAGTGCCGAAAGAGCTGGTTTTAAGGGGAATAAACAGGGCGTTCGCCGAAGCGGGCGGAAAGAACAAACCGGATGCGGGAGTCCCTAAAAGTATCAGGCATTGCGCGGAGCATGTAGAAAGGTGCGTAGAGGGATACGGGCCCCAAACCCTCGAAAACAGTCCGGGTAACGTAAGGGATGTGAAATTTGACGGGGTTTTGAACGAGACTGCGGAAAAGCTGAGCGGTATTATAGACGCCGAGAAGAGGGAAGAGCTCAGGAATTATTATATAGACCTGAGAATAAGGATTCTGAGACTACGTGATTCGGAGAAAGAGAACCTACTAAAGCGGATAAACGGTGTTGAGGAAGAGTGTATGGAAGAGTTTTTCAGCGGCCTTTCGGAAGGTGAAAAAGAAAGAATAGTTTCTGACGCCGAGTCTCTTTTAAAAGATCGCGCCCGTTATATGACGGAGGATGCGTACAGGGAAAGCATGATTTCGTTCAGGAACGAGATTCTGGCGAACAGGCACGGAATAAAATCGGTGAGCTGATATATCTGTGATGAAAATGGCAAAGAATGATAAACGGCCCGGATGTGACGATTGTCACTGGTCGGGATTCATAGTAAACAGCAGGGGAAGCTACGCTACGGCTGAGCTGTGCGGGTGCGTGCTCAACTGCGGGGAGTGCGGGGGCGAGGGAAATATACTGTCTACGAACGAGAAAGGCTATTCCTATATCTCGTCCTGCGCGGTGTGCGGTGTCGTGAGAAGGAACGTAAGGCTCTACAATCTGGCTCGCATCCCGGCCAAATACTCGCACGTGCTGCAGGTGGACGCGGGGCTTTCGAGCCAGAGAGAAAGATCCTTTGAGAAAGCTCTTAAATACGCCAAGGAGGATTTTGTAAAGAAGTATCCGACAAAAAGGGGGTTTTTGCTTATGGGGCCGTCCGGGCTCGGAAAGACTCACCTCGCGATAGGAACTATTTCCGAGCTTACGCTGTATCACGGAGTCAGGTGCATGTTCAAGGACTTTTTCTATCTCCTCTCGGAGCTGAAGCAGGCGTATTCCGAAGGCACTCCCGAGAATACAATCATACAGCCGCTTACGGAAACCGATGTGCTCGTTATTGACGAGCTCGGAAAGGGGAGAAGCAACGAGTGGGAGCTTAATATTCTCGATCAGCTTATCTCTAAGCGCTACAACGCGTCTAAGAAAACACTAATCACTACAAACTATGTGTCGAGGGAAATTGCCAGAGAGAAGGGCGATACGGATGAAATCCTCGAAAAGAGGGTAGGGGAGCGGATCGCTTCGAGGCTCTTTGAGATGTGCGAGTTCCTGCATCTTGAAGGACGGGATTACAGGAAAGAAAAAAAGAAGGCCTAAAAGTTCCAGTATCCGGAATATTCCTTTTTTACTTTGTTTATTATTAAATCGGCTTCGGAGTTGCTTTCTGACGGCTCGTAACCGGAGTGTTTCTTGTCGAGGAGCTCTTCTGTTACCTCTTTTGTCGATATCCAGAGCCCGTCCAGGTTATAGCCGCCTTCGAGAATGAAGACAATTTTGCCTCCCGAGTATTTATCGGCAGCGTCCGTGAGAAATCTGGTCATCTTGGAGAACCCTTCGGGCGTTACCTTCATGCCCCCCAGGGGATCTTCATAATACGTATCGAAACCGGCGGATACGAGTATGAACTCCGGCCTGTACTGCTCGATTACCGGACCCAGTATCTCTCCGAATATTTTTAGATATTCATTGTCGCCCATGCCCGCGGGAAGCGGGACGTTTACGGTATAGCCTGCCCCTTCTCCCGCGCCGGTTTCGGACATACCTCCCGTGCCGGGGTAGTAGGGATACTGATGAGTGGAAAAATATAGCACATTGGATTTGTCGTAGAACATATGCTGCGTCCCGTTTCCGTGATGGAGATCCCAGTCGACGATAAGCACGCGGTCAAGCCCTTTTATTTCCGTCAAATATGCCCCTCCCACGGCTACATGGTTGAATAGACAGAAACCCATAGCCCTGTCCGCCTCCGCGTGGTGTCCGGGCGGGCGCACGAGGGGGAAAGCCCTGTCTACGTAGCCTTCGAGGACGCCGTCTATTGCCGAGAGCATTCCGCCCGAGGCCCTTACGGCGGCGTCGAACGAGACCGGGCAGGTAGAGGTATCGGCGTCGAGGAATACCTTCGGTTTTCCTCTGGTAAATGCGATTTTGTCGAAGTATTCAGGGGTATGGACGAGTGTTATCTCTTCTTTTGTCGCGTCCCTGGGCTCGATCCTTACGACCTCGTCCATGAGCTTAGTGAATTTAAGCATGTCCACGATCGCGAGTATCCTCTCCCGGGATTCCGGATGCCCCATTCCGTTGTCGTGATCCACATATAACCTGTCAAGTACGATTCCGACTCTGGACATGTTGTTGACCCCCTCGGGGAATTAAATCCTAGCACAGTATATGGACTTACTCAAAGCTCAAGTGAAATTACCTGTGAAGAGCTTTTACCGCTCCTGTCAGATATATGGACCCCGCAATACAGGAGTGCCCGTTCATCCTCATTATTTCTTCGAATGATTTTCGGTAATCCTCTATTACGCGAATATTGCAGGAGAGATATTTGGACGCGATCTTTGACAGCTTACCCGCTTCCATGCGCCTCTCGGAGGGCACATCCGTAATTAAAAGCTCGTTTGCTATCTGAGAAATCTCCCTGAAAAAAGATGCGTGGTTTTTGTCGCTCAGCATTCCCACCAGGAAAGTGAACTTTGTTCCGGGAAACATTTGTTCGAGGGATTTGACCAGGGCTTTCGCGCCTCCCTCGTTGTGCGCGCTGTCCAGTACTATCAGGGGGTCTTTTCTCAATATTTCCAGCCGCCCATTCCAGCTGATCCCGGAAAGCCCTCTTCTGAGAGCTTTCTCATCGATCTGAATCCCGCTGTGTTGAGAGAGGGCTTCGAGAGCCGAGAGCGCGACCGAGAGGTTTTCAATCTGGTAAAGCCCGGTCAGATTGGATTTAATACGTGTTAGCTCCCACAAGGGGCCTCTGTAGGTAAAGTTGCCGGGGCTTTCTCCCGCAGATATGAAATCCCTGCCGTAGACGCTCACGGGCGAGGAGTTATCGGCTGCGGTTTTAAGGATCACGTGAAGGGCCCTGCCTTTTGCCGCGGTGATAACAGGGACTTGTTTTTTTATTATGCATGCTTTCTCTTTCGCGATATCGCTTATCGTGTTGCCGAGGAATTCGGTATGATCTTTCGTGATATTGGTTATCACGGATACGAGGGGAGTTATCACGTTTGTCGCATCCCACCTGCCGCCCATACCGACCTCGAGCACATTGTAATCAACCCCTTTTTCTGCGAAATAGAGGAAAGCCGAAGCGGTCAGTACCTCAAAGTAGCTGGGGTCTTCGCCCAGGGACGATTCAGCGGCCTCTTTTACTCTTATAATGATTTCATCGAGTTCGGGCGGACTGATCTCTTTGCCGTTTATTTGTATCCGTTCCGTGATGTTGATAAGATGAGGGGAGGTGTACAATCCGGTGGAGTAACCCTGTGCGCTCAATACTGATGAAATCGCCGACGCGACAGACCCCTTGCCGTTTGTCCCGGCTATTATGACGCCCGGGACTTTTCCCTCCGGGCTGCCCAGTCTTTTGAGCAGTTTGTTTATACGGCCGAGTCCGGGCTTTATTTTGTTGAGACCGAGAGAATTCAGATAATCGGTAGCATAGGACATTTTATTCGTACCGGTAAAACAACAATTCTATCATAATATTTCCAGGGGCTTCGGACCGCAGCAAATCTTTAATGGTAATTATTTCCATTTAACAGTGTTCACCTCTTGATATTACTTTCATTCTAGTTTATTATTGATATTAAATATCAAAATCGCAAAGGAGCTTCAAAATGACTCCTATAGCTAAAAGGAAAATGGACAGAAGAAAGACTTTTAACGAATTCATTGTCAAGAAGCGGCTCAAATCAACCAAACAAAGGGATATTATCTTCGATGAATTCTTTACTCATTATCTCGGCAAGCACGTAACCGTCGAGGAACTCTATGAGGATATCAAACAGAAATATCCTTTTATAGGATTTGCGACCGTTTACAGAACCCTCAAGCTGTTCAGAGAATCAGGTATTGCGTTCGAGAGGAACTTCGGGGACGGCAAGGCGAGGTACGAGCCCATTCGGTCTGAAAAGGAGCACCATCACCATATGATTTGCAACGAATGCGGCAAGATCTATGAATTCGCCAATAATCAGGTCGAATCCTGCCTGAATCAGATAGCGAAATTGAACGAGTTCAAATTAACCAACCACAAGCTCGAAATCTACGGGCTTTGCTCGGAATGCAGGAATTCGAAATAACGAGTTTTTCCCCTTGAGACGTACGGGAGGGTAGGGGGAAAGACGGCTTCTGGCTCGCGGCGGACTATTCCAAAAGCTCGCTCATCTCTCTGACCGCGCGCTCCACCCCGACGATTACAGACCTCGATATTATACTGTGTCCTATATTCAGCTCCTCTATTTCTTTTATCCCGGCTACTGGCCCGACGTTTATGTAATCGAGACCGTGTCCGGCCGCGACCCTCAAGCCCAGGGCTGAGGCTTTTTTCGCGGCTTTCTCTATTTTTTTTAACTCCCGCGCCCTCTGAGATTCATGAACGGCCTCGGCGTAGGCGCCTGTGTGAATTTCGACCATTTGTGCTTCTGTTTTTTTTGAAGCCTTTATCTGAGCCGGGTCGGGATCGATGAAAAGGCTCACGAAAAGCCCGTTCTTTCTGAGCGCTTTGACGTATTGTGTTAAGGCTTTCAGGTTTTTCTCAACATCGAGACCGCCTTCGGTGGTCAGCTCCTCCCTTTTCTCGGGCACCAGAGTTACCATGTCCGGCTTTACATCACACGCGATTTCAAGCATCTCGTCCGTGGGAGCCATTTCCATATTCAGTTTCGACTTGACGGTTTGCCTGAGTATTCTGATGTCTCTTTCCTGTACGTGCCTTCTGTCCTCTCTCAGATGCGCCACTATGCCGCGGGCTCCCGCGAGCTCGGAGAGATACGCGGCTAAAACGGGATCTGGCTCATTGCCGCCTCGGGCCTGACGCACGGTAGCCACGTGATCGATATTCACATTTAATTCCGGCATTAAGGGCTCGCTCCTATATCCCTCTCAATAGTGTCCGCGAGCTCGGTGGCGATCTCTTTTATAAGCGCCGGGTTTTCTCCCTCGACCATTACTCTCGATATGGGTTCGGTGCCCGAATACCGGATGTTTATGCGGCCTTTGCCGTTAAGCCTTTCCTCGTTCAGGGTCATGAGTTCAGGAAGACCCCTGATTTCTTTTAAATCCTTTCTTTGCCGTATCCTCACATTAACTAGCAGTTGCGGATAGAGTTCTATGATTTTTGCGAGATCGGATAATTTCTTCTCCTTTTTTCTCATTATCGCGAGCACCTGGAGCGCGGCCAGGGTTCCGTCCCCTGTAGTGGTGTGGTCGAGAAAAATGATATGGCCCGACTGCTCTCCACCGAGATTACAGTTCATTTGTCTCATGGCCTCAACCACATATCTGTCGCCTACCTCGGTTCTGATAAAATCGATGCCCTTTCCGCGAATGAAGTTTTCAAGCGCCATATTGCTCATAAGGGTCGTGATTACCGCTTTGCCCCTCAGCTTTCCGTTATTAATCATTTCATCGGCGCATATAGCTATGATCTTATCCCCGTCTACGATGTCGCCGTTCTCATCGCAGAATATTACCCTGTCGGCATCCCCGTCGAGAGCTATCCCCAGGTCGGCCCCCATCTCTATAACTTTTTTCCTCAGCAGTTCCGGTTTGAGCGAGCCGCAGTCCGTGTTTATATTCTTTCCGTCGGGGTGAACGCCTATACTTGTAACGTCCGCTCCCAACTCCTGAAATATGGTAGGCGATACCTTGTACGCGGCCCCGTTTGCACAGTCGAGGACGATTTTTATTCCTTCCAGTGAAAGGGTGTCCGGAAAAGAGTTCTTGGCAAACACTACATATCTTCCCGGAGCGTCGTCTATCCTGAATGCTTTTCCTATATCGTCGGGGGATGCTTTAAAATGGTTCCCCCCGATTTTTTCCATCAGGTTCTCTATCTCCAGCTCTTCTTCATCGGGAAGCTTGAAACCGTGTCTGTCGAATATTTTGATTCCGTTATCCTCGTAGGGATTGTGCGAGGCCGATATGACTATGCCCGCATCGGCTCTCATGCTTGAGGTGATGAACGCGATTGCGGGAGTGGGAAGAGGACCAACAAGCAGTACGTCTGCGCCCATTGAGGCGATACCGGAGGAGAGGGCCTGCTCGAAGATATAGCCGGAAAGCCTGGTGTCCTTCCCTATTACAATTTTGGGTTTATGAGAATCGGGCTTGCCTTGCTTTAAAATATACGTTAAAGCTTTCCCGAGCCTGAGACTCATCTCAGGCGTCATAGGGTCCTGATTGGCCAGGCCCCTTATACCGTCCGTTCCGAAAAGTCTTTTTCCGGTCTTCTTCAATTCCATTCTCCGCGTTAGTTTACCCTGACTAAAATGGTTTTCGGCGTCTGCTTGGTGAGTTTAAGAACATCCTTGTGCGGGTAGTTCACGCTCACCTCGAGGCTGTGAGTCGCGTTGCCGTTGGACTCCTTGATTTCGCTTCCGTCCACATATAATTCTATATCCTTACTGTTCAGTTCGTTAATAATGCTGAAAGGTCCCTCAAACGCGAGTTCAGCCACCATGTTATTGTCCGTCACATAATCCAAGTTATCGAAGTTTACGAAGTTTATGTTGAGATTGTTGAATTCCTTTTCCAGGATTTTTTCTTCGAGGTCTATCGTAACCCTTACCGTGTTGTTGCCGATTATATCGACTAGAGAGTAGGGTGTGCGTACGGGGACCTCTATCGTGAACTTCGACTTTTCTCCCTTGAGTGAAACGGGATCCGTGCCGACGGTCTTGATTTTCTGAAGCAATGTCTCAGGCCCTCTGATGCTGACCCTGGTCGGGGTTACAACGGGCTCGCCTGAAATTTCAAATCCCGTATCGGGCGGGTCTATCGAGGGAGCTACCGCAACTTCTTTCTGTCCGAGTTTGTCCAGGTCTATATTGATCTCGGAGGGGCTTATTCCCGTGACCTGGACTTCACGCGGGGGAATAATCTGGTCGGTAGTAATCTCGAACATGGACGTACCGGTGGCGACGTTTGAAAGATCGACGGTGAAGAACATGTCCTGTGGCGAGACTGATGAAAGCTGGCTTCTGGGACCCCTGGCCCTTACGTTAAGTTTCTTCGGCGGGTTATTCGTGATGACGAGGCCCGGGGGGAGATTGGCATAATTCACATCTATCTGTACGTTTTTTTCGATATCGTGCTGGAGATTCGCGACAACCCAGAGTGTAATGGCGATTACGAGAGCGAGAATCTTTTTCCCGACATCCCTCAGGAAAGGTTCCCGTGTTTTTTCTTTTTCACTCCATGATCCAAAAGGTCTTCTCAGCCAGTCTACCATCGGATAAATCAGGTGTTCCCCTCTTCACCTTCCTCCTTTTTTAGTATACGGCCGATTTTATCGGGTTTCCTGTTCGCTTTTTGTATGCCGAGTGAATCGAGCAGCTGATTGTTAAGCGAAGTCGCGTCAAGGCCTCTTTTAATTTCTCCTCCGATGGCTAGTGAGATCGTTCCCGTTTCTTCTGAAACCACTATGATTACAGCGTCCGTCTCCGTGGAGAGGCCGATTGCGGCTCTGTGCCTCGTGCCGAGCTCCCTCTCGAGATCGGGATCGGTGACTAGGGGGAAAAATGAGCCTGCCGACAGTATTCTGTTGCCTACGATAATTATACCGCCGTCATGGAGAGGAGAGGAAGGGTTGAATATGCTTATAATAAGCTCCCTTGAAACGAGCGCGTCTATTCTCATTCCTATCTCGATGAAGTCGGCTAGGCTGTTATTTCTCTCAATTGCTATAAGCGCCCCGATGTGACGGTTGGCCATATAGCTCGCCGCTTTCACTATTTCTTCCGAAAACAGCTCTTTTGATTTGCCGGGTGAGATTTTTAAGAGAAAGGGCCTTCTTCCCAGGGCTGCCAGACCTCTTCTTATATCATTCTGAAACAAGATTACGACGATCAGTATTATGGAGCCGAGAAACTGGCCCAATATCCAGTTGAGCGTAAAGAGGCCCTTCTGGGAAAAGTAGTAAAGTACGATAAGAAGTACGAATCCGAAAAGGACCTGGAGCGCGCGCGTGCCTTCGAGCATCCTGAGGGCGTAGTAAATGATAAAAGCGACCAGAACTATATCCACCGTATCCCATACGTATCTGAAATGTAGCATTGTATCCAACATGATCAGTTCCCGAATTTTTCTCTCAGGCTTTTATGCGACCTCCCAGGAAAAGTTAATTTGCCTTCGATACCGCGTCCGCCATGCGGCTTACCCGTTTCATATAGGCGACATCGTGTACTCTGATGACGGATGCTCCGTTCAGGATAGCTATGGCTACCGTGGCGGCGGTTCCCTCTGTCCTGTCGTTAACCGGTGTGCCCAGCGTGTGTCCTATAAAGGATTTATTCGAGGTGCCTATTAAGACGGGTTTGCCTAATTCTCCGAGCCTATTTAAATGTTTGAGGAGAATCAGATTCTGTTCCGCCGTTTTGCCGAATCCGATACCCGGGTCAACGAGTATGCTGTCTTCACCAACCCCTTTCTCGATCGCCTTGTTGACGGAAATCTGGAGGGATTCCATTACGTCGTCGATCAGGGAAGCGTATTGGGTTTTTTTTTGCATGTCCCTGGGCCTGGACGTCGTATGCATAAGCACCAGCGCCGCTCCGTATCTTGAGGCGAGTTCGGCGATTTCATCGTCGAATTTTAATCCGCTTATATCGTTTATGACGGAGACGCCCTCATCAAGCGCCTCGCGGGCGACGCGGGGCTTGGTCGTGTCGACTGACATCACAATATCAAATCTTTTATATATTTCCCTGATAACCGGGATGACCCTTGTGATCTCTTCCTCTTCCGATATTCCTTCGGAGCCCGGTCTTGTCGATTCGCCGCCTATATCTACAATGTCGGCTCCTTCTTCTATCATTTTTTCGGCCCGCTTTAACGCAAGGTCAACCTCGAAATACCGGCCGCCGTCATAGAAGGAGTCGGGCGTAAGGTTTAACACGCCCATTATGTGGGTTCTTTCGTGGAGGGGTAGTTCTCTGTCTCTACATTTGAGTATGGTATGAGGTGATGCCGCTAACGTTCTATACTTAATGGACATATCATCATTGTCTATATTGTTTTTGGGCTCGCTTTGCCGCCTCAATACCATCACTCCTGATAACTTTTTTGCTCAAAACGGATCCGCTGATTCAAAATAGTCCTGGTACCGGGACTTTCTGTCTATTTTGAAGATTAAATTGCAATAGCCGAGTCAGGTCCATTCCAGCGGGTTTCATGTGTCTTTGGAGCTGTTGCTGTTTCTGAGAGCCATTGATCCTTCGGAACCTGCCGGGTTTTCCCAAGGGGATGGGTAATCTTTTGACTTGAAGGTCGTCACGAGTTCGTCAAGCTCCTTTCCGTCAATTACCTCCTTGTCCAAGAGAACTTCCGCCAGCTTGTGGAGAAGCTCAATGTTCTCTTCGAGGGCCGTTTTTGCTTTGGTATAATTATTGTGCACAATAGCCCTGATCTCCTTATCTATTTCAATCGCCGTCTCTTCACTGTAATCCTTTGGTCGTGAAATTTCTTTCCCTAAAAAGATCTGTTCTTCGCCCTTGCCGAAAGTAATTGGCCCGACAGCTTCGCTCATTCCCCACTCGCATACCATTTTGCGGGCAATTTCCGTTACCCGCTCGAGGTCGTTTCCCGCACCGCTTGTCCTTTCCCCGAATACTATTTCTTCAGCTGCTCTACCGCCCAGCAGCACCATAATGGTTGCGTTCAGGCTTGTTCGTGACAGAGTGTATTTGTCCTCTATCGGAAGCTGCTGCGTTACGCCGAGCGCCATACCCCGCGGAATAATCGTCACCTTATGTATCGGGTCCGTGCTCGGAGTGAGCTTCGCCACAAGCGCATGGCCCGCCTCGTGATAAGCCGTTATCTTCTTCTCGGCGTCGCTTATTATAAGACTTTTCCTTTCCACGCCCATTATCACCTTGTCTTTCGCATACTCGAAGTCCTCCATGGAAATCTTAGCCCTTCCGAACCGCGCTGCGTGGAGAGCCGATTCGTTTACGAGGTTTTCAAGGTCGGCACCCGAAAAGCCCGGGGTGGAGCGGGCAATAACGGAAAGCTCCACGTCTTCAGCTATCGGAGTATTTTTGGAATGCACTTTCAGTATTTCTTCTCTTCCTCTGACATCGGGTCTCGGTACGACGACCTGCCTGTCGAACCTGCCGGGTCTCAGAAGGGCCGGGTCGAGCACGTCGGGGCGGTTCGTCGCCGCCATAACTATGATGCCTTCGTTGGATTCGAACCCGTCCATCTCGACAAGCAGCTGGTTAAGGGTCTGCTCTCTTTCGTCATGTCCCCCGCCCAGTCCCGCCCCGCGGTGTCTGCCCACTGCGTCCAGTTCATCCACGAATATAATGCACGGCGCGTGGCGCTTAGCCTGTACGAACAAGTCCCTGACCCTGGAGGCGCCCACGCCCACGAACATCTCTACAAAATCGCTGCCGCTGATTATGAAAAACGGCACACCGGCTTCGCCCGCTATAGCCTTCGCAAGCAGCGTCTTACCGGTTCCGGGGGGCCCTACGAGAAGTATTCCCTTGGGGATTCTTCCCCCGAGCTTTGTGAACTTTTTGGGACTCTTCAGGAATTCAACTATTTCCTGAACCTCTTCCTTTGCCTCGTCTATTCCCGCTACATCCTTAAAGGTGATCTTGTTCTGATTTTCACTTAGCATCCTCGCCCGGTTCTTGCCGAAAGACATGGCCTTGGTGCCTCCCGCCTGCAGCTGCCTCATGAAGATCACCATGATGACTATAAGCAAAACGAGCGGGGCCCAGTTGAGAAGCATATGTGTGAGGGAGCCTTCCTTATCGGCGTCGAATTTAAAAGTGATGCTTTTCTCCTCAAGTTTTTTTATCAGTTCGTCACTGGCGGGCCCTACCGTTTTAAATCCCTCAATGGTCTGATCTGCCGGGGGATTGGTATACTGGCCTTTTATCTCCTCCCCCTTGAATTCGAGGTCTTTTACCTCACCCTTGTCTACAATCGTGAGAAATTCGCTATAGGGGATTTCCTGATAATTGCTTCTGGGCGTATGTACCAATTGGTACAGTGCTATGATTGCTACAAAAATAACCAACCATAACACCAAATTTTTAAATAATTGGCTATTCACTTTTACCTCATTTTATCTGAAATTAATAATAGAATATCATCTAATAGAATATCACACGCGTTATTGGTTTTCAACTTAATTTCCTTAATTATAAAGCCCAATTACATAGTTTACAGCGTTCGTTCTTACGTATCGAAAAGTCCGGTGCTCAGGTACCTTTCACCGGTGTCGCAAAAAATTGTAACGACTTTCTTTCCTTTTCCGAGTCTTTTGGCAATCTTAAGCGCGCCGAATCCGGCAGCGCCCGCGGAGATTCCCGTCAGAAGACCTTCCTTAAGAGCCAGCTCTCTGGTAAAATTTCCGGCCTCTTTTGCCGATACCTGTATTACCTCATCGTAAATACACGTGTCCAGTATTTCAGGCACAAATCCTGCTCCTATACCCTGAATCTCATGCACATGCGATTCCCCGCCCGATAAAACGGGTGATTCCCTGGGCTCTACTGCCGCCAGATAAATATCGGGATATTCTTCGCGGAGGGCTTTTCCCGCGCCCGTAATTGTACCCCCTGTTCCCACGCCCGTAACAAAGGCGTCTATGCCCTCGGGCATTTGCTCTATGATCTCGGGCCCGGTTGTAACCCTGTGCATCTCCGGGTTCGCCGGGTTTTTGAACTGCTGCGGCATAAAAGAGTCGGTGTGCTCGTTCATGATTTCTTCCGCTTTTTTAACTGCGCCTTCCATCTGCAGCGAGGCGGGAGTAAGTATCAGCTCAGCTCCGTACGCCGTGAGCAGCTGCCTTCGCTCAAGACTCATATCGTCGGGCATCGTGAGGATTAGCCTGTAACCCTTTACGGCGCAGACGAGCGCAAGCCCTATGCCGGTGTTGCCGCTTGTAGGCTCAACAATCACTGTGCTGCCGGGAGTTAAAATTCCTTTTTTCTCCGCCGCCTCGATCATGCCCAGGCAGATTCTTTCCTTGACGCTTCCCGCGGGGTTGAGGTTCTCCAACTTGGCCCATACCTCTGCCGACCCCTCGGGAACTACATTGTTCAATTTAATAATCGGCGTGCTTCCAATGAGATCGAGTATGTTATCGACTATTCTGTTGCTCATGACCTGTTCAAAACGCAGGGGCTTATTCCGAAGATTGCGCTTTACCCGTATTTATCTCCGCTCACTTTTTAATCAGCGAGGTTACGTCATCAAAAACCTCACTGTCTTTCCGGCGAATAGACGAAAGCAGATTCGTTATCGTGTCCCGGGCGACATCCGGTTTCCTGAGCTCGTTTTTAAGTTTAAGGAGCAAGCCTTTTAGCTCCTGATCTCCGATTTTCCTGACATATGTATCGAGGGTTTCGTCTTCTTTTTCCACGGACTTTTTCATTATTACGTCCACCCTTTAAATTCGCCTTATTTAATAGTTGTGTCTCAGGTATAATTATCCTCGTTTATTGAATTGTCAAACCATTTATTATATATCAAGGATAAAAGTTAGCTGAATGGCAAGAAGAAAGAAGGTTAAATTTAAATCGAAATCAGGAAAAAGCAAATTTCTCGCCTTTATTCTCATTACACTGCTTTTCCTGACCGCGGTGGGCGTTATCGCGGTCTACTCGGGTTATCTCTATTACACTCGTGACCTGCCGGACCTGAGGGCCATAACCGGCTACAAGCCAAAACTGATAACCGAAGTCTATTCCTCGGACGGGACACTCATAGCCGAATTTGCCGCGGAGCGGAGGAAGCTGATAGCGTATGAAGAGATACCCCCCCATGTTCTGGAGGCCTTTATAGCCGTTGAGGACAGGCGTTTTTTTGAACATGAAGGTGTCGATATAAAAAGCATAATCGGCGCAATGTTCGAAAATATACAGGAAGGCGACTGGGTACGCGGCGCCAGCACTATTACACAGCAAGTGATAAAGAATATTATTCTCACTCCCGAGAGGAAGATGTCCAGAAAGATAAAGGAGGCCATTCTCGCGCACAGGATCGAAAACAACCTCTCAAAGGAGGAAATACTCTATCTATACCTTAACCATATTTATCTGGCCGACGGTACATACGGAATTGAGGCCGCTAGTCAGAACTATTTTGGCAAATCCGCCAAGGATATAAATGTAGCAGAGGCGGCTCTGCTTGCCGGCCTTCCGAAAAAACCCGAGTATTACTCCCCCCGAAAGCATCCAGGCAGGTCGCTTGAAAGGCAAAGGCTCGTGCTCGGTAAAATGGAGGAAGCGGGATTTATTACCGAAGATGAGAGATTAGACGCTATAGATCGCAAGATAGAGATAGTGCCGAAGCGCAGGGTGAATAGTGATATCGCTCCTTATTTCGTAGAGCATGTAAGGAGATACCTGCAGGACAAGGTAGGGGTTAAGAATTTTGTGAACGGCGGATACGCGGTTTTTACTACACTTGACCTCGATCTCAATTTTGAGGCCCAGTGGGCACTCAAAAGGGGTTTGCATAACCTGGAAGCCAGGCACGGACGTAAAGTCGTTTTGAAGCATCTCGGGAGCGATAAAGAAATAAAGAAATTCAGACAAGCCCAGAATATAAACACTATAGAAATTGGAAATACCTATGAGGCGGTAATTACGAAGGTAGAAACGACGAACGAATCCGAGGACTCGAATAATGAGGACTCAGATACCAAGGGTTCGGATAACAAGGTTTTTACGGCCCGGATAGGCGTGGGAGATATTGATGGTAAGCTGAAATTCGCGGTCAGCTCGCCTCTCGGCACGGCAATTCCCGGATTATTAAGCCCATACTCGGATAAGCTCGTTCCGGCTGACGGTTATGAAGGTGTTAGTTTAACCGCTACGGAGCTGAAGGTCGGGGACATGGTCAAAGTAAAGGCCGAAGAAAACGAGGACGACAGGTATAACTTTTCACTTCATTTTATTCCTAAATCTCAAGCAGCGCTCCTGTCCATGGAGACAGACGGCAAGATCAGGGCTCTCGTCGGAGGGTACGATTTCAGGTTTTCCCAGTTCAACAGGACGACTCAGGCCCTCAGGCAGCCCGGCTCTTCGTTTAAGCCCATTGTTTATTCCGCCGCTATCGATAAGGGTTATACGGAGACCTCCGTACTGTATGATATGCCCGTAGCCGTCAAGGACTGGGCCCCCCAGAACTATGACGGCAGTTTTGAGGGAGCAATGGTTTTAAGAAGGGCTCTTGCGAAGTCAAGGAACCTTGCGAGCGTGAGGCTCATAATGGATATAGACCCCAAATACGTCGCGACATATTCCAAGAATTTCGGATTCAGCTCGAAGCTTCAGCCTTATCCGTCTCTTGCCCTCGGCGGCTCGGATGTCAGGGTTATTGAAATGGCGCGGGCGTTCAACGTATTCGCGTCAGGCGGGAAGCTGGTAGAGCCGCAGTTCATTCTGCGCATATATGACCGTAACGGCAAGATCGTCGAGGACAATACCGGCGGAAAATTCTTGTCCAGAGAAGAAAGTCTTAAAGCCGAGCGCGAGGAGGCTAGGTTGCGGGTCATAAATGAACTGGCGGAGAAGAAGGGCAGGGGCCCTGTTCAGGATAGGGAATATATAAAGGAAGAGGTTCTTACGGAAAAAGATAACATCGCCTCAGGCGCCGACCAGTACACTTTCTTAACTCCTGTGGAGTTCCTCGAGTTAATAAAGAGCCAGACGGTTGATTTCTCGTCATCGGGGAAATCGAAACAGACTATAACTCCGGAAACCGCTTTCATAATGAGCGATCTACTTCAGGCTGTAGTGAAGGAAGGGACGGGGAGAAAGGCTCTCAGGCTCACTTCACTCGCTCCGCTGGGAGGGAAGACAGGCACCACGAACGACTTTACGGATGCCTGGTTCGTGGGATTCAGTCCTAAAATAACTACAGCAGTCTGGGTGGGGATGGACAATCATACGCCGCTCGGCAGAAAAGAAGCGGGTTCGACAGCGGCTCTTCCAATATGGATAGATTACATGGAAGACGCTCTTCAGAAGTATAAAGGCGGATCATTCAAGCAGCCTTCCGGCATTAAGATTGTAGGCACGCCTTACGGCAACATACCCTACAGTCTCGGTTCACTCAGGGATAACGTGATAGACTCGATACGTGATAGCGTGACGATTAACAGTCAGGAGATGGATAATTCGGGAATGTATTATCCGAATGACTACGGCACATCGACGGATGAAACGGAAACGGAGATCGATTTCCTTTTAAGGCATTAGTCGAGACTGATCAGATTTTTTATAGCCGCCAATTTTCTACGCCCTACTCCTTCAACGTTCAGAAGATCGCTTGGATACTCAATCCGCCCGTTCGCGGTTCTGTATTGAACGATTCTCCGGGCCAGTGTATCGCCTATTCCGGGGAGGGCTTTTAAGTCCTCTATGCCGGCTGAGTTAATACCGATCGGAACCCCGAGAGACATGCTCTTGATACCGGTTATCCTGCCCGAAACAGCGCCGTGCTTACCTTTAAGTGTTACTTTATGACCGTTGTTTAACTCACTATTAATATTATGTTCTTTGGCAAAATCGTTGAGTTCATTGATGGTGTTGATTTTGATGACGGTGGAAAAAGATTCCTCCACGATTTCGATGTATATTTCCCCCTCAAGATTAGGAGTATCGAAAGGTTTGGCGGTTAAATTCACGGGGTAGTATGATAATAAAAAATATAGAAGACAAAGGAGGGCCAGGTATAGGACAGAATTCTTAGCGGAGTTGTTCCCGTCTTGTCTGTACATGCTGTTTACAGGCTATGCCTGAATTAGAAAAGACCTTTGATAATACCCCCGTCGACCTGAATAGTAGTGCCTGTAATATAGCTTGCCTTCTCGGAAGATAAAAACGCCACGAGGCTTGCTAACTCCTCAGGTCTTCCTATGCGTCCCACTGGTATGTCTTCTTCCATAGCCGATATAACCTCTTCAAAGCTCTTGCCGCTTTTCCGGGCCCTTTCGTTCGCGAGGTGCGTAATCCTGTCGGTAAGTATCCTGCCCGGACACACACTGTTAACGGTGATGTTATAAGGAGCGAATTCATTTGAGACGGTTTTTGCGAGTCCAATAACCCCGGCTCTTGCGGTATTGGAGAGGATGAGTCCGTCAATCGGCTGTTTAACGGCGACGGATGTAATGTTTATAATACGCCCCCAGTTTTGCTCTTTCATATAGGGGATTATTTCTTTACTGAATGTGATCGTACTGAAAAGGTTGAGCTCAATTGCCTTTTGCCAGTCCTCGAGCGAGAAGTCGAGAAATGTGCCGAGGGGAGGGCCGCCCGCGTTATTGACCAGTATGTCGACTCTGGAATACTTGTTTATAGTCGCGGAGACGACTTTTTTAATGTCAGCGGTTTTGGATACGTCACTCTCCAGCGCCAGGACTTCGGAGGATGTCTCCCTAAGTATCTCCTGCGCGGTTTTATCGAGTTCTTCCTTGCCCCTCGCGCAAATCGTAACTTTAGCGCCTTCGCGGGCGAGCTCCAGGGCCACGGCTTTTCCCAGTCCCTTGCTGGACGCCGCTACTATTGCTACCTTGTCTTTGAGTCCGAGATCCATACGCGAGATTCCTTTATGAGTACAGTTAATAAATTAGTGAAACACAAACAGGGCAGGGCCGCTATTTTTCCGTAGTGGATGATTACGTGCTTTTACCTTTGTTCTTTGCTTTAGAGGTGTCTTTATTTATTGAATCGTAGGTTGAGGAATCGGATGACGTTTTGGTCTCAGTTGTTGTTTCGCTTGTTTTGTTATCCTTATTATCATTTCCGGAGTTGCCCAGGTCGTTTGCGTGGGGCGGAATTCCGGGTCCCTTGTTATAATCGGTAGCATACCAGCCGGTTCCCTGCAGTTGAAAAGACGAGAGGGAAATCAGCTTCTCCAGCTTGCCTTTACAGTGCGGGCACTTCTTGAGGGGCGGGTCATTAAAACCCTGCAGAGCCTCGGTTATCTTTCCGCATTTTTTGCATTCGTACTCGTAGATAGGCATTTCCGTTACCTCATAATCTAAAATAGGTTTTACTAAAATGAATGTAATATAATTGTTCCGGTCAATTTTTCAAGGTTTATATTAGATTAGATGCGCATTGAAACAATTGGTTTTACCTGCGGCCCGATGACTTGAATCTTAGAGGGGGGTCTAGCAAGAATACTAAATTCCATGTGGATTTCTAAAGAAAGAAGTTATGTGTAGTGGAAATAGTGGAAGGGGAAGTCTCGGAGCCATATGGTTTTGCAGACGATAATTAGGGCTAAATCTATAAGTTAACATAATATATCTTATCGGACACTATGATTTATCATGTAATTTAGTAATTTAAGCCCTGGCTTTCAAAACCTCGTTCCACTAGCGCCATTAAGTTGATTTTCCAGAAGAGAATGCATTACAATAATATTAGTAAATCTATAATAACATAATAGAGAATAACTATAATCAAGTACTTTAAATATATTTTTTTCGGCTTGCGAAAAAACCAAAGCACTAGCTTTGTTGGAATAGTAATTTGTTTAATTGTTATCGGCGCTTTTTTTATCGCATGTGATGATAACAACAACCGTGAATGCGTAGAGCTTTCGAGCAATCAGGGCTTCCTTGAGCAGTTTGAGGGATGTCCCACTGATGGACTTGTTCAGGTCTGCAACTCATATAGTTGTGGGTATTTTACCAATCCAATGGAACCTAATGTTTTCGTATTTATGCGACCTTCTCAATGCAAGCCACTCGATTGCTTCACTCTGGAATGCGAGTTTAATCAACAAGAACCTGCGGATAGGCTTGTAACAGGAACAATTTCTGATTTAACCATACCTGTTATAACGGGGGCTCTGGAGTTTGAAGGGGAAATATTTCCGGACGTCGAATGCATAGTCATAGTTCCGTAAATGGGCTTTTCCTCTTGTGGTTGGGGTTGGAAAACGTTTATTTAGAGTCTATCTCGGATAAAAAATTGGTGAAACTATGCTAGTGCTGTTTTATGCGAAGCGCCGCTGTCATGGATGGATGAAAACTGCAGAAATAAGCTTCGTGCATATCCGCTTTGACAACTGTCTGCCATTGTCCTTCCGCTTTGATGAGGCCCGAGTCCCAGCTTTCATCATCCGCTGTGACTGTATGTGGAACAAAATCGTAGTTTACCCACGTGATTGTATCTCCGGGCGCCACAGACAGCTCCTTGGGAGTGAATTCGAGATTACGTATCTCGACCACATGCTCCTTGCTTGTGGAATCACCAGCCTCAACAGGGTTCAACGAAGCACATACCAGGACTGCGGCTGCGATAACAGCCACAGTCCTAAGTGACGTCATTAGTAAGCCCATTCAATATTATCCCTCTAGAGAATTGACCATATTTTGGGCATGCTGCTCATGATTCTTGAAGATCACAAGGGCCTGCTCGAAAAGCTGTTTCATTTCAGGATTTTGAATGTTAGGTATGAACGTGCCTCCGACTAAGGCATTAACACTCTGATGGTATGCAAGCTCATTTTCCGCGTAGCGTTTGTCGAAAGCCTCCCCGCTCAAACCACTCATTTCCTCAACGAGCTTATCGGCCTGCTGATTAAGCTGCTGGCTAAGGAAATTGTCCTGCGGCTGGGCATTGAGCTTCTCGAGAAGAGCCAGGGCTTGCTCGTTGACCGCTGTGTGGTCCCGAATCATGGTTTCGGCGAATTCAATGACAGCAGGATTTTTAGATTTCGCGAACGCCAGGTGCGCATAGCGAATGTCAATCAAATCTGCCGTATAGGCGACATGCGCTATCTCCAAATCATTAAGGTCGGCGGGAGACGGAGCCTTTTCAGCCTTTACTACTGGGACTGAGAAGGCCGCAAAAAGCATCGTTAACATCAATACACTTGCGATTACTGATCTTACAACAGTTGTGTTACTCATGGTAGTGTTTACCTCCTAAATTTATTGGGTTTAATCAGATGTTCTCTATTCTTATAGATACATCACGCCGCACGAAAGATGCATCGTAGTGCCCGAACACTTTTAGATTCTAGAATAATCGGCACTTTTATCTCTTAACTATTTTCCGACTGTCTTGTTATTAAGACTTAGTTTTAAAAAGCAAACCGGGTAGAATTGATTGTCATGAAACTGGAAGGAAAAACGGCGGTTATTACAGGCGGTAGTAAAGGAATCGGAAAAGGAGTAGCCGAGGCTTATTTAAAGGAAGGAGCTTCGGTCTTGATTTGCGGGCGCAATGAACTGAATCTGAAATCCGCCTGTAATAAATTGGCTGAATTTGGAGATATAGACTACATAGTGGCGGATATTGCCGATAAGGAAGATGTCGCGCGCCTCGCTAAAGAGACCGGCCAAAAATGGAAGACGCTAAATATTCTCGTAAATAACGCCAGCATTCTGGGCGTGAGGTCGCCGATAATGGAATACCCTGAAGATGTCTGGGAGGAAGTCGTACATGTAAACCTGAACGCTCAGTTTTTCGTGACAAAGGCTCTTCTCCCTTTATTAAAAAAATCTAAAAATTGCTCTGTTATAAATGTGAGCTCAAGCGTAGGAAGAAAGGGAAAAAAGGAATGGGGAGCGTATGCAGCGTCCAAATTCGGGGTCGAAGCGCTTACACAGGTGCTGGCGGCTGAAATGGAATCTACAGGTCTCAGAGTGAACTCGGTGAATCCGGGCGGAACGAGGACCGATATGAGATCCGACGCCTATCCTGATGAAGACCCTCAGACACTGCCCACGCCTGAAGACATATCCCCCGTTTTTGTATATCTGGCTTCGGATGAATCGATTGGAGTTTCGGGTAAGGAATTTAATGCCCGTGAATGGATCGGGGCTGATTAAATTCGCTTTTTATTTTTTTATCACCCCCTACATTTATAATAATAGTAACTTTAGTCAGTTTTTGAGTAGAAATAAAAATCTAGAATATACATTATATGTGTATTGCAACCTATTATATAGACAGAAGATATTGTAGAGTTGTGTGTCAGGCGACAATATTCATATTTTACATTAAGTATATTCATGTATTAAATGTAAAATAAAGTGTAACAAGCCAATAATACTGATTAATATTTATAGGATTTTTGGTAAGGGGGCGGTATTAAAAGGAATCAGGCAGTCAGTACTACGTATAGCTCTTTGGGGCCGTGTACGCCGAGTGTCAAATTAAGCTCTATATCTGCCGTTCTGCTCGGACCTGTGATGAAAGTCATACAGCTTGTAATGCCTTTATCAGTATCAAGTTTATGTTTAAGTATAACGAATAACTCATTGATATTACGTACTATATTCTCTTTCCTCAGGACCGCAATGTGTATGGGAGGGAGAAGAGATACGCTCCGGGGCTTATTTTTGTCCGTTAAAAGGACGAGTGTCCCCGTATCGGCTATCGCGTAGTCAGCTTCGGTTATGCCGATACCCCCTTTTGCTATCCTGTTCTTACTCTTAGCCGTCACTGTTTTGAGTCCTTTATCCCTGAGATGCTTTTTCACTCCCAATTTTTTTAGAAAATCGGACTCCCATACGGCAAATGACGATATTCTTTTCCTGGCTACAAGATCAATGAGAAAGCCGTTTATATCATCCTGGTCTGCCGTATCGTAAATCTGACTGTTTACATTAATTGCCTCTCTTATAAATTGTTCTGCCAGCTCTTCTTTATTTTGTCCGTTTTTAACTAAGATTTCCTCCGCTTCCTTCTTGAAATCCCGCTCCTTGTGGAAATAAGCTTCTTCATCTTCTTTAAGGTCTGAGGAGCCGTACAGCCCCTTTCTGATCTTATACAATATTTCCTCTCGTGATCCGTTTTTCATTTTGTTCTTTACAGCGGGCAGGCCCCCTACCCTGTTTCCTGTTTAATTTTTTTCCATCTTTCTCTGAATGAGGTTTTAGCGATAGCGGGAAAGTCCCTCTCGTCGGTCCACTTTGAAAAAGGGAACGGTAGAGAACGCAGGGATCCGTTGCCGCTTCTCCAGGGCAATTGCAGGTAATATGAGATTTTTGAAGTGAGATTGTAGAAGTTTTTACTGGTTACGATATATCTCCATAACCTGACAGAAATTTTCTCAATCATCGCCCCCCCTGCCCCGTAATTCTCTTTTTTCGATTCCACGACTTTATGCCTGAGCTCGAGCAGTACCCTGGGGAAATCTATTTTTACCGGGCACACGTCACGGCACGCTCCGCAGAGGGAGGACGCGAAGGGAAGCTCGGGGGCACTGTCGATTCCCATAAGCTGAGGGTTAATTATCGCTCCTATCGGCCCTGAATAGACCCAGCCGTACGAATGCCCGCCTACCTGCCTGTAAACGGGGCAGTTATTGAGACAGGCGCCGCACCTTATGCAGTAAAGAGACTCTCTCGTCTCTTCAGACGCCAGTATGCGTGATCTGCCGTTATCCAGAAGGACCAGATGAAACTCCTCGGGCCCGTCGATATCCGTTTCTCTTCTTGGGCCTGTAATGAAGGAGACGTAGGTGGAGGATTTCTGTCCTGTGGCGCTTCTGGCCAAAAGCGTGAGGAAAAGCGACAGGTCCTCGTAGCGGGGAATTGTCTTCTCTATACCCATGAGGGCGACATGAACTGGCGGCACGGTCGTAGTCAAGCGGGCATTCCCCTCGTTCTCCACTATCACGATTGTGCCCGTATCGGCGACCCCGAAGTTCGCTCCGGATATGCCCATACCCGCGTTGAGGAATTCACCTCTAAGCTTCTCCCGCGCTACCTTTGTAAGCTCCTCGGGCTCGCTTAAATAGGGAATGCCGAATTTTTCGGAGAACAGCTTCGATATGTCGTCTTTGGTCTTGTGTATAGCCGGAGCGATTATATGGGACGGATGTTCTCCGGCAAGCTGGATGATGTACTCTCCAAGGTCGGTCTCTACGGCCCTTATGCCGGCGCGCTCGAGATTCGCGTTAAGCTCGATCTCCTCTGTCGCCATCGATTTACTCTTTACAGCGGACTTTACGTCGTTTCGTATAGCGATATCGACTATTATACGGCAGGCTTCATCCGCGTCCCCGGCCCAATGGACATGACCCCCTGCCCTTCTTACGCTCTCTTCAAGCTCGCACAGGTACTTGTCGAGGTTTGCGATTGTCTCTTTTTTTATATCCCTTCCGCGCGCCCTCAGGGTCTCCCAGTCGGCGACCTCTCCACTCGCCTTGTTTCTGGCGGACCTGAATCGGTTCGTTACATTTACGAGCGCGTGCTGCAGCTTTTTATCCTCAAGCGCTCTGGCCGAATCTTTTTCAAATCTTACTTTTTCAAATCCCATAATGTTTCTCTTTATTCGCTCTCGTTATTCCGGCTCGCAAGGAGCTCGGCAATATGCATTACCCTTACGGGGATTTTGCGCCTGCTGAGCGCCCCTCCGATATTCATCAGGCAGCCCATATCGGAAGAAACGACTGTATCGGCACCGCTGTTTAAGATGCATTCTATTTTTTCATCCAGCATGGAGACCGAAACCCTGGGAAACTTTATTGAGAATGTGCCGCCGAATCCGCAGCAGGAGTCATGCATCTCCATCTCCCTTAACTCCGTACCCTCTACACCCTCTATGAGTTTTCTCGGCTCGTCCCTTACCCCAAGCTCCCTCAACAGGTGGCACGAGTCGTGGTACGTCACGACCCCTTTATACCGGGCCCCCACATCGGTTTTTTTCAGAATCTTTACAAGAAATTCCGTAAATTCATATGTTCGTCCAGATATATTATGCGCTTTATCCAATAATACCGGTGTATTATGAAATAGTTCCTTATAAAACACTTTAAGCATGGTAGCACACGACCCGGAGGGGCAAACTATATACGAATCTTCCCCGGAGCCGTCGAGAGCCTTGTCGAAGACGGACAGGAAACGCTCGGCGACAGCCCTGGCGTCCTCGCGGTGTCCGCTGTTGAACGCAGGCTGACCGCAGCATGTCTGATCCTCGGGAAATTCCACATCAACGCCCAGTCTTCTGAGCACGGTGACCATATTTTCACCTACTTGAGGGAAAAAAGTATCTACGAGGCAGGTTATGAATAGATATGCTTTCATGTCGCACTTGTCGCGTCTTTATATAGCCGACTCTTTCATTATCATCGATGAAATCGAGTATTTCAATTATGAGAGATGATTTCAATCTGTTATTTTATGGGCATACAGCTAAAATTATTGCTAGAGCCGATTGTAGGCAAGAGGATTTAAATAATGAAGACAAATGAGCTACCTCTTCCGCCGCACTACAAGCCCGGCAAGACGGGGGAGGTATGGAGAGTAGAATATCAAAAATTATCCGGGCTCGCCGCCGAGTGGGCCTCTGCTCACAGCCTGCGCTCCGCGTCGGAGGATACATATAAGATCGTTTTAATAATCGTGGACGCTCAGAATACCTTTTGCATTCCGGGATTCGAGCTCTATGTGGGCGGACGCTCCGGGACGGGCGCCGTGGATGATAACGTCAGGCTCGCTCAGTTCATTTACAAAAACCTCCACAGGATTACCGAGATCGTTCCCACCCTGGATACTCATCAGGCGATGCAGGTCTTTCACCCCGTATTTTTCGTAGACGAACGCGGCCGACATCCTGAGCCCTATACGTTTATCTCGGTTCAGGATATTGAGGAAGGAAGATGGAAATTCAACAGGAGGCTCAGCCGAAATCTCGATTACGACGACAAATTCATAGAGCAGCACCTGCTCCACTACGTAAGGGAGCTTAAAGAGTCGGGGAAATACGAACTGACAGTGTGGCCGTACCACGCAATGCTCGGCGGTATAGGACACGCGCTCGTTTCCTCAATCGAAGAGGCTCTGTTTTTCCACACCATAGCCAGGGACAGCCAGCCTGATATTCATGTTAAGGGCGACCATCCCTTAACGGAGCACTATTCCGTGCTCGGTCCCGAAGTGTCGGCGGGGCCCGAGGGGAAACCTCTCTCACTCAGGAAGGAGTCCCTCTTTCAGAAACCCGCCGCGTCCGAAGCTGTCTTCGGGAAGCTCGAATATTTCGATGCGGTGATAATAGCGGGTCAGGCGAAGAGCCACTGTGTAGCCTGGACCGTAAGCGATCTGCTGAAAAAGCTCAAGACACAGGATAGAAGCCTTATGGAGAGGATATATCTCCTTGAAGACTGCACTTCGCCTGTTGTCGTTCCCGGAGGTATCGACTATACCGGGGAGGCGGAGAGGGCGTTCGATGATTTTTCAAAGGCCGGGATGAATATAGTCCGCTCGACCGACCCTGTTGAAAGCTGGCCGGGGATAAAATTCCGATAGAGCATCCGCGCCCTTATGTTATATTTAAACTGACGGTTCATATAACGTAATACCCTGATACCGGGAGGCAGATATGAGTTCCATATTCACCAAGATAATCGATAAGGATATCCCGGCTGCAATTGTGTATGAAGACGATAAGTGTATCGCGTTCAGGGATATTGATCCCAAGGCCCCCGTGCATATACTCATCGTCACCAAAAAGGAGATCCGCTCCATGGCCGAAGTGACCGATCAGGATAAAGAGCTTCTCGGTCATATGATGATAAAGGCCGCTCAGATAGCCAGAGAGCAGGGAATTTCGGACTCGGGTTACCGGCTGGTCATAAATACGAACAAGGAAGGCGGCCAGGAGGTTTACCACGTCCACATGCATATCCTGGGCGGCAGACAGATGGAATGGCCTCCGGGATAAACTGCTGTGAATTGCTACGGGATAACGGGTTTTGAAACCGGATAATCAAGCGGGGCTAATTCAGGCCGAGGGCCTCGGCGTCCCGGTCGGATAGGAACACCCCCCCCGAGCGCTCTCTTACCGTGCCGTCCCTCTTCCATGAACGCTCGCACTTGGGTTCATCCGAAAGGTCGATCACCTTGATTTTAAAATTCTTCCCGTCGAGGACTGAAAACCTGCTGACTCCGCAAAGGTCCGCAAGCTCGCTCTCAAACGGTTTAATTCGTTCGTACATCTCTGAATCAAGGTACGCCTCCACACCTGCGTCAAGAGGGTTTGTAATACCGTCCGAGTCCTTTGACTCTTCGAGTGCCTTGAGCGTCTTAATCCTTAAATCCATAACACTGTCCCAATCGGGGTCCGTATCAAATTCAAATTCTTCAGGCATGCCCTCGAGATGAACACTGTCGGGGGAGTCCGTTGATTCGCCCTTCAGGCTCAGATACGCCTCGTCGGCTGTATGCACAAGCAGGGGCGCAAGGAGTTTAATTAGGGAATCGGCGATACGGTGCATCACAGTCTGACTCCTTCTCCTTTTTCTGCTGTCGTTCCTTTCACAGTACAGTCTGTCTTTCGTCGCAGCCAGATATACTGCGCTCAGCGTCTCATAGCAGAAATGGAAAATAAGCTCGCTCGCCCTCTTGTACTGAAAATAACTGTACGCATCATTGGTCTCGCTTATAAACTTTGAAAGCTCGCCCATGGCCCAGGCGTCAAGCGAATACCTGTCCTGTTCGGAGAATTCCACGCTGTCTTTTTCGGGGTCGAAATCGGAAATATTTCCGAGCAGGAACCTGATCGTGTTCCTGACCTTTCTGTACTCATCCCCCGCGACCTTAAAGAACTCCCAATCGACCTTTATGTCGTTCGTGTACTTGAGGGAGCTTACCCACCACCTGCATATATCTGCCCCGTGCTGTTTTAGTAGCTCGTCCACGTCGAGCGCGTTTCCTCCCGATTTACTCATCTTTTTCCCCTGAGCGTCAACCATAAACCCGTGGGTAAGAAGCGCTTTGAACGGGGGTATTCCGGTGGCTCCTAACGCGGGAAGAAGTGAAAGCTGAAACCAGCCCCTGTGCTGGTCCGAGCCTTCGAGATAGAGATCGGCCGGGTATCCTATCTCCCGCGCCTCCAGTACGGAGTGCCATGACGAGCCCGACTCGAACCATACGTCGAATATATCCATGCCGCGTCTGAGAGTCTCAAGCGCCCCTTCTTCTTTAGCCCAGTCGGGAGCGTTTTCGTCCGCTCGAGGGTCGTAGCCCTCCAGGATTTCCTCCACCGTCCCCTGAAACCAGTAGTTTGCTCCCTTCTGTCTGATCTTCTGAATTACGGTCTTCACAGATTCGGGTGTTAAAAGAACTTCGCCCTTGTCGCTGATGAAGGCGGGGATAGGAAGTCCCCAGGCCCTCTGACGGCTGATACACCAGTCGGGTCTTGACTCAAGCATTCCGCGGAGCCTGTTCCTCCCCCATTCGGGGTAAAAGTCGATTCCGCTTCGGGTGAATTCAAGAGCAAGCTCCCTCAATGACGCTCCGTATTCGTCGATTTTTTTATCGACGCCCACGAACCACTGCTCGGTCGCCCTGAATATGGTCGGGGATTTGCTTCGCCAGTCATGGGGGTAGCTATGGAGATACTCCTCATCGTAAAAGAGATTCCCCGACTCCCTCAAGCGTTCGGTTATTGTCCCGTTTGCCTTCCAGACGTTCAGGCCCCGGAGCCAATCCGGAACGGAATCGTCGAAAGTGCCGTCCTCGAGAACCGGGCAGTAGATATCGAGGCCTTCCCTGAGTCCTGTCTGATAGTCCTCGACCCCGTGACCGGGCGCGGTATGAACCAGACCGGTGCCTTCGTCAAACGTTACATAGTCCGCCGTGACCACCCTGCCCTCTCTTTCTATGAAGGGATGTTTGTAGGCGATGCCTTTTTCATAAAGCTCCCTCCCGGCGCAGCTTCCCAGCTTTTCGTATTCCTTCGCCCCTGATTTCTTGAACACGCTCTCCGAAAGGTTATCTACAATTATCGAATATAATTTCCTGCCGTTTATCTCGACCCGGTAGAGACCGTAGTTTGCTTCGGGGGATACGGCCACGGCCAGGTTTGCGGGAAGGGTCCAGGGGGTTGTCGTCCAGATCATGAGCGACGGAGAGGCTCCGGCAGGGAGATTGAGGCTCCCCGGAAGAGCCTCAGGGTTTTCTATCTCGAACAGCACGAAAATACTCCTGTCTTTCCGCTCGTAGTATTCGAGCTCCGCGTCCGCCAGCGCGGTGCGGTTCTCGATCGACCAGTGGACGGGCTTCAGGTCTCTGTATATGAGACCCCTTTCGAGGAGCCGGGAAAAGACCTCCAGCACCCCGACCTCAAAATCGGGAGTCATGGTAAGGTAGGGATTATCATAGTCCCCTATCGTGCCCAGTCTCTGCATCTGTCCCGACTGAAGCTTCACGTATTTCTCGGCATAGGACTGGCATTTATATCTAATCTTGAGCTTGGATAAATCCTTTGCTTCGTCCCCCAGCTCCTTTAAAACCTTGTGCTCGATGGGAAGCCCGTGGCAGTCCCACCCGGGAACGAAATCGACATCGTTTCCGAGCATGGTCTTTGATCTGACTACTATGTCCTTAAGCACCTTATTCAGCAGGTGGCCCAGGTGTATAGGACCGTTCGCGTAAGGGGGGCCGTCGTGGAATATGAATTTCTCTTTTCCCCGAGAGTTTTCCCTCATCCTTTCGTAGAGCTTGATCTTCTTCCATCTTTTCTGGTACTCGGGCTCTTTCTGGCTGAGGTTAGCCTTCATCGGGAAATTCGTCCGGGGAAGGTTAAGTGTGTCTTTATAGTTTATTTTCTTCGCCTCTGACATCGGATGCATTCTCTCCTTCTGGAATTAAAAACTATACTATCAGGGATAATATTCAATTGATTCGGTAAGATAGACAATGAAATTTTACTTTGAGTTGAAGAAAAATATTAGCTTAGACGTGGCGAAAAGCAAGTTGCGGTGGCTTTGTTTAGCAAAGATATTATGAGATGAGTTATTTATTATTCCTCAACGAACTCTTTTAATTCCCTTAGCAGATTCCGTGCGAATTTAACCCATCTCTCCCACGCTTCCATATATTCGACACCCTCTTCCACCTTTTTATAAAGCTTGAACCCCAGGCTTGTGGGCTCCAGAAAATATTCCTTATCGCCTTTCAATTTCTTTTGCAGTATATCGACATATCTATTGAGGAGCTTGAGTTTAGTTTCATCTCCCTCCCTGAATTCGGCGACGAAATATCCCTGAGACTGAGCGGTGGGCATCTGCATTATATTACTTTCGGAAAAATAAATACCCTTGTTAATGGTTTCGGCTTTCATCGAAATAAATAACTCCATCTCTCCCTCTTCATATACTGAGAAGTAAATCTATTTTATTTCCTTGAAGGTCTGAATGTCAAGACCGATGGTTTTCGGAGCGGATATTGATTTCAGGATTCAGCGAGACGATAATTAAGAGCATCTTGAAGGGGGGATAAATATTCAAATGCTAAATAATAAGGTCGCAATTATAACAGGCGGGACGGGCGCTCTCGGAAAAGGAGTGCTTTCGGTATTCCTCGAACTCGGCGCAAATGTTTTCAGCACTTACAGGAGCGATAAAGAATTAGCCGAGTGCGCGGATTTGAAGGAAAAACACGGGGACAGGGTCCAGTTCTTTAAAGCCGACGTGACCAGTGCGGCGGACGTATCTCAACTGGTCACAAAAACCCTGGAGACATTCTCGCGTATAGACGCCCTTGTTAACATAGTTGGCGGTTTTTCGCAGGCTCCGATTTCGGAGACGGATGAGGAGGCGTGGGATAAGATGATGAACTTGAACCTGAAGACGGCTTTTCTCTGCTCGAAAGCTGTCCTGTCTCGGATGATGGAGAGCGGAGGGGGCAGGATAGTAAATATCGCCTCGCGCCCCGCGCTCAAAGGATCGGCCGGGATGGGTGCGTACGGAGCCTCAAAAGCGGGTGTTTTAAACCTGACTCAGTCGATGGCCGATGAGCTCAGGGAGCACAACATAAACGTGAACGCCATAGTTCCGGGCACCATAGACACCCCCGCAAACAGGAAAAGTATGCCGGACGCCGACCATTCGAAATGGGTCGCTCCCGAAGATATAGGCAGGGTAATCGCATTTCTTTGCTCGGACGGCGCAAGGGCCGTGAGCGGCGCCGCTGTGCCTGTTTACGGGAGGTCCTGAATTGGGCAGGGGTCGGGCGGAATCCGGCGAGATATACAGTTAACGAGCCACCGTATCAGGCAGATTACAGACTAGCCGATGGCATTTCTTCAAATATCGTGTCAAGTAAACGCCTGCCTGGCTCAGAGGCGGTCTTGATGTCATCCCGGGATATCTCGACGTTGTTTAGATACTGAAGCCTCAGTACGTCACCGTCTCTGTATTCGGGAATGACGCAACCGTAAAAGAATCCCAGCTTCCGCGCCCGGGACGCCACATGACCTGCTCCCTTTTGACTGAGGGGGAGATCGATGTATATGCAGTCGAACCTCTCGAGTGTTAAGTGCTTTAGCTGGAATCTGATTTCGTCCAGGGTTTTTCCGCCGATCTTCTCGATCTGAATAAGCGCCTGGTTGTGGTCGTGGCGTATAGAGACTGTGGTGCGCCCCTTCTGTCTGCTCCTCAGAACGGAATCTTCGTCTTCGGTAAATATATTTCTTTTAAAACCGATTCTTTCGTAAATTGTCTCGATTGACTCCTTATATGCTTCGGGTATGTATGCATTCGCGGGCCTACTCGAGGAAACCGGTGTGAACATGAGCGCGACCGACTGCCGCCTCGGTTTTTCATTATCAGTTATATTCTGAAAAGTAACACTGCCCGGACTGTATCCAAGAAGAAATCCGGTTTCTCTCCCTCCGAGCTCGATACTGCCCTTCTGGCTGTAAGGATGAACTGTTACGTCTTCGGCGTAAATACCGACCAAGTTTTTTTGTGACACATAGTCAATCAAATAGTTTTTCATCTTCTGGAATACGCCTCTTCCCCTGTAGCGCGGGTCAACAACGGCTTCCCCCGACTCGGCCACTTTGGCGCCCGCCTTGCTGAAGACGAACCCCACATGGCCTATGAGTTCATTCTTGCTGTTGTATGCGGCGCACGAAGTCATAATTCCGGACCTAAGGCGAGCTTCAATCCTTTCAGGATAGTACATAAACTCGTTGGCGTATGTGTAGCCGTAGCATTTATAGACCAGGCGGACAAGCTCGTTGATCTTCGCCGGGTCGAACATTCCTATCGCTATTTTTTCGTCGGCGCGGGCTTTCTTTGCTCTAAGATGCCCGTGATGCTCCGAGATGTCCATTTCCTCCCGGATGTCTGATGCAGGAAGGTTTTTTACAATCTCCGTTCTGTTACCCCCGGGCCCGAGACTGTAAAAATGGACTTCATCGGCGTAGTGTTTCGACATAAATGATTTGAACCGTTTCTCTTCACCGCGCTCAAGCTTCTCATAGTCAAACGGCAGCCCCTTGTCTTCGACTGCGACTACGAGCGAGTGTAGGCGCTTTGAGATGGATACGTCGATCGGCCTCGACGTATCCCCGTCGAAGCCGTGTTTTACTATATTATGGAAAATATCGTCCAGTACCTTATCCAGATTAAGGGCATCCTTTCTTGCTATTCCGCTTGCCCGGGTGATATCGGTTACCATGCCGATAAGAGCGTTCAGGTTGCTCTTTTCCGGAAGTATCCGGACGCGCGCTATTTCCAGGTCATGCTGATTTTCAAGGCGGGCTTCGATTTTCCTGTTCATCCGTGATTTATTTCCTATTTCTTTTTTCCTGGTTTGTACATATGGGTGCTCTGGCCGTAGAACGCCTCGGCTGCCTCCATCACGGTCTCGGACAGTGTGGGATGGGGGTGTATGCTGAGCTCGAGGTCTGAAGCCAGCGCCGCCATCTCCACTGCGAGGACGCCTTCTGAAATCAGCTCTCCTGCCCCCGCTCCGACTATACCCATGCCGAGCACGCGGTCCGTATCAGGCTCAATGACGAGCTTAGTGACGCCGTCATTCCTGTCCAGGGTAGTCGCCCTTCCGGAAGCGCCCCAGGGGAACCTGGCGACATTTACTTTGATATTCTTTTCCCCGGCCTCTGTTTCCGTGAGTCCGCACCAGGCTATTTCAGGGTCCGTAAAAACGACCGCCGGGATCGCGCCCGGCTCGAACGCGGCCTTTTTGCCCGCGAGAATTTCCGCGACCACGCGACCCTCATGCGTCGCCTTGTGGGCGAGCATCGGTTCGCCCGCGACATCGCCTATAGCGAAAATATCGGGGTCTGAAGTACGCCTCTGCGCGTCTACTTCGATAAATCCTCCGGAATCGGTATTGACCTTCGTGTTCTCAAGCCCGAGGTCTTCACTGTTGGGCTTTCTGCCCACTGAAACAAGCACCTTATCGAATACCTTTTCTTTAAAATCGAGTCCCTCTCCCTCGAACTCGACCTTAATACCTTTTTCCGTTTCATCCATGCCGGTGACCTTCGTGTCGAGCATGATAGCGGAGAAGATTTTTTCGCACCTCTTTTGCAGAACCCGCACAAGGTCCCTGTCCACTCCCGGCATAAGACCCGAAGTCATTTCTACAACCGAGACCTCTGTTCCGAGGGCGGCATAGACCGTTCCAAGCTCAAGCCCGATGTATCCTCCGCCCACTATCAGCATGGTATCGGGTGCTTCCGGAAGATCGAGACCCGATGTGGAATCGAGTACATTGGGGGAGTCAGGGACGCCGGGCATCTTTACGGGACTCGAGCCCGTCGCTATGACCGCTTTCTCGAAGCTCAGACTGCGGGTTTTGCCATCATTTAATTTTATTTCGAGTTTGCCCGAATCAGTGAACTTCGCCCTGCCTCTGACGTAATTTATCTTCCGCTTCTTCGATAGCTGTCCGAGGCCGCCTACGAGTTTCTGCACAACGCCGTTTTTCCATTCCCTGAGCTTGTCGATATCAATCTCGGGCTTCTTATACTCTATCCCCCAGTTTGAAGCATGCTCAGCTTCCGTAATTACTTTCGCTACATGGAGAAGCGCCTTCGAGGGTATACATCCCCTGTAGAGGCAAACGCCCCCGGGATTTTCTTCCGGATCGATTAAAGTTACCTCAAGCCCGAGATCGGCCGCGAGGAAAGCAGCCGGATAACCGCCCGGCCCCGCCCCAATCACAGCTACCTGTGTCGATTTATTTTCTTCCGTCATAGTATTCTCTGTCCAATCCAGACATATATTAGGTTTTTACGTTAATATTGCGCGGCTCATCCTTCGAGGGAGAGCTTGAACGGCTCTTCGAGCGCTTCGACTACCCAGCGCAGGAACCTGACCGCGTCCGCGCCGTCTATGAGACGGTGGTCATACGAGAGCGAGAGCGGCAGCTGGAGGCGCGGCAGAAACGCCCCCTCAATGTAGACTGCCTCGATTGAGGAACGCGATATTCCCAGAATCGCCACTTGGGGCGCGTAGAGCACGGGAGTGAAATATGTACCGCCCAGCCCGCCGAGGTTGCTTATGGTGAAAGTCCCGCCCTGAAGCTCCTCGACTGATATTTTTTTTGTTCTCGCCTTCTCGGATAATTCGCTCAGATCGACCGAGAGTTCTTCGATATTCTTCTTGTCCGCATCTCTGATTACAGGCACGAGAAGCCCCCTGTCCGTATCGACTGCGACGCCTATGTTGATGTACTTCTTGTATATTATTTCCTCGTTTTCCATATCGACGGTGGCGTTAAACTGGGGGAAGACCTTTAAGGCCGAAGCTATGACTTTGAGTATAATGGAAGTCATGGTGAGCTTGCCTCCGGCTTCCGCCACTTCGCTGCCGTAATGCTTCCTGAGTTTCTCAAGCTCGGTGATATCGGCCTTGTCGTGCTGGGTGACGTGGGGCGCTTTCCATGCTTCCGTTAAACGCTCCGCTGTGAGCCTCCTTACCCTGGACATGGCGATTCTTTCCACATCCCCCCATTTATCCTTGTCTGCGGAAGCCTTTTGTTTCTGGGATTCTTCTTCTCCCGTTTCAGTTTCGGGCTCTTCCTTTTCAGGTTCTTTTCCTCCGGTGTAATTCTTAATATCCTCTTCGGTAATCCTGCCACCGGCTCCCGTACCCTTGAGCTTTGTAATATCCACTCCCCGCTCCCGCGCCAGTCTTCTCACGGTGGGGGAAGCGGGCACTGCTTTTTGAGACTCTTCCCCGGTTTCGCGTTCGGGCTTGTCGTCGGGTTTTTGCTTTTTTTCTTCTTCCGCCGCTTCATCTTCTTTTTTGGATTTCTTTTTCGATTGCTTTTTAGTATCTTTATCGGGGGCTTTTTCCTGTTCTTCTTCGTCTTTTTCTCGAGGCTTCTCCTCAGCGTCCCCTTTAGCGGTTTCTTCCTCTTTTTCTTCTTCAGGCTCTTCCTTTTTTTGTTTTTTTGGTTCTTCTTCCTTTTCTTCCTTGGCTCTCTCTTCGGGCTCTCCCTCGGCCTCTCCCTCCCGATCTTCTTCTTCCTCTTCTTTTTCTCCGGCGCTTTCTTTTTCGGTTTCCGGTTTTTCTTTTTTCTTTTCTTTTGACTCGGCTTTTTTCTCTTCCGTTTTGTCCGTGGTTTCCTCTTCTCCTCCTCCGTTCTCCCCGTCGTCTATCGTTACCAGGAGCTGCCCCACTTCAATGGTGTCACCCTCTTTTACGTGGACTTCTTTAATAACGCCCCCCGCGGGAGAGGGTATCTCAAGCGCGGCCTTGTCCGTTTCGATCTCCATGAGCGCCTGCTCCTCGGAAACCTCGTCTCCTGAGGATACGTACACGTTTATCACCTCGCCTGTTTCTATATCCTCGCCCAGGTCGGGAAGTTTGAATTCGATTGCCATGCTGCTTTCGCCCCTTAAAATGTATTTATCTTATTGTTATACCATACGGAAATTGAAATGCTCGATGTAATACGGATTCTTCCGCAATTATGACAACATCGGATTTGCCTTTCCCGGATTAATGTCGAGGTCTTTAATCGCTTTTTCCACGACGTCTGTACTGATTTTCTTTTCCCACGTAAGCGACGCTAGCACCGCGAGTGTAATAAACCTCCAGTCGACTTCAAAAAATTCTCTCAGCGCCTCCCGGCTGCCGCTCCTGCCGTACCCGTCCGTACCGAGGGATACGAGCGGCCGTGGGAGCCACTGCGATATGGAGTCCGGCAGCGCCATCACATAATCCGACGCCGCGACGAATACGCCCGGAGCGTCCTTGAAGCATTCGGTTATGTAAGGTGTTCTCTTGAGCTCGGAAGGGTGAAGCATGTTCCACCGCTCTTTCTCGAGGCCGTCCCTGTAAAGCTCCTTGTAGCTTGTTACGCTCCATACGTCGGCCGCGATCCCGTAGTTTTTCTCAAGCTCTTTCTGTGCCTTGATCGCCTCGTTCAGTATGGTGCCGCTCCCCATTATCTGGGCGTGAAGATCGGCGTCTTTAAGCCCGGATTCTCTGAGTTTATAGATACCCTTCAGTATGCCCTCTTTCGCCCCTTCGGGCATCTGAGGCTGCTTGTAGGTTTCGTTCATGACGGTTATGTAGTAAAAGAGGTCTTCCTGCTCGACATACATGCGTCTGATCCCGTCCTGAACTATGACTGCGATCTCGTACGCGAATGCCGGGTCGTATGCCTTCAGGTTGGGGACCGGATAAGCCAGCAGGTGGCTGTGGCCGTCCTGGTGCTGAAGACCCTCCCCCGCTAGCGTTGTCCTTCCCGCGGTGCCTCCTATCATGAACCCCTTTGCCCTCGAGTCTCCCGCCGCCCATACGAGGTCACCTATTCTCTGGAACCCGAACATGGAGTAAAAAATAAAAAACGGAATTGTATTAATGCCGTGGGTCGCATAGGCCGTTCCGGCTGCGATGAATGAGGACATCGATCCCGCTTCGGTTATGCCTTCCTCCAGAATCTGACCGTCTTTCGCCTCTTTGTAGAAGAGAAGCGTTTCCGCATCCACCGGCTCGTAGAGCTGTCCTACGTGGGAATATATTCCTACCTGTCTGAACAGTGTCTCCATGCCGAATGTGCGGGCTTCGTCAGGGACAATAGGAACGATTAGCTTGCCGATGTTTTTATCCTTAAGCATTTTCGAGAGCATTCTGACGATCGCCATTGTGGTCGCCACTTCCCTGTCTCCCGAGCCTTTGTAAAACTCTTGGAATATTTTTTCCGAAGGCGGGTCTATCGGCTCACAATCGACTACGCGTTTCGGAGTAAACCCTCCGAGTTCGTGTCTCCGCTCTTTGATGTATTTTATTTCCGGGCTGTCCTCAGGGGGCCTGTAAAACGGGGCTCTTGCGACATCTTCGTCCGATATAGGTATGCTGAACCGTGTTCTGAACTCTTTAAGCTCGTCCTCGTTCAGTTTCTTCTGCTGGTGCGTGACGTTTCTGCCTTCCCCCGATTCACCCAGGCCGTAGCCCTTGATCGTTTTAGCGAGTATTACTGTGGGCGAGCCTTTGTTTTCTATTGCCGCTTTAAAAGCGGGGTATATCTTTTCAGGATCGTGCCCACCTCGCCTCAGTTTCTGAAGCTCCTGGTCGGTGAGGTCTTTTACCATTTCCAGGAGCCGCGGGTCGGTTCCGAAAAAGTGCTCGCGTATATACTCACCGGTTTCCACCGTGTATTTTTGATATTCCCCGTCCAGCGCCTCGCCCATCCTTTTGACCAGTACGCCGTCCTTGTCTTTAGCGAGGAGAGGGTCCCAGTTGCTTCCCCATATGACTTTTATCACGTTCCATCCGGCGCCGCGGAATATTGCTTCCAGCTCCTGTATTATTTTTCCGTTTCCCCTTACCGGGCCGTCGAGACGCTGCAGGTTGCAGTTGACGACGAATATGAGATTGTCGAGCCTCTCTCTTGCGGCCAGTGTTATCGCCCCGAGGGTTTCGGGCTCATCGGTCTCCCCGTCTCCCAGGAACGCCCAGACTCTTGAGTCCGTGGGTTCCTTAAGACCTCTGTCCTCGAGATAGCGGTTAAACCTGGCCTGGTATATCGCCATTATAGGGCTCAAGCCCATCGATACCGTCGGGAACTGCCAGAAGTCGGGCATAAGCCACGGGTGAGGATAGGAGGGAAGACCGCCGTCGGGCTGGAGCTCTCTCCTGAAGTTCCGCAATTTTTCTATGCTGATGCGGCCTTCGAGAAACGCCCTCGCGTAAATCCCGGGCGCCGCGTGCCCCTGAAAATAAACGATGTCTCCCTCGTGGCTTCCGTTAGGAGCTCTGAGGAAGTGGTTAAAAGCGACTTCGTAAAGGGCGGCCGCCGAGGCGTAGGTTGAAATATGTCCCCCTATTCCCTGCTCAACCCTGTTTGCCCTCACTACCATGGCCATTGCGTTCCAGCGGATGATGCTCCTGATACGCCACTCAATCTCCTGGTTGCCGGGGTATGGAGGCTGCTGCTCCAGCGGGGTGGTATTGATATAAGGGGTGTTGGCTGTAAAAGGAATTTTCACGCCCTTTTTCTGAGCGTGGATTTCGAGAATTTTAAGAAGCTCGCTCACCCTTTCCGGCCCGCCTGTTTCAATCACGTAATCCAGGGATTCGAGCCATTCGCTGTTTTCGATTTCCTCTATTTCGTTCTCTTTTTTCTTTCTATCGGTTTTTTTCTGCATTGAAAAGATCCTTGCGAATAGTACTTGAGACCGGGAGCAGGCGAACAATTTAGAATAATAAAGCAGACGGCCCGTTTTAGTCAATAATTCTTAATTGTTTATTAACCTGTGAACTACGCCGGGTCGTATATGTTTATATGATATTAATATACCAGTTTCCGATTCATTTTCGTCAACTGAGGCAAGATATTTTAGTTCATAATTTATGGCCGGCTAAAAAATTGACGGTCATGGAATTAAATATATAATAGTGCCTACTATGGAAAAATACGACTTAACAGTTATAGGATCGGGACCGGGAGGATATATTGCCGCCATAAGGGCGGCACAGCTGGGAATGAATGTCGCCGTCGTTGAGAGGGACAAGCCGGGAGGGGTATGTCTCAACTGGGGCTGCATTCCCTCCAAGGCAATACTAAAATGCGCCGAAGTATATGAATATTTTAAGTATTCCAGCGAGTTCGGAATAGAATATAAAGGGCTTTCTTATGATTTTTCCAAGGTTATAGATAAGAGCCGTAAGGCCTCAAGCACCCTCACCAAGGGGGTTGAGTTCCTTTTCAAGAAAAACAAAATCACGCTATTTAACGGAACCGGCAAATTAATCGCAAAAAATAAGATCGGAGTGAGCGGGGAAAAGGACGAAGTGGAGCTGGAATCGGAAAAGATTCTGATCGCGACAGGCTCCGTTCCGGTGACGCTTCCGGGACTCGATATTGATGAAAAGCTGATTATGACGAGCGACGAGGCTATTTTTCACAGGGAGGTTCCTGAATCCGTCGTGGTTATAGGAGGAGGATACATAGGGGCTGAGTTCGCTTATGTCTATAACTCCTTCGGGAGCAAGGTTACGATTGTGGAAATGATGGATAACCTTATCCCTGGAGCGGACGAGGACGTATCCAAAGAGCTTGAGAAAATTTTCAAAAAGAGCGGAATGGAGATTCTTACAGGGACGAAGTTTAAAGAGGTCAAGAAGAAAAGAAAAAATGTCGATGTTATTTTGGAGAAGCTCGGCGACAAAAGTGAGCACAAGGTAACGGCGTCCATGGTCCTTGTGGCTGTCGGAAGGCGGCCAGTAGCGAACGATGCCCCGACTTCACTGAGCTATTACAAGAAATCCGGCGACATCGGGCTTAGCGATCTGCGTATAGAGCTCGATGAGAGGGGGTTCATTAAAACGGACGACTCGTACATGACCACGTGCGAGAACGTTTACGCAATCGGCGACGTTATAGGCCCTCCCCTCCTGGCCCACAAGGCGTCTGAAGAAGGAGTGGCTGCGGTGGAAAAAATGGCGGGACTCAAGAGCAAGGTTCATTATAATAATATCCCCGGTTGTGTTTATTGTCAGCCGGAGGTGTCCATGTTAGGCATGACTGAGAAAGAAGTCAAGGACAAAGGCTACAGCTACAGCGTGGGGAAGTTTCCCTTCAAGGCTGCGGGAAAGGCGGTCGGCACGGGGGAAACGGACGGATTCGTGAAGATTATCTCCGATAAGGCGACCGGGGAGATACTGGGAACGCACATAATCGGGCACGGGGCTACGGAGCTTATAGCTGAAGTGGCTGTCGGAAGGACACTTGAAACAACGCCGCTCGAAATAGCGATTACGTCTCACGCGCACCCTACCCTGTCCGAGGCCGTAATGGAAGCCGCTCTGGCTGCGCTAGGCAGAGCAAGGAATATGTAGAAACATGCCTGCCTGTGACCTGACCTAACGAATTTAATATATCAAAGCGCCGCATCGTTCCTGCTATAATTAACCTATGAGAACTTTCAAGGTATATAAACTGGGGCTTGTCCCTTACGCGGAAGCCCTTCGGTTCCAGATGACGCTTCTTGAGAAGAGGAGAAATGGGGAGATTGAAGACACGCTTTTACTCCTTGAGCACCCGCCCACTTTTACGACCGGCAGGGGCGGGGATATGAAAAACCTGCTCGCCGCCGAGAGTTATCTGAAAAAGGCCGGGATTCATTTCGAGGTAATAAGCAGGGGCGGCGATATAACCTTTCACGGTCCGGGACAGCTTGTCGGGTATCCTGTCATGGACCTTAACGATATGGGAAGGGATATACATAAATACCTGAGAAATCTTGAGGAAGTGATTATCTTAACCCTTAGGAATTACGGGATAGAATCAAGGCGGATTGAAGGAGTGACGGGAGTATGGGTGAAGTGGCACAAGATTGCGTCCATAGGCGTGGGGGTTAAGAGGTGGATCACCTACCACGGTTTCGCGCTTAACGTGAATACAGACCTCTCGTATTTCGATATGATCGTGCCGTGTGGAATTCAGGATGTGAAAATGACTACGATTCAGAGGTGGCTCGCCTCTAAAGTGGAGATAGACATGGCTCAAGTCGAGGAAAATATAGTTCAAGCATTTTCTCAGGTATTCAACCTAACCCATTCTGAAACAATCAGCATATCGGCCAAAAATCCTAATGACGAAAGCAGTCTGGATATTCTTCTCCGTTCTGAGACAATTATTTAATCGTAAAATAACTTTCAACATCTATCGATTATTTATGCTGTGTTTCCCGCCCTTTAACAGCTACAATATTTACTTATGAATAATCACAGAATCCGGAGAATAGTATTTTCCCTTTTTATTATGCTCGTTCCTGTACAGGCCTTTCCCGACGTTCTCGATGAGATAAAACTGCCGGAGGGGTTTAAAATAGAAGAATTCGCGGGCTCGCTCGATAAGCCGAGGTTTATGGCTATGAGCCCTGACGGCGTGCTGTTCGTTTCCTCTATGGGAAACGGAGAAATAAGAGCCCTTCCCGATACCGACAAAGACGGGACGGCAGACAAGGCTATTACAGTTATGGACGGTCTTAACAGGCCCAACAGCATCGCTTTCCATGACGGGTACCTCTACGTGGGAGAGACTGACAAGGTTTCCAGGCTTAAGTACGACGGTTACGATAAAGAACCGGGGAAAAAAGAAGTACTGGTTTCCGGGCTTCCGAATAAAGGACATTTTACTAAAACGGTCGGCTTCGGCCCTGATGGAACGTTATATGTTTCGATGGGCTCGTCCTGTAACGTGTGCGTGGAAAAGGACGATAGACGCGCGACAATACTCAGATACGATCCGAAGGAAAAGGACCTTGAGGTATTCGCCTCCGGCTTGAGGAACTCGGTCGGAATGACCTGGCACCCGGAGACGGGGGAGCTGTGGGCAACTGACAACGGAAGGGATTGGCTCGGGGATAACCTACCCCCGGAGGAGGTTAACGTCATCAAGAAAGGCGAGAACTACGGCTGGCCCTACTGTTATGGGGACAAGATTCCCGACCCTGATTTTAATGAGCCGGAAAAATGCGTAAACACCGTTTCCCCTGCTGTCGAAATGCAGGCGCATTCAGCCCCTCTGGGGCTTACCTTTTATGACGCGGAGATGTTTCCGGACGAGTACGAGGGGGATTTATTCGTGGCCTTCCACGGTTCCTGGAACCGCTCTAAGCCAACCGGGTACAAGGTTGTGAGGATAAAGATGAAGAACGGTAAACCCGAGGGGATAGAGGATTTCGCCCGGGGCTGGCTTAAAGGAGAAAAACGCCTCGGAAGACCCGTCGATGTCCTGGTCGGTTCCAATGGTGAGCTATTCGTATCCGACGACATGCGCGGGGTGATTTACAGGATTACATACGAATCCAAAAACTAGAGGCCTTTCCCGAAAGGCTCTACCGGCGCGCGTTCGGAATTAATTCCTCAGGTGCTAGATTATCCTGGCCTCCTGGACGAGGGTTGAAATCCTGATTAGAAATTCCTTCATCTCCGCCTGGAATACCGGGTCGTTGAAATGCGGGTTCGGAAGCTCGGAACGCTCGTAAATCTTGTGGTATGATTCTTTAACCGCGTTAAGCGAATCATTATAATTACTCAATAATTCCTGTTTCCTGTCGAGGCTCTTGCTCTGATTTATAACGAATGTCCTCTTAACGGCGTCTCTCGATTCGGTCTCATACAAAAGGGTGTCGAGCAGCTTTATGTTTCTCCCGTAATTGTCGAGCTGAACCTGGTAAATGTCGGAGAAGACATTTAAGAGGGCGAATGTGGCCTCCATCCTCGGCTGATTTTCCAGTATTACTTCCTGAGGGCTCTTTTGAACGTAAAACGATCCGAAATAATCCTTCCATTGATTGACCGTGATTACTTCCTGTCTGTGAGCTCTGAGCTCGTGGACCGTATCAGCAATATTTTCATCGATACCCGAGAACTGCGGCACGAACTGAGCCTTATCGAACGCTCCGCTCAGCTCCGTCCTTTTTATAACGAGCCTGAGGGCCTCGCTGAAATCCAGAAGGGCGAGTGAAGTCTGGCTGAATGCCTCGGCTTCGGCTTTATAAGGCGCGCATATCTGCTTGTCGCTTCCGTATTGCGTTAAAGGAGATTTTGAAGGCGTCTCTCCCAAATCGAGGATAATGTTTTTTAATTCGTTGGTAGAAAGACACGTCTCGTAGCTGCCTGTGAATACGTTGTCATATGAGCCGGCGAACTCACCGGTCCCCGCGCCGAAATCCTGCACCGCCTGGTAGTTTACACAGCCTGAAGCGAGCCCGACTATAAAAGCCGTTACCAATAGACTCAGACATTTGTTTAGTCTCATCACGCCAACCTCCATTAATTACGGGATTTGATTAAAGGTGTTATCCCAAGTTTATTGCTATTTCTGATTTAAAACAATACTTACTCTGGAAAATGAAGAAAGACAACTGTTCCTTAACAAAACAGAAATATTATGAATTCCACTCAGGTTTTATAAGATTATCTCTTCCCTTTAGCGGCATGAAATAAATAATAGATAATCAGCCCTATAGATGCGGCAAGCAGGAGAAATTTCAGGAGCGCTGCGGTCGAGGCCGTGAAAATTACTATTCCGCTCAGATTCTCCGGGGAAGAGAGCTGGGTCAGTATGAGCGTATTTTCGATTATATCCAGGAATCCGGCGAGAACGGGAAGAGAGAAAATGGCAATGGCATGCCCGCGCTCTATCCCTCTTACAAGAGAACCCAGCAGATTGGCGAGAAATCCCGTATAGGCGAATATGAATATATAGTCTATCCATATGAGTATGATGTGCGAGCGGACGCCCGTGGCACCGCATGCGCTGACAATGTTATTGAACGCCGTCTTTGTAAATGAAAGCTCAAGGGGTATTATTCCGGGGCAGCCCGCGGGCCTTACAAGATTATCGGTAGCGATCATGATAAAGCCGCTGAGCGCGAAAAAACTTGCGGAAAAAAGCAGATATTGTTTGACCGCGAGAGCTTCGAACAGGAAGCTCATTATTTTACGGAACATTTTAATACGCCCCCCTCGGTATGAGCTAATGATTATGCAGTATTGACGGGAACAATCAATACCCAATATATAGTTTGCGCTCTCCGGTAACCTATTAGTACCGCCGGGCTCTCAATCTTATTCTGACGGGGCTATTTAATTTATATATAGGGGATTAAATTCTTTCTATATTAGATGTATTATTCTAATTAAATTAGCTTTTATTTTCGTGGCTGTGTTAAATTCTGACAGCTATACATAGTAGAAAACGGAGTAATTGCATGAGTAACTCGAGGATCGATACATTCAAGGAGATTTTGAAAAAGGACCCGGACAATCCTCTCGGCAGGTACGGACTCGCTCATGAATACTACAAACTCGAAATGTACAATGAGGCCATAAAAGAGATTGAAGAGTACGTCAAAATAGCGGATGACGAGGGGGCGGTGTACAGGATGCTCGCCGAATGCTACGTGAATACGGGGCAGCCCGAGAAGGCCAGGGAGTCGTACGTAAAGGGTATTGAGGCCGCCAACAGTCACGGGCACCCCGGCATGGCCGAGGAGTTTGAGGAAGCGCTCGAGTTCCTCGATGATTGAATTGAAATATTTGAGGATCAGGCTTCTCGCGTGATCCATAATCGTCCAAATAAAATACTATTAAATTAACGGAGTTGAGGTGAACAGGTATGGGAAATCCCGTAGAAGTAGCCAAGGTGGGAGAAATCAAGCCGGGGAGTGCGAAGCTTGTCGAGGTGAACGGTAAGGAGATCGCGGTATTTAACTGTGACGGGGAGTATTACGCGATAGGTAACGAATGTACCCATATTGGAGGACCGTTATGCGATGGGGACATAGAAGGAGAAACCGTGAGTTGCCCCTGGCACGGAGCGGAGTTCAATATAAAAACCGGGGAGGTCCTTGGTCCTCCAGCCGAGGAAAATATCGCGAGTTATAAGGTGTCTGTTGAAGGAGAAGCCATAAAAATTGAAATTTAAAGAAGATTGATTCGGACTATAAATGAAGTCCTTCATATAAAGGGCCCGCCGTCCTTTCCCTTGAAAGGTCCCCGGCGCTTGAGAGCTCTTCCCTGAATTCTTTGTCCAGAATCAGATCCGAGAGAGCCGTTGCCGCGCCGCATGATATCATAAGCCCCCTGCCCGTGTGCCCCGCGCATTCATAGACGTTTTCCAGACCGGGCGCCCTTCCAAGGAATCCGGACCGGTCCGGGGTCTCGGCGTATATCCCCGCCCATCCCCTTATGAACTTTACTTTCTCGAACCTGCTTATTCTATTCCAGAGCGGCTGCCATATGTGTTTCACGAACGGGCTGTCTTCCGACAATCCGCCAAAGCTGAATTCGAGGTTGTATCCGTAAGGCTCGTCCATGTTCGAATAACCGGCGAGTATGTTTCCTGACTCTTGATGGAAATAGATGTCCGATATGTCTATGACCATGCCGTATTTTGAGAGATCGACTTCAGGGCAGTTGAGGACTACCATCTGGCGCCTTCGGGGCTTGATTTTGTCGTCGTTAAATCCGTAGAGCTCGGAAACCCTGGGCGCCCAGGCTCCGGCAGTATTAATAAGAACCCCGGTTTCAAACGAAATTTCCGGATTTTCCACTTCGACATTATCGCCCGTAAGTATGGTTCTGGCGGTTTCATCGAAGTCCCCGGACCCCTTATCCCGCCCTTTGAGATCGTAGGCGATTATTCTTTCGGCCCTTTTCCCCTCGAGCTTGATTTCAGTGACGTAACACCTGTCGATAAACCTAACTCCTCTCTTTCGCGCCTCGCCGCGGTAGTATTCCCTCAGCGAGTAATGGTCTATCAGTCCGGCTTCTCTCGATACGGAAAGACCTTTAATGCCTTCCAGATTATCAACGAATGGAAGTATCCCCGGCACGGCGGCGGGAGGATGAAGCTCGACCGGCAGGCCGTATTCCTTATAAAGCGGATAATTCTCCTGTATTTCGTCCCAGCTTTCGCTGTCGTGCATCCAGAAGTATCCGAGCTTACGGAACTGTATTATTTCGGAAATGGTTTCGAAGAAATTGATCGAGTATTTACATAGCTCTATATTCGCGCGGTTTCTCCAGGTAGCCCGGACGCCCCCCGCGTTCTTGAGTGTGGAGGAAAGGCCGCCCTCGAGGTCGAGGTCAATAACGCCCACGCTTGCTGTCTTTCCTTGTTCATCCAGCTTCTTCGACAGCGCATAGGCGCCCGCCGACCCCATAATACCGGCGCCGATGAAAAGGTAATCGAAACCGTAATCACTCATATGAATATTCTAGCACAGGTGACTGAACTTCGTCCGGCTTTTCCGGCGGAAATTATGTTATCATTCTTGAGTTATGAAAGAGTCTCGACTTTCCTGGCTTTTCCTGGATATGAACTCCTATTTCGCGTCCGTGGAGCAGGAGCTGAGGCCTGAATTGAGGGGACTCCCGACGGTAGTAGTCCCCGTCCTGGCTGACAGCACCTGCTGTATAGCCTCAAGCTATGAGGCGAAGAAATACGGAATAAAAACCGGTACGAAGGTTGCCGCAGCGCGGAAACTCTGCCGTAATCTCCGGATAATCGAGTCGAGACCCGAAAAATACATAGAGATGCATCATGAAATAGTATCAGCCGTGAAAAGCGTCCTTCCGGTCGACAAGGTACATTCGATAGACGAGATGTCCTGCCGCCTTACGGGGAGGCAAACGAACCTCGATAATGCCGTCGCGATAGGCCACGAGTTGAAGAGGGTAATCAGAGAGCGGGTCGGTGAGCATGTCAGATGCTCGGTGGGCATCTCCACCAACCGTTTTCTGGCCAAGGTGGCAAGCGGAATGGAGAAGCCCGACGGTTTTACTGTTATCAAAAAAGAGGACCTTCCGCGGGTACTCTATTCCCTTTCGCTCACCGATCTGCCGGGCATCGGCAGAAAAATGCACGCGCGTCTCAAGAAGTACGGAGTCCATACGGTGAAAGAGCTCTGTATTTTGTCCGAGGAGCGTATTACGGATATATGGCAGAGCGTGATCGGTAAACGCTGGTGGCTTTTGCTGAGAGGTGAGGATATCTCCGAAGCCGAAACCCGCAGGAGCACGGTCGGTCATTCCCATGTATTACCCCCGCACCTAAGGTCGGATGACGGAACGTATGCAGTTTTCATAAGGCTGATTCATAAAGCTGCATTCAGGCTCAGGAGGCTAAAATATATCGCAGGGCGCATGATAATCAGGATTGATTATCTGGGCGGCGAAGACAGCTGGAAGAGTGCCGTGAAAATCGGCAAAAGGAACGATACCCAGACGATGATCGAGGCGTTCTCTTCCATATGGGGAGAGAGGCCCCGCCGGAGGAAGCCGCTTCGTGTGTCGGTTACCTTTTCGGAGCTTACGCCGTCGAGTGAAACTAGTCTGTCATTGTTTCCCGCGGAGCTCAAACGGGACAGGGTTGCCACGGCTCTGGATAAAATAAACGAGCGTTACGGGACGAACAGCATATATTACGGCTCCATGCACGGAGCTTCCGAGTCCGCCCCCCTCAGGATTGCTTTTACGTCCATTCCCGACGTTGTGGCGGAGGGTACGAAAATAAAAACAGCCGATGAAGACTCCACTAAATAAGCCGGCGGATTTTTGTCACTCTTTTTATAAAGGACAAGATTCTTATTAGCTGTATCAAGCGCAGATGGAAGTGGAAGTTGATGAGGTTGATGCGGAAGTATCTCAGGAACAATAATGCGTTACTGCTCGGTAATTCTATTTCTTCTTTTCGAGTTTTCTGACCGCTTTTTTACTTTCTACCGCCACCTTCCCGATCGGGAAGAAGAAAAGGTACTGTCCGGTATCCTTAAGCACATCGAGTGTTCGTGAGGAGACCTTATCGAAAAACTGTACGGATTTTCCGTCCGTGATCAGGGCCCAGTTCTGAGGCTTATCGAGAACCTCAGGCATTTTTTCTTTGAGAAACTGGAGCACTTCACGAAAGCGGCTTACGGGTAGTCCGTTTTTCTGAAGGGAAATAAGCCAGCGGAGCATTATGAAATCCTCTGTGGAATAGAGCTTGGGGACCCCCCTCCCCTGCGCTTTTCTCACGCTAGGTACTATCAGCCCCGTGTGCTCGTAGTAGTAAAGATGGTCGAAATCGAGCTTGACGCCCTCCAGGGCCTCGATAAGCTGGATCACGTCTCTGCTCTTTAATCCTGCCTGAAGCCTGACGGAATTATCTTTTTTCTCCCTGATTTTTTTCGCCCTGTCTTTCACCCCGCGCTGCTCCTAAAGCTATTTCCTGTCCGAGCGATATAATTTCAAAATATCATAAACCCCCGCCGAGCGCAATTCACCTTGACACCCCCGGGAGTCCTATCTATGTTTTAATATTTGAAATCGGAGACGAGATATGACAAAAGGACAAAAATTAAGGGAGATTATATCCGGACCGGGGATACTCCTGCTGCCGGGTGTTTATGACTGTGTGAGCGCAAAGCTTGCAGAGCGCGCGGGTTTCGAGGTCGCGTTCACTAGTGGTTTCGGCATCTCGGGCGCAACTCTGGGAAGGCCTGATTACGGTTTTCTGACGGCGACCGAAATGCTGTGGAGCGTCAGTCGCCTCGTAAAATCGGTCGATATTCCCGTCGTGGCCGATATTGATACGGGCTACGGGAATCCGCTGAATGTTATGCGCACCGTCGAGGATGTCGTTGCCTCGGGTGCGGCGGGGATAATACTTGAGGATCAGGAATGGCCGAAGAAATGCGGACATTTCGAGGGGAAGCGCGTAATACCGATGGGGGAGCATGTTGAAAAAATCCGCGCCGCTGTGGAGGCGCGGAGGGATAGCGGCCTTGTGATAATCGGGCGTACGGACGCACGCGCTCCTTACGGACTCGGAGAAGCGATAAAGAGGGGAAGGGCTTATTATGAGGCGGGTGCCGATGTGGTTTTCATAGAGGCTCCGCAGTCGGTTGAAGAGCTTAAGGAGATCGCCGCCGCTTTCCCGGACGCCCCGCTCTTCGCGAATATGGTCGAAGGCGGGAAGACTCCTCTCCTGAGAGCGGAGGAGCTTGAGGAATCGGGATATAAAATAGTCGTGTTCCCCCTTGCCGCGCTATTCGCCGCTACAAAAGCCATCGAAAATTGTTTTCGGTATTTGAAGGCTAACGGCACGACGAAAGGATATGAAGATATGATCATGTTCGGGGATTTTGAAGAAATCATAGACATCCGAAGCTACAGAGAGCTTGAGACCAGATTCCGTGGAAACAGCGAGTAATATTGATTCCCTATGTTGGTAATCGTCTTACGAATTTACTGCTTCATAAAGGAGTCGAGTCCAAGAGGGCTCCCGTTTAGCATGACCTGCCCCATTTCATAACTTGCCCGAAGCTCATAGCTTTCGCCCTCTATAACTATGAAATTCTTATTCAGAAGTTCTTTAATTTTCTCTTCAGCCGCTTTTTCAGCCATCTCCTCGAGTTCATTTGCTGAAGGCATGGGGTTCCCCAGATTTTTATAATCGTCTGAAATTTCATCCATTTCATAGTCCGTTAACATTGATTTTAAGAGGGTTTTCGAGATCGAGAGTTCGGCTGACGCCTTAATAGAGGTAATTAAAAACAGCGGGTTGGCCGCCAGTTCCGGATTTTCCAGGTTAGACCCGTCTACTGATATTAGAGCATATCCCTGAAGGACGCCCTTGTCGGTTTCAATGCTGAGTTTCGTAAGCTCTATTTCGGGGGATTTTCTCACCAGGTCAGGAAGAATTAATGTAAGCTCCGTCATAAACTGTTCTTTCGATTGCTCCGTATCCCGAGTTCTCTCGTTTTCATTGATTAACTTCTGTATTTTTCTCCAGGATGCTATGTCGATGTTTCTTATAGCCAGGTCGTATCCGCCGGGTCCGTATTTCCTGCCCGCTATCTCTATTTCCTCGAATCCCGCGCTGTGGGCGCTGCTCAGGGTGCCCGTCTCTTCTTCGGTAGAGCCGGAAATCCGGATTCCGTTTATTCTGACATAATCTTCTTCCCCGGTTTCATCATCCGTGCTCTTTACAAATAATTCTTTGACAGAGACGGAAGCTTCACCCGTCGGGTAATTATGACCTTTATCCTTATATATTAAATTCGATTCCCCCTCTATATCCGTAATAGACAGCTCCGTATCCTTTCCGTCTATCTCAAGCCCGGGGGACTTGAGCCTTGTATCCAGACTTTCTAATTGCGGGCCGAAGTCGATAACGCCTTCAAGACCGTTCCACACCAGTTTCTCTCCCTGTTTCCCGGATTCGGTATTTAGGCCCCGCATCGTAATCTGTGTTGTTCCGTGGCCGTCTAGTGAAAGGGTTGTAAAAAGTTCAAGGGGAGGAATATTCTTGATTATCTCCGAGTAGTCGGACTCCTTAACCGGTATTACGCGCACCTCGGAATCTATAACGGCCATAACTGGTCTCAGGACAGCTTGTTCTCCGAATAACAGCTGAAGCGGAATCGGACCGTGGTAAATCGTATCGATCTCTTCCAGTTTGAGAATCCCGGAGTCTCCGTTTATGAGCAGGAAGGTAGTTTTTGCCTTCGAATTAAGCCATCCTTTCTGATAGCTTTGATCCGTAATCTCTAAATGTTCCGACTCGGAATAGTCTTTTGTAATGTTTTTGTAATCTTTCTCGGTCTGAATCCCGAACCAGTAAGGAAGCCCTAACAAAGCAATCAGTATTACTATTAATATTATCAGTATGACACGCATACGGCTCTCCTGTCAGTTATTGACGTCGTATAATTATATTGCCAGTATAGTTGTAAATGCAAATTTGCCCGGAGAAAGATATACACTGAATTACGACAGTATCGTTTCAGATTATTACTGCTTTAGCCGGGCGTGTTTAGCAGGACGCTGCCAATTAGCCAGTATGATTAAATTCCCGGTTTTTGATTTACTTTCCCGCTCAGGTCGGCCAGGAATTCGTTCAGTATTTCCTCAAGGGCTAGGTTCCATCCCCTCATAAGGTCCTGTGCCGAAGCGGATGCAATAGGTTTTTCAGAGCTATAGGTTTTACCGAAGACGATATTTGATATACCTCCGTCGGTGATATCGGATTCGTATTTCAGCAGAAAGAGCTGAATCTCCATTACAGCTTTTGGCTGGGTTCTATAATCTCCGTAAAGCCTTACTATATTGCCTTCTATGTAATAATTGGTGTTCCCACCCTGGCTGGTAGGGCTCAGGACGTCCATAAAAAGGCCTGAACCGGCCAGGTATCTTGTCGTTACATCTGTTAGAAGCGCGGTCGGAGGTCTGAAGAATTGGTTGTAAAAGTCCGATTTATATTCCAAATCGCTTATACGGTAGATAAATTCCTTTCCATCGCTTCCCGGAGCAATATCAAAACGCCAGACTTCGAGTATAGCGTCTTTAACCGATACGTATTTCTCCGTATTCGGCGGAACCTCAAACATGTAAAAACTACGCTCGGGGTAACTTTTATTTATGCTTGCACATCCTGTAATGAAAAAAAGTGTCAGTAATATATAAGAGATGTAAATTGCGTTTCTTGAAATCATTCTGCTTTTTCCTCCTCTCCGAAGTGTGGAGGCGGATTTCCAAAAAGCACCCAGGAAGGATATTTTTTAACCGTCTCCATGAATTCCCTTACGTCCTCCGAAATACGTTCCACGTTCTCCATTGTAGTTTTGATATTATGTTCCCTGCTTGATAACAATCGGTCGGCGCGTCTCAAGGCGAATTTGAGGTCGGTTGAGATCTGCGAGATGTTAGCGACGGTTTCCTTTGTTTCCTTACTTTTCAAAATGGAGTCGATTTCGTTCGTAGTCTTATCAAGGGTAGTTACAAGCTGTTGCAAATCCTTGCTCAGCTCTCCTATCTCCGCCTGCTCAACCGCCTCGTTCAGGGAATTTACCAACTTTTCAATATCCTCGGAAATTTCTTGAAAATTAATTTTCTCTATAGCCGTGGTAAGCTTTTCAATAGTCTGCGTGATCATTGTGATCGTTCCCGGCGCAGAGGGTATATACTGGTATTCGGGCGTCCAGTTTATCTCCAGAGGCGGATAACGCTCAGGCGGGAAATATACCGCGTTCAGGAACGCTATACCGGTCACGCCCTGAGAGGCGAGTTGCAGCCTCAGTCCTTTTCGTATCATTTCCCGAATACTGCTTTTCCTGTCGAAATCACCTTGATATACTCGTTCGTTTCCCTTCCCGTGCACTTTATTCGGGAATATTTCCGCCCTTATAAGAACATACTGATAGTCCGTCTTGTATTCATTAAAAACGAAGCCTATGTGGCTTACATTGCCTATCTGTACCCCCTGGAATTTAAGCGCGGCTCCGACGTCCAGACCCTGAACCGACTGGTCGAAATACGTTTCAACGGTGTATTTTTCCTCCAGGAACTTGCCTCCGCCGAAAAGTATTATCGCCCCCGCGAGGAGCAGGAACGCCAGTATGACAAACAAGCCTGTTTTGAAGTAGTTAGCTTTCTGACTCATATCTATTTATACCCGCCTCTGTATTATTCGATTCCGAGTTGTTCATCGGTCTGTCTCCTGAAAAATTTCTGCACAACCGAAATGGTTGAATTATCGCGCAGATACTCGGGCTTGCCGGTTGCGATAATGCCCTTTGTGCTCTTATCAAGCATAATAACTCTGTCGGCTATGTTGTAAATACTGTTAAGCTCGTGCGTAACGATAACGAATGTAACTCCAAGGGTGTGCGAAAGCTGTATGATAAGCTCATCAAGCTCCGCTGATGTTATGGGGTCCAGCCCGGCGGACGGCTCGTCGAGAAACAGTATGTCGGGATCGAGCGCCATAGCCCTCGCGAGCGCGGCGCGCTTGATCATCCCCCCGCTAAGCTCGGAAGGCATTTTATTCTCGGACCCCGTAAGGCCCACCAGATTGAGCTTCATTCTTCCTACCAGTTCCATGGCTTCACTGTCCAGGTCCGTATATTCTTCAAGAGGGAGCATTACATTTTCAAGCACCGTCATAGAGCCGAATAGCGCCCCCGACTGGTACGCTACCCCTATTCTTTTCAATATATCGATTCTCTCGCTGCCCTCCGCCTGCGTAATGTCGTCGCCTTCTATGACGACGCTGCCGTGAGCGGGCCTGATCAAACCTATCATATGTTTGAGCAGAGTGCTCTTACCGCAGCCCGAGCCTCCCAATATTATGAACTTTTCGCCCTTATAAACATTGAATGAAATGTCATCAATAATTACCGTGTCCCCGTAGGCCGCGGTAAAATCACTGACTTCGATTATTATTTCTTCATGTTCCGTCATTTTATATGCCCAGCACGTAATAGAGGACTCCGAAAATTCCGTCCACGATAATCATAAGTATAATGCCTGTTACGACCGCCCTTGTGGCGGCGTCTCCCACCGCCGAGGGACCCCTCGAAGCCCTCATACCTGCAAGACACCCTACCCCCGCTATGATTACTGCGAAAAAGAGGGTCTTGAAAAGGCCCGCGAGCAGCATTACGTAAGTGCCCGACGCGGTGATCTGATTTATATATGTCGAGAAGGTATAGCCCAGAGACATAATCACTACAAGCCCCCCTATGAGTCCGAATAGATTGCCGAAAACGGTGAGCAGGGGCAGCATAAAAAGAGCCGCGATTACCTTGGGGAGTACCAGAAATTTTACGGGATCGAGCCCCATCGTATTAAGGGCGTCGAGCTCTTCATTTACCTTCATAGTGCCGAGCTCGGCGGCAAACGCGGAGCCGCTCCTGCCGTTCACCACAAAAGCCGTCATTAACGGGCCCAGCTCCTTGAAATAGGCTATTACTATCAGATCGGCCACAAAAACGTCGGCGCCGTATGTTTTCATCGGTATGGCGGATTGAAACGCTATTACGAGCCCAACCAGAAAATTTACAAGAGCAATAATAAAAAACGAATTGGCGCCGAATTTCTCCGATGTAAGAAGCACTTCGCTCCATCTGACTTTGAAGGGGTTGAGGAGGGCTCCCGCAAGCGCCGCTGTGATTTGTCCGGTAAATATGATATGTATCTTGATCTCTTCCCATACTTCATATGATTTTTCCCCTATCCTTACTATCGGATTTTTCGTTGATTCTGCGTCCGGTTGTGCAGTTTCTGAAAAATCCTCGGGCTTAAACAGCTCGTATAATTTGAGCAGGTCCTCCCGCAACCCCTCTATTTTGTAACTCCCCCCTCTTTGTCTCTGATGAAGGCCCAGCTCCATTAAAAGAGCAATACCGGAGGCATCACAGTACTCTATACCTTCGGCTTCGATTATAAGCTTGTTCGGTTTGGATTTTTCCACTGCGCTCAGGGCGGCTTTCCAGACCTCTCCCGTCGTATAAACGTCGAGGCGGCCCATAATTTTTAGTCTGAGAGTGTTACTGTCGTCTGCAACCGCTTCGAGCGTAGGAAGCGAAGAGCCGGAGCCTGAATTGTTCATATTTTTTGTTTTCGGTTAGTCTTTGAATGCTGAAATTATGCCATCAAAACGGTGGATTTGTTATCTGAGATTAACATAGATTATTAAGCGGAGTCAATTATGAAAGCCGATGCGCCTTTTGTACGGAATCTGGATGCCGTTTATCACGTCGAGATATTTCTCGTTTGCGCGGTAGCGGCGATACTATCAATCCGCCTGTTTCTTCATATGACCGGATACCCCCAAATCGGCAACAGCACTCTCCACATCGCGCATATGCTGTGGGGGGGACTCCTTATGCTGGTCGCCATAGTTATGCTGTTTTCATTTATCGGCGAGCGTATCGAGCTCTGGGCGGCAATACTGGGGGGAGCGGGCTTCGGGACTTTTATAGACGAGGTCGGGAAGTTCGTAACGAGCGATAATAACTACTTCTTCGAGCCCTCGGTCTCGATTATGTACATAGTTTTTATTCTGATAGTGCTTTCGATACATATGATCAGGTCAGGATGGACATTCACGGAAAAAGAATTTCTCGTGAACGCGCTCAGGGGACTTGAGGAAATAGCGCTCAGGGACCTCGACGAGGACGAGAAAAATAAAGTGATGCGCTATCTGGAAAAAAGCGAACCCGGTAATCCTCTGACAAAGGCGCTCACGGATATAGTAACAAGCTCCGCACTCGTGCCCGCACCCGAGCCCGGCTTATATACAAGGGTCAAGAAGGCTTTTAGAGGTTATTATGAGAGGATTGCGGGTTATCGTTATTTCAAAACAGCTATCGTTATTTTCTTCTTGCTCCAATTGATCATAACGTTATCTTACGTGGCCATTTTTACAGTTTTTATAGGTCTCGGCCCGGATAAATTTCTGAATATAAAAATCTTCGAAACTGTTGCCGACAGGCTTACCGGCCTTACGTTCATAGGCAAAGCTCAGATTTTCTCTTCCGCGTTATCGGGCTTGTTCGTATTCCTGGGGGTATATTACATAAGGAAATCCAGGCTCACCGCTTACAGGATGTTCGAGCGCTCGGTGCTCGTTTCGATATTGCTTACCTACGTATTTATATTCTACAGGGAGCAGTTTGCGGCCCTGGCCGGACTAGCGTTTAATATGTTTATATTGATCGGACTCAGGATAATGATAAAGAGGGAAGAGCAAAGGTCATAAAAAACGCAGGATTACGGACTGGATGCTTTTGCCGAATTATCCTAATGAAACGCCCCGGGACATGTAATAAATCAGAATAAAATAATACGATACAGGGAACACGAAGATAAGGCTGTCGAACCTGTCCAGCACGCCTCCGTGGCCGGGTACGATAGCGCCCGAGTCCTTGATACCCGCCCCCCTCTTGATGGAGGACTCTACCAGGTCTCCGAATACAGCCGCAGCCGCGATTATAATGGAAAACAGTATCGTCCAGTCCGAATTTAGCGGCGAGCCGAAACCGTAGTTGACCACGAGCCCCGTAAGTATGCACGCTGCCACCCCTCCGATCGTGCCTTCGACGGTTTTGCCGGGACTAATCCTCGGAGAGAGTTTATGTCTGCCTGTATAGAGTCCCGTAAAATACGCTCCGGTGTCGTTCAAAAAGGTGCACGCGACGGTGAAGAATATGTAGAAGAACCCCGGATCGGAAAGCCCTTCCCGGGTGAGGCTGAATAATTTTATCCCCTCCATGTCACTTATGTTCCTGACTAGCACGGCATGGCCGAGAAGCCAGCCGAGATAGATAATACCCAAGAGCGTAGCTCCGGCCCTCGTAATCGTGCTGCCTTCGCTTGTTTTCCTCAGCCCAAGTATGAGAACCAGGGCAACCGATAGTGTAAAGAAGAGTGAGAAATAGATGAATCCAATATAGGAAGATACGGCCAGGAGCAGCGACAGCACTATTCCCGAGTATTTGCCGTGCGGTATTTTTCTGGACTCGAGCAGATTACCGTATTCGATCTGACCGACTAGAACCAGAGCCATGATGAAGACCAGATAAACTATGCCCCCCAGCCTGAAAATCACGTACAGTATGGGTACCGCTACGGCAGCTGTTAGTATTCTCATCCATAAGTTGCTCATAATTTACAAGTAGATATAATTTCCCTGACCTGAATTATATTGCAAATATATGAATAAACCACAACATAGCACCGAAGATATTGAAGTGATTTTTAAGCCTGAGCAGAGGCCGATGAGCGTTGCCGTATTAGTTTCCGGCTCCGGGACCAATTTCACCGCGATTTACGAGGCGGAGAAGAGGCTTGAGGAGGCGGGTGAGAAGCAGTACGGGAGAATAGAAGCCGTATTCACCAATGTACCTCGTTGTAAAGGCGCCCTCAAGGCACGAGAATACGGCATTCCGGTTATAGGCCTGTCCTCGAAAATCTACTTCGACACGCTCGGCAGGAGCGCCGATGACGAGGAGGCGAGAGATTACTATGACTCGGCTGTAATCACCCTTCTAGAGCAGGTATGCGCTCCCGATATCATTGTGCTTGCCGGTTACAGAAGAAGGCTCGGAAATGTGTTTCTCTCCAGATATAAAAACCGTATCGTGAACCTGTACCCGGGGGATATCATAAAAGATTATCTTGTGAGAGGGGTGGACGCTCCGGTGCAGGCAATCAGGGCCGGAGAGAGCAGCATTAAATGCACCGTGTATCTCGAGAAGGCGGGTGAGCGCTTCGGTCCCGCCATAATGCAGTCGCGGCCCATATCGCTTGAAGGCTTCAGGGAGGACGACGCGCATCGGATGAACGAGCGCATACGCCGTGAGGGGGAATGGAAAATATTCCCTTACGCTGTGCATGAGATTATCGCCAGGGGCAGGCTCGGCATAGACGGGAATGATAATCTCTACCTCGACGGTAAAAGGCTCGGAAAAGGCGGTTTTCAGCCGGGCGGTTAAAATTTGCCGGTAAATATTCCGGCGGCGCTTAATATATTACCCCTGTTTCCCTTTTTCCCTTGCCCAGGTATCTCTCAGGGTTACGGTTCTGTTGAATACGGGCGACCCCGCTTTCGAATCCACGCAGTCGGGGGTGAAATAGCCGAGCCTCTCGAACTGATAATTAACTCCGGGCTTCGCGGCGGCGAGGCCGGGCTCCAGATAACAATCATCGAGCACAATGAACGATTCGGGGTTCAGAAAATCGGTATAATCTCCGCCGTCTTCTTTGCTCCCGGGCTCGGGGACTGTGAATAGCGGTTCGTAGAGCCTTACTTCGGCTTTGATCGCGTGTTTCGCGGATACCCAGTGGATTGTGGCTTTGACCTTCCTCCCGTCGGGAGAGTCCCCTCCCCTGGTCTCGGGATCATACGTGCAGTGTACTTCTTTGAGTTCCTCCCTTTCGTCTTTTACGACGTCCGTGCATGTTACGAAGTAGCCGTACCTCAGCCTCACTTCCCTGCCGGGGGAAAGCCGGTAGAATTTTTTTGGCGGGTCTTCCATAAAATCGTCGCGCTCTATGTATAATTCCCTTGAAAATGGAATCTTCCTGTTGCCCATGCTCTCGTCCTCGGGGTTATTCACAGCGTCCATCTCCTCGCTGAGGTCTTCGGGGTAGTTTGTAATTACTACCTTGAGTGGGTTTAAAACCCCCATCACCCTGAGCGCTCTCTTGTTGAGGTCTTCCCTGACGCTGTGCTCGAGAAGCGATATGTCGATTACGCTCTCCTGTTTTGTCACCCCTATCCTGCTGCAGAAATTTCTTATCGCCGCTGATGTGTAACCCCTCCTCCTGAGCCCCGATACGGTAGGCATCCTGGGATCGTCCCAGCCGGATACGTATCCTTTTTGAACGAGCTCAATGAGTTTTCTTTTGCTTAAAACGGTGTAGGTCAGGTTCAGTCTGGAGAATTCTATCTGCTGCGGGTGGTATATGCCGAGCTCATCCAGAAACCAGTCGTAGAGGGGGCGGTGATCCTCGAATTCGAGCGTGCAGAGTGAATGGGTTATCCCCTCAATCGAGTCGGATATGCAGTGGGCGTAATCGTACATGGGATATATAAACCACTTGTTCCCCGTTCTGTAGTGGGGCTCCGTCAAAATCCTGTACATGACAGGGTCCCGCATATTGATATTGCCCGAAGCCATATCTATTTTCGCCCTGAGCACGTGAGCGCCTTCCTCATATTCGCCGTTTTTCATACCCTCGAAAAGGTCCAGATTTTCTTCAACCGGCCTGTTCCTGTAGGGACTCTCTTTTCCAGGCTCGCTGAGTGTCCCCCTGTACTCCCTTATTTCATCGGGCGTGAGGCTGTCCACGTACGCCTTCCCATCCTCAATTAGCTCGACGGCGTAATCGTAGAGCTTCTGGAAATAGTCTGAAGCGTAATAGAGTCTGTCGTCCCACCCGTAGCCGAGCCATTTGACGTCGCTCTTTATGGCTTCCACGAACTCCGTCTCTTCCCTGGTCGGGTTCGTATCGTCGAACCTGAGGTTGCACGTGCCGCCGTACTCCTCCGCTATGCCGAAGTTAAGGCATATGGATTTCGCGTGTCCTATATGGAGGTATCCGTTAGGCTCCGGGGGGAATCTCGTGGCTACCCTGCCTCCGTACTTGCCGCTCGCATTGTCCTCTTCGACAATTGTCCTTATGAAATCGAGGCTCTTTTTTTCCGTATTCTGATCCATCTTACCTATCCGCACGGGAAATTTTCCGGAATTAATATTATACGATTGCCCGAAAACATCAAAAATAAAGTCCCGCGAAAAAATTGAAATATTTTATTGACTTATCCGTTCTTGAACCATTAAAATAATCCATAATGTATTTTCCCTCGTACAGACCCAGAAGATTAAGAAAGAACGCCCGACTGAGAGAAATGATAGCCGAGACCCGGATATCCCTCAGTGACCTCATATACCCCATGTTCGTAAGACCCGGGAGAGGCAAAAGGGAAGAAGTCGCGTCCATGCCCGGCATCTACAAGCAGTCGATCGACAATCTGGTAAAGGAAGCGAAAGAGGTCAGAAAGCTCGGCGTGAGGTCCATACTGCTGTTCGGTATTCCCGACCACAAGGATGAAGCAGGCTCCGAAGGGTACGACGAGAACGGGATTATTCAAAAAGCGCTCCGGGAACTAAAGAAGAAGGTCAAGGAACTCACTCTCATCACGGATGTCTGTATGTGCGAATATACGAGCCACGGCCACTGCGGGATAATAAAGGACGGGGACGTCGATAACGACGAGACAATTGAATATTTGGCCAGGATGTCGCTTTCGCATGTCAGGGCGGGCGCCGATATGGTAGCGCCTTCGGATATGATGGACGGAAGGGTCGGTGTAATAAGGGATGTACTCGATGAGAACGGATACGAGAATATTCCGATAATGGCCTATTCCGCGAAATACGCATCCGCATTTTACGGACCTTTCAGGGACGCGGCCGAGTCGCCCCCCCAGTTCGGGGACAGGCGCAGTTATCAGATGGACCCTCCCAACGTGAGGGAGGCTCTGAGGGAAATTGCGCTCGATATAGAGGAAGGGGCTGACATAGTGATGGTAAAGCCCGCGCTCTCCTATCTGGATGTAATCAGGGCGGCCAGGGAAGAGTTCAGTCATCCCGTAGCGGCCTATAACGTTAGCGGCGAGTATTCTATGGTAAAGGCCGCCGGCAGGCTCGGATGGATAGACGCAGAGCTTGTCATGATGGAGATACTGACCAGCATTAAGAGGGCCGGGGCCGATATGATTCTTACTTATCACGCGAAGGACGCGGCCAGGTTGATTAATAAAGCAAAGAAATAAACTATGGAATACCCTGCCTACAAAGTCGTCGAAGTGTCTCAGGTAACCGATGAAGAGCTCGAAAGGGTGATTAACAAATGGGTCGGAGAAGGATGGCTCCTCGACGGAATCCATTTCGCTATGAGGGAGTCATCAAAAAGGCCGTCCATGGCCTTCGTGGTTTTTACCTGTTTCTCCGGGCCTCGAAATCCGGATAAAGCCACTTAATCGGGGACTATGCTATTCCAGTTTATAAGCACCAGACCCGTGACAACCAGTATTATTCCTGCCAGCCTGAGTGACGTAATCTGCTCTTTCAGCAAAAAATACGCGTAAATCGTAGTGAATAGCGGGAACGTGGCCACTATAGGGATTATGTGGCTCGTGAGGTGTTCCTTGAGGACGGTGAAGTAGAGAAGGAGGCCCAGAATACCTCCTATAAAGCCGGCGATGCATATCCAGAGAAGCGAGGCGCCGTCCACATTCTTTATTTCCCCGAACCTGCCCGTGACGAAGGTTATTATTAACAACAGGCTGGTCGTGAAAATAAACCTGATCGTAAGCGCCGTCAAAGGCGCCGTCTTCACCAGACTCATCTTTTCGAAGATTGGAGCTACGCCCCAGATTGCCGCTACCAGTAAGGCCAAAGCTGCTCCTGTCATTTTTGCCTCCGGTTATATTATTATCGAGTAAGAAAATTATTCTCTTTTTAAAGATGCTTTTCTAGTTCCCTCAGATTTTCAATTCTGTCCACTCCGCCGTCCGATTTGAATTGCCCTTCCCTGTCCAGAAGAAGCGTCTTTATTCCGAGCGCCCTTGGTCCGTGAAAATCGTTTTCAAGGTCGTCTCCGATGTGCATGGACTCGCGTGGATCTGAGCCTGTTCTCTCAAGGGCGAGAGAATAAATCCCGTGCGCGGGTTTGGCGTGACCGGCTTCGCTCGATATGACGAACGTATCGAAGAATTGGTATATCTCGAGCCTTTCCATGACGTCATATACCCTTGAGTCGAAGTTTGAAATTATGCCGAGATTATATCCGCGCGACCTGAGCGTCGAAAGCACTTCTATCGTTTCCGGGAAGAGCGCCCATGCGTCGCTCCTGAAGACTTCGAACAGCTCATCGAAATGAGCGTCGAATTCATCGAACATCCCGACCTCGTTATATACATCCTCGACTACCGTGCGCCACCACTGTTTTTCGAGCCCCTTTCTTTCCTCTTTCGATACATTGCCGAAGGCCAGAGGCGGGGCCGAGCCGAACGCCCGGGAGAACGCCTTTTTTATACGCTCGGGACCGGCGTCAGAGCCGTATTTTCTCGCTACACCCGCGTAAGTATGGCCGAGACCCTCCCTGATATAAAAAAGGGTGTCCGCGGCGTCGAAAAATACGGTTTTTATCCTTCCGTTCTTCATCTTTTTTCCTTTTTGTGGGAATCGAGTGTTTAATATACACTCTATTTCGGAAAGGAGTAAGGTTATGAATAGCCGAGATGATAATGGGTATGCTGTCGCGGTGAGTGGCGATCTGTTTTTTTCATCAAAAATAAGACAGGCGGCTAAAATAAATAACGTAGTCGTTGATTTTGTCAAAAACCCGGACGGTCTGATAGATAAACTGGCTTCGCGTCCCCCTTCCCTTCTCGTCGTGGATCTGAACTATAAAAAAATCGAGCCTCTGGAGCTTATAAAGGTGCTTAAAATTACCCCCGGGCTTAAAGATATTCCGGTTATAGGGTATTTGCCTCATGTGGAAAAGGATTTAAAAAATAAAGCTGTCGAAGCCGGATACGATATCGTCCTGCCCAGGTCGAGATTCTCACGTGAAGTCGGGGATATACTGAAACGGTACACAGGAATCTAGAAGCGGCATTGCTGCGGGCTTCAGTAACCGAGATTTGGTCTGAGCCACTTCTCTACTTCCGGCAGCGGAATTTTCTTGCGCCCGGCGTAGTCCTCCGCCTGGTCTTTATCTATTTCGCTCACGGGGAAGTATTTTGATTCCGGATGCGCGAAATATAGCCCGGCCACGGAGCTTGGCGGGTATATGGCAAAATTCTCCGTAAGCCTGACTCCAATTTTCTCTTCGGCTTCGAGAAGTTTCCAGAGGGTTGCCTTCTCCGTATGATCGGGGCACGCAGGATATCCAGCGGCGGGCCTTATGCCCCTGTATTTTTCCTTTATCAGGTCCTCGAAGGACAGGTTCTCGTCTTTTCCGTATCCCCAGTTCTCCCTGGCTTTTTTGTGCATCATCTCGGCAAGGGCTTCGGCGATGCGGTCGCCGAGGGCCTGTATCATTATCGCGGTGTAATCGTCGTTTTTGGCTTTAAAGGAGTCGGCGAATTCTTCCACCTCCTCGCCCGCCGTGACTACGAATCCCCCAATATAGTCCTCTCTTCCGGAGTCTGACGGGGCGACAAAATCCGCGAGACAGAAATAAGTCTGATTTTCTCCCTTGTCTTTCTGCTGACGGAGGAAATGGAACGTATCAAGTATTTTATCCCGATTGTTATCCGTATATACTTCAACGTCGTCGCCCTTGCTGTTAGCGGGCCAGAATGACAGAACCGCTCTAGGCCTGAAACGCTTTTCAGCCCCGATCTGTTTAAGCAGTCTCTCGGCGTCATCGTAGAGGCTCTTTGCCTGTTTCCCCCATTTCTTGTGCTCGAAGATTTTCGGATATATGCCCTTGAGCTCCCATACCCAGAAGAAGGGAGACCAGTCGATGTAGGGAATGATATCCTCAATGGGTATATCATCCATTACTTCCGGCCCCAGGTTCTGAGGCGTATCTATTGGGGTGTTCCGCCAGTCGTCCGTAAATCTGCGGTCCCTGGCCTCTGCAATTGAGAGGTATTCCGTCTTGCTTTTTTTTGAGGAATGCAGTTCTCTCAACTCCTCGTGTTTTTCCTCCAGCTCCCTTGCGTATTTATCGTACTTTTCGGGGTTCAGGAGGTCGTTGCACACGTTTACCACAAGTGAGGCGTCCTGAACGTGGCTCACTACACCGCTGTACTGGGGCGCGATTTTTATCGCCGTATGCGCCCTGCTAGTAGTCGCGCCTCCGATAAGGAGCGGCGTTTTGAACCCCTGCCTTTCCATTTCAGAAGCGTTGTGAACCATTTCGTCAAGCGAAGGGGTTATAAGCCCGCTCAGGCCGATTATATTGGCGTCCATTTCCCTCGCCGTTTTTAGTATGTTTTCGCACGGCACCATGACTCCGAGATCAATTACCTCATAGTTGTTGCATCCCAGAACCACAGACACTATGTTCTTTCCTATATCGTGAACATCTCCCTTGACAGTCGCGATAACGAACTTACCTTTCGGTCTGCCGGCGCCCGATTTGGCTTTCTCGGCTTCCATGAAGGGCTCGAGATACGCCACGGCCTTTTTCATAACGCGCGCGCTCTTTACAACCTGGGGCAGAAACATTTTCCCTTCCCCGAAGAGTTTCCCGACAACTTTCATCCCCTCCATAAGTGGGCCCTCTATTACTTCAAGCGGCTTTTCGAATTTCCGGCGCGCCTCCTCTGTATCGTCCTCTATGTAATCCACAATCCCCTTGACAAGCGCGTGCGAAAGACGCTCCTCGACACTCCCCTCTCTCCATTTTTCGGTTTCTTTTTCTCTGACCTTTCCGGTGTCTTTAATCTTCTCCGCGTAATCTACGAGTATTTCGGTTGCGTCCAGTCTTCTGTTAAGGAGGACGTCTTCCACCTTTTCCAGGAGCTCTGGATCTATATTTTCATAGACCTCAAGCATTCCGGCATTGACGATAGCCATATCGAGCCCCGCGTTAATGGCGTGGTAGAGGAAAGCGCTGTGCATCGCCTCCCTGACTACATTATTGCCTCGGAACGAGAACGATATATTGCTTATGCCGCCGCTTGTTTTGGCTCCGGGACATACTGCTTTTATCTCTTTCACCGCCTCTATGAAGTCAAGCGCATAGTTGTTGTGCTCTTCTATGCCCGTCGCGACGGTGAGAACGTTGGGGTCGAAGATAATATCGTCAGGGTCCATGCCGACTCTTTCGGTCAGAAGCTCGTATACCCTCCGGCATATCCTGACTTTATCCTCTTTTGTCGCGGCCTGTCCCTTTTCGTCAAACGCCATTACGACCGCCGCAGCGCCGTAATGCATCACCTTCCAGGCCTGCTCGAGGAACTTATCCTCTCCTTCTTTCAGGCTTATTGAGTTGACAATCCCCTTGCCCTGAATACATTTAAGCCCCTCTTCAATTACGGTAAATTTCGAGCTGTCGATCATTATAGGGACGCGTGATATGTCGGGCTCGGACGCTATCAGGTTTAAAAAGCGCGTCATACAGGCCTCGCCATCCAGGAGCGCTTCATCGAAATTAACGTCTATGATATTCGCTCCGTTTTCCACCTGCTGCTTAGCCACGCTCAAAGCGCTCTCGAAATCGTCCTCCTTTATGAGCCGGGCGAACCTCGGGGAGCCTGTCACGTTCGTCCGCTCGCCTATCATTATAAAGGGGGCGTTTTCTCCTATATTAAGGGCTTCAAGGCCGCTCAGCCGGGTAGCAGGGCTGATTTCAGGTATTTTCCGGGGCGGGAATTTCCGTACCTTGTCCGCTATGGCCTTTATATGGTCGGGGGTTGTCCCGCAGCAGCCGCCTACAATGTTGACGAATCCGCTTTCTGCGAAATCCTCGAGATAGCTCGACGTATCCTCCGGGGTCTGATCATACCCTGTCTCGCTAAGCGGGTTCGGCAGTCCCGCGTTCGGGTAGCAGCTTATGTAGCAGTCCGCGATTCTGGAGAGCTCCTCTATGTAGGGCCGCATTTCCTGAGCGCCGAGTGCGCAGTTTATTCCCACGCTTAAGGGCTCTGCGTGCCTGACCGAGTTCCAGAACGCCTCTACGGTCTGACCGGAAAGCGTCCGGCCCGATGCGTCTGTAATCGTGACCGAGAGCATGAACGGAAGGCGAACCGCGTGCTCGTCGAAAAACCTGTATACGGCATATATAGCCGCTTTAAGGTTCAGGGTGTCAAAAGTGGTCTCCGCGAGGATTATATCGGTCCCGCCGTCTACAAGGCCGGTTACCTGTTCATAATACGCGTCCACCAGCTCATCAAAAGTTACGCCTCTCAGTGCCGGGTTGTTAACGTCGGGGGAGATTGACGCGGTTTTGGTCGTAGGGCCGAGCGCGCCTGCCACGAAGCATTTACGCTCCGGGTCTTCCTTCATGAATTCCTCGACAGACTCTTTGGCGAGCTCCGCCGCTTTTTTGTTGAGCTCGTAAACGATGTGCTCAAGTTTGTAATCGGCCTGTGAGATACGGTTTGCGTTAAAGGTGTTCGTCTCAATAATATCGGCTCCGGCCTCGAGGTAAAGACGATGTATTTCAGATATGATTTCCGGTCTCGTAAGGCATAGAAGGTCGTTATCTCCTTTGAGATCGTGCGGGTGCTCTTTAAATATATCTCCCCTGAAATCCTCTTCTTCGAGTTTATAGCGCTGTACCATAGTTCCCATAGCGCCGTCCATGAAGAGGATTCTCTCGTTCAGAAGCAGGCGTAGCGATTTGTAAGATTCATGTTCCGGTTTATTCATTTGACAGTATTATACCGAATTATATCAAAAGGCCCTTTTTGAAATGATTTCGATACGGGTTCTTTCTCAGCTCCAGTCGTCCCGCATTTTTCTCAATTTCTTGAAAACGGACACGGGCGAAGTGTCGAGTTCGGGATTTCTTTTCTTGAGCTCTTCTATTACTCCGGGCGCGTCATATCTGAGAAAAGGGTTATATTTCTTCTCTTCCCCTATTGTCGTGGGAGCAGGTTCTTCTCCCTGTGAGCGGCTTTCGAGCACTTGTTCGAGCTTATTTTTTGCCTCTGCGTTGTCAGGCTCTATATCGAGCGCGAATTTGAGGTTCGCCTCGGAATATTCATGGCCGACCAGAATTTTGTAATCCTCGGGCAGTGTCCTGAGCTTCGTATCAATGCTTTTGAACAGCTGCTCCCCGTCCCCTCTGTGCCGGAGGTTCCCGCAGCCGGCTAAAAAGAGCGTATCCCCTACGAACGCGTGGTCCCCCACGATAAGAGTCAGGTGCTCGGGACAGTGTCCCGGGGTGTGAAGCACCTCGAGCCCGATATTTCCCACCTCTATTACGTCGCCTTCGTCGATTGGCCCGCTTCTGGGGGAAACCAGATCCCGTCCCAGAGGATGGACGAGTATTTTAGACATCGTTACTTTCAGGATGGGGTCGTTTCCCCTGATATGATCGGGGTGGCAGTGCGTGTTGATAATGTGTCTGACACTGAGGCCGTTATCCCTGATGAAGTTCAGGACCTCGACCGGGTCGTAAGGGTCTATCACCGCGCATTCGGAAGTGTCGGTGCTCCAGATTATGTAATTATAGTTGCTGTCGCTTTCTTCCGTTCTTATTCTCGCGATCCCGTATCCGGGGCCGTTGAAAGTGTCCATATCCTTATCTCCGTTAATCCGTTTTGCGGTCCCTCAAATAAACAGGATAGTTATTATGCCATAAAATATTAATATTATTGATTGTTTTAGGTAAAATATATACTTAAGAACGAGGAATTTTAAAAGTATTAGCCTCGGTAGTCTCAAAAAGGTGACTATTTGAATATTACAAGATACCAGATAATTTTGGCTTTATTGTTTTTCTCTCTGTCTGCCGGATGCAATAAGGAACCGAAATACATACCGGGGATGAGCGTACAGGGATACAGGGCGTCCATTTCAAAGATACTGTTCTCCCCTATAGCCTTTGACGGCGCAACGGTTGCGGTCGAAGGCATAGTAAAGGATATAAACGAGGATTCCTCTGAGACCGAGAATGGGGTCATAACCTATTTCAAGCTGGCCGATCTGAATGGGAATTATGTAAATGTAAATATGCCCGGCTCCTGGGATATTGTTGACGACGACTATATGATCGTGGGCGGTGTGTACAGGAAGAACAGTAATGAAATTGAGGCCAGCCAGTTCGAGAAGATAGTATTAGAGGATAAGAACAAGACCGAGGAAATTGAAAAGCGGGACGAATGGTAAGACCTTTAACACGCATTCATTTTCTTTGACAACCCGGTAGTTAAAGGGTAATTTGATAGATTTATCCATCATATCCGCGGGGTATTTTATGAGTTTTGTGAAGGGACTTAAGTGTAAAGAATGCGGCGAGGAATACCCGAAGGAGCCACTTCATGTTTGTGAAACATGTTTTGGTCCCCTGGAGGCAGTTTACAACTATGACGAGATAAAGAAGGTGATTTCACGGGAGGTAATTGAAAAACGGGACCGCAATATATGGCGATACAAAGAGTTACTGCCCGTTGATCAGGAACCGACCGTGGGAGTCAAAGTAGGATATACCCCGCTCGTAAAGGCGGATAATCTGGGCCGCGCTCTGGGCCTGAAAGAAATATATGTAAAGAATGACGCTGTTTGTTTCCCGACCCTCTCATTTAAGGACAGAGTTGTTTCGGTAGCCCTTTCAAAAGCAAAAGAGTTCGGATTCAAGACGGCGGCCTGCGCCTCTACGGGCAATCTGGCAAATGCGGTCGCGGCGCTCACTACAGCCGGGAATCTGGAAAACTTTATTTTTATTCCCCACAATCTGGAAGAGGCAAAGATAATAGGCACTACAGTATACGGCTCTAATCTTATAGGAGTTAAAGGCGCTTACGATGATGTAAACAGGTTGTGCAGCGAAGTAGCAGGCAAGTTCGGCTGGGCGTTCGTGAATATCAACATGCGTCCATACTATGCGGAGGGCTCTAAATCCTTTGCCTTTGAAATGATGGAACAGCTCGGATGGCGCACACCCAAACATATAGTAGTGCCGATGGCGAGCGGATCGCTGCTGACCAAGGTATGGAAGGCGATAAAAGAGTTTGAAATGATGGGGCTTGTCGAGGAAAACGGCACAAAAATTTACGGCGCGCAGGCTACCGGATGCTCGCCCATAACAACGGCTCTCAAGAACGAATGGGAGATATTCAAGCCGGTCAAGCCCGATACCATAGCCAAGTCGCTTGCCATAGGCACCCCGGCGGACGGATTTTACGCCATGTGTGTAATGAGAGAGAGCGGCGGATGGGGAGAGGATGTGACGGATCGGGAGATAGTAAACGGAATAAAGCTTCTTGCCGAAACCGAGGGTATATTCACCGAGACGGCGGGCGGTGTTACTATGGCTGTAACTAAAAAGCTGATCGAGCAGGGAGTGATACCGAAAAACGAGTCCATAGTAGTATCCATAACGGGAAACGGGCTCAAGACTCAGGATGCCATCGTAAACGATGTCTCTCAGCCGCATATTATAGACGCTAATCTTGAAGAGTTCGAAGAGTTATATTCAAAATTAAAGGAACAAGAAGAAAAAGGAGGTTTGCAAGATGCCCTCTGTTCGCATTCCAACACCGCTTAGGAAGCTCACGTCCGAAAAGGACGAGGTTTCGATAAGCGCGGCAAATGTCGGAGAATTGATAGAAGAAATGGAAAGTCAGTATCCCGGGATTAAAGACAGGCTCTGTGATGAATCCGGAAATGTAAGAAGATTCATAAACCTGTACGTCAACAACGAAGATATAAGATTTTTAAGCGGGAAGGAAACCGCTTTAAAAGAAGATGACGTCGTATCCATAATACCTGCAATTGCGGGCGGGATCTGAATTCTAACACCTCTCCCCGGCACTAATCCGGGGACTCCGGGGCAGGATTACTTGTTGAAGAGTTCCTGAAGCCTGGACACAAACCGCTTCGTCATGGGAATGTTTTTCCCTTCGCTTGCCCTGGCAAACTCCTCCAGCAGGGCCTGCTGCTTTTTGTTGAGCTTGACCGGAACTTCAACTTGCACCTCTATGTAGAGATCCCCTACTCCCCTGCCCCCGAGTCTCGGAACCCCTTTCCCCTTTATTCTGAAAGTCTGACCGGACTGCGTGCCGGGAGGGATTTTGATAGTGCTTTTTCCCCGTGGGGTCGGTATCTCCACTTCATCCCCCAGAGCCGCCTGGACGAACGCGACAGGGACCCTGCAGTAGAGATCCTCGCCGTCGCGTCTGAAGAGAGGGTGTTCCTCTACGTGTATTTCTATATAGAGGTCGCCGTTAGGGCCGCCCATATGTCCTGTGTCTCCCTCGCCCCGGATCCGGAGTCTGGCTCCATTCGAGATTCCGGGAGGCACGTTTACCCTGACACTATGATCTGCCATAACATATCTGTCCCCGCCGCAGTTAACACAGGTTCTGGTAATCCTAGTGCCGGTTCCCCCACACGCGGAGCAACTCCTTTTTATAGCGAAAAATCCCTGTGAGTATTGGAACTCTCCTCTTCCCCCGCAGCTTGAGCATATTGTCTCTCCACCTCTCGCAGCCCCGCTTCCGCCGCACTCCGGGCACACTACGCTTCTGGGTATTGTGAGCTCTCTTTCGGCGCCCCCTACAGCCTCTTCAAACGAAAGTTCAAGGGAGTATTTGAGGTCTTTTCCCCTTTGGGCCCTCTCACGCGCACCCGCTTTAAAAACCTCTTCGAAAAGATTCCCGAAAATATCATTGAATCCGGCCTCGAAATCCAGATCGGAGAATATTCCTTCCGCTGATATATGGCCGAAACTATCGTATCGGGCCCTCTTATCGGGGTCTTTTAGTATCTGATATGCTTCGTTTATCCGCTTGAATCTTTCCTCAGCTTCCCTGTTTCCGGGGTTTCTGTCCGGGTGGTATTCAAAAGCGAGTCTCTTGTATGATCTTTTTATTTCTTCGGAGCTTGCGTTTCGTTCGATCCGCAAAACTTCGTAGTAATCAAAACTTGTCATCAAAAAGCATCCGTAAACTGTAATTATTCACTATCGCCGCGGGTCTCGCTATTTTCCTCCTGCCTGGTGTAAATTACCTCGGCAAATTTGTACGATGCTTCCTTAAGATGCTCAAGCACGTCCTTTACGTAGCTATAGTCCTCACTCTCAAGAGCCTCATTCATGCTCTTCATGGAGTCCTCTATGTTATCCTTCATCTCGGCGTCGATTTTATCCCCGTATGATTCGAGCGTTCTTTTGACGGAGTAAATTAGCCCCTCGGCCTCGTTTTTGAGCACCGCGAGGTCCCTTCGTTTCTGGTCGGTCTCCGAGCTGGTTTTGCTCTCTTCGATTATCTTGTTCATTTCATCTTCCGATAACCCGCCCGAGGTTACTACCTGTATAGCCTGTTTTTTCCCCGTGCCCAGATCTTTTGCCGATACATGGAGTATGCCGTCTGAATCCACTTCAAACGATACTTCTATCTGCGGCATTCCCCTCGGCGCGGGAGGTATGCCGATAAGGTTGAAGTTCGCAAGCGATATATTATCATCCACCATTTCCCTCTCTCCCTGAAGCACGTGTATTCCCACAAATTCCTGATTGTCGAAGGCTGTTGTAAATATTCTGCTCCTCTTCGTGGGAATTGTGGTGTTCCTTTCGATAATTTTTGTAAAGAGTCCGCCCCTTGTTTCAACACCCAGGGAAAGAGGCACTACATCTAACAGCAACACTTCCTCTACTTTACCCTCGAGTACTCCGCCCTGAATAGAAGCCCCTATAGCGACCACTTCCTCCGGGTTGATCCTGGTCTGAGGCTCTTTCTTGAATATCTCCTTAACCTTTTCCTCAATTTTCGGCATTCTGGTCATTCCGCCCACAAGAACGACTTCATCTATATCGGAAGGCTCGAGTTTTGCGTCCTGAAGCGCCTGGTTGCAGGGAATTTCCAGCCTGTCTATCAAATCCGATACGAGCTCCTCGAACTCCTGACGCGTTATTTTGTAATTAAGATGCTTGGGTCCGGACTGATCCACTGCGATGAACGGCAGGTTTATACTGGTATCCATGATTGAAGATAGTTCGTGCTTGGCCTTCTCGGAGGCTTCCCTTATTCTCTGAAGGGCCATCTTGTCTTCCCTGAGATCTATTTCATGCTGGCTGCTGAAGTCCTCGAGCGCAAGCTCGATGAGTTTCTGGTCGAAATCGTCCCCACCCAGAAAGGTGTCGCCGCTCGTGGATTTGACCTCGAAAACGCCGTTTGCCATTTCCAAAATCGTAATGTCGAAAGTACCCCCGCCCAGATCAAATACCGCTATCCTCTTATTTTCCGCTTTATCGAATCCATAGGCGAGAGCCGCCGCCGTAGGCTCGTTTATTATCCTTCTCACGTTCAAGCCCGCTATTTTGCCGGCGTCTTTGGTAGCCTGTCTCTGAAGGTCGTTAAAATGGGCCGGTACGGTGATCACCGCGTCAGTCACTTCGTAACCCAGATACTCCTCGGCAACCTGCTTCATTTTGGAAAGCACTATGGAAGAGATCTCCTGGGGGCTGTATGTCTTTGAGTTCGATTCGATCCATGCGTCGCCGGACTCGTTGGTCACAATATTGTAAGGAGCGAATCCAAGCGCTTTTTGCACTTCCGGCGAGTCAAAGCGTCTCCCTATCAGTCTCTTGACGCCGAATATAGTCGTGGTCGGGTTTACTACCGCCTGCCTTTTCGCCACTGCGCCGGCAAACCTGCTGTTGTCCTCGGTGAATGCGACTACCGAAGGTGTGACCCTGCTCCCCTCCTCATTCGGGATTACGACAGGGCTTCCGCCTTCAATTAAAGCGACGCATGAATTAGTTGTGCCGAGATCTATGCCTACTATAGCCATAAGATTTTTCCGTTAATACGTTTTAGGATTCCTCATCAGTTAAATTAAAGATATCCGAAGCCTCTTTTTCCTGACCTTCGGGCTCCTCACCGCCAGTATCGTAACTCCCCGGTTCGCCCGTGCCCTCGGGGCCCTTCGATACGGCCACCAGTGCCGGCCTGAGCAGCCTGTCTTTCAGCATGTACCCCCTGAGCATTTCGGATATTACCATTCCCGGCGTAATATCCGGGGACACAACGCGTTCGATTGCCTGGTGCAGCCGGGGGTCGAATTCCGTGCCGCGGGAAGCGTCTATAAACTGTACTCCGAATTTCTCGAGACAACTCAGGAACTGCTTGTGGACAAGCTTCACTCCCTCAAGAAGGGGTTTGGGGTCTTCCTGTACGTCGGAGTGCTCAAGGGCGCGTTCCAGGTTGTCCAGAACGTTAAGCAGGGCCTTTATCAATTCTTCATTTCCATATGCGATTATATCCGATTTTTCTTTCGCAAGCCTTTTTTTGTAATTCTCGAAATCAGCCGCGAGCCTCAAATATTTTTGGTAGAGCTCCTGGTAATCCTTGTCATCTCCTCTATCAACCTGGGTGTCGTTTTCTCCTTGCGTACTTCCGTTATCTTCGTCGATATTTTCAGTATCTTCGCTCAAATCGATTGGACCGTTTTTTTCATCACTATCGTTTGGATTCATTCTTGCCTCCTAATTCAATACATTACGCCGCCCTGAAATCTTTACTTTAAATGTAATTATAGCGCATTTCCTTTTGTTTTATTTTTACATGATTACAATTTACCGGTATCAGGGGAAAAATATTAAATTCCTTAAGAAAATATAATAATTGCGGTATGATTTGTCAACGCCGGGCGTCCGGGAAATCTGTTTTTTACATATATTCCCAAAGGCCGTCTCAATTTATTAAATTGTAGGCCACTCCTTCCAGTAACCCGGCGTCGCTTACAAGCATGCTATCGCACGAGAAGCGTTCAAGAGTTTCAAGCGTTATCATGATACCTGGGATTATGAGGTCTTCCCTTCCTGCTTCAAGCCCGGGTATTTTTATACGCTCCGGCTTGGGAAGCTCGGCAAGTGAGTTCAGTATTTCGGTAATCATGTGCCTCGTGAGGTTAAAGTTGTTTACAAGAGCCGGGTCGTAGGGGTCGAGACGCATTTCTATAGCGGCGAGCGTAGTGGGCGTTCCCGCAGTGCCTATAATAGTCAGATTGCCTGTATTTTCGGCTGGGGAAAGGAAATCGGAGAGCCCCTCTTCAAGCACAAGCTTAATACGGTTATCAAGCTGAAGGAGGTCTGATTCGGTGTCGATTTCATTCTTCAGATACTGCTCCGTAAGGCTTACTACCCCGAGATTAATGCTGTTAACATTCTTAATTGTTCCCTCGCTTACATAAACGTATTCGGTACTCCCGCCGCCTATATCGAATATCAAACAATCGGGTGTGCTGAAGGTTACGGAGTTCATAACTCCCGCGACCGTGAGTCTCGCTTCTTCCTCTCCCGTTATTATCTCGACGGGCAAACCCGTATCCCTGATTATTCTTTCCACAAACTCGGTCCCGTTCAGGGATTCCCGTACTGCGCTGGTTGCGACCGCTCTCACCTGATCTACGTTGTGTTTCTCAATTATTTTGGCGAAGTTTGAAAGAACACTCACGGACCTGTCAATCGCATTCTTATTTATGATTTTAAACTCATCGGAAAATCCTTCTCCGAGACGGGTGATTTCGCGTCCGATATAGAGCCTCTCATTCCTGTCGGCCAGTTTTGCCTCGAGTATGAGAAGCCTGAGGGTATTGGTGCCTATATCTATCGATGCTACTCGCAATTTTTTTCGGTTGATTTTATCGGTTTTCCGCGTCCGTAAAGCCCCATAATCCAGATCAATCGGTATCCTTATTCTACCGGGTTTTAAAAACATTTGTACTCTGTGAAAAGGATGAACGGTATCGAATATCGGGTGACGGCTTTTATGCACGCAAGGCCCGGAATCGTTTTCGGGCCCTGGCGGTTTATATGATATTCGATGGCAGGACCTGATTATCCGCCCCGGTTTTTAATGTTCCTCATCCGCCTTCGAGACCGAGGCTTCCTCTATAATTTTGGAAGCGAGATGGTCGGGAACCTCTTCATAGTGTGAAAAATCCATGCTGAAGGAACCCCGGCCGCTTGTGATCGATCTGAGCTCGGGGGCGTAGTGGAGGACTTCGGACATGGGAATCAGCGCCTTTACCAGATGCGTTCCGGCTATCGAATCGACTCCCGACACCTTTCCTCTCCTGGAGTTGACGTCCCCTATGACGTCACCCATGCATTCGTCCGGTATTGTTATTTCCATTTTCATCACCGGCTCTAGCAAAAGAGGCCTGGCATTTTTCATGGCCTTCCTGAATCCCATCGACCCCGCTATCTGAAAAGCTATGTCCGAGGAGTCCACTGGATGGTATTTGCCGTCGAAAAGCCTGACCTTTACATCCACTATAGGATACCCCGCTGCGACCCCTTTCTTCATCACTTCGAGCACCCCTTTCTCTACCGATGGTATGAAATTCCTGGGTATCGCCCCGCCTACTATATTGTTGACAAATTCGTATCCGGCCCCTCTGGGCAGCGGCTCTATCTCAAGCCACGCGTCTCCGTACTGACCTCTGCCGCCGGTCTGCTTGATGTATTTGCCCTCCGCTTTGGCCTTACCCCTTATAGTTTCCTTATAAGGAACTCTCGGGGTTTTAAGCTCAACATTGACCCCGTAAATATCCCTGAGCTTGTTTACTATTACCTCCACGTGGGACTGTCCCGTTCCGGAAAGCAGGAATTCCTTCGTCTCCTCGTCGAGGCGATACTGAAAGGTCGGGTCTTCTTCCTGGATCCTGGCCAGCGAGGGATTGAGCTTGTCTTCGTCGTTACGCGTTTTAGGCTCGATTGCGTACGACAGAACCGCCGGGGGGAGCGGAGCCGCTTTAATTACGACCGGATTCGACTCATCAGTAAGCGTATCCCCCGTTTCCGCGTCCTTGAGTTTATTGACAGCGACAATATCACCGCACGCTGCAGTGCCCAGGGCGGTCTCTTTTTTCCCTACCAGCCGGTGCAGATGCCCTAATTTTTCTTTAACCCCTTTCGTAGAATTATAAATGCCGGAATCTCCGTTGAAGGATCCCGAATATACTCTGAATATACTTATTTTGCCCGCATAAGGGTCGGAAATGGTTTTAAATATATATGCGGAAAAGGGCTCGTTTTCAGCAGGCTTAATTTCGACCTTTTCTCCGTCAGTACCGATTCCCTCTACCGGCTTTCTTTCCACGGGTGAAGGGAGGTACTTGGTAATAGCGTCTCCCAGTACTTTAACGCCCACCATATTGGTGGCCGATCCCGGGAAGACAGGAAATATTTTTGCGTCGAATATGCCTTCATGAAGCATCCTTATTATAGTATCCTCTTCTATCGTTTCTCCGTCGAGATACTTCACAAGAAGGTCGTCATCAAGTTCGGCTACGGCTTCTACGATCCTTTCTCTCGCCGCTCCGGCCGCTTCTTCCATCTCGGAGGGAATAGGCCCCTCTTCCACATTTCCGGAACCGTCGTACGTATACGCCTTCATTTCTATCAGGTGAATTACGCCCTTTAAATCATGATGCTGTCCTATGGGAAGGGCCAGAGGCAGTACCTTCAGGTTGATTTCCTTTGATATGCTGCTTATTGTGTCTTCGAAGCTTGTATTTTCCCTGTCGAGCTTGTTAATGAAAATAATCTTGGGTATTTCCCCGGTCATCTCCCAGTATTTTCTTATCTGAACGCCCGTGTCGGCCCCGACCGCGCCTACGACGACAACCGCGCCATCAACTACTTTAATCGCGTTTTCCGCTTCGTACAGAAAGTTTAAAAAGCCGGGTGTATCGATGAGATTTACTAGATTGTTTTTGGTTTCGTAGAAGGCTACATGGGCATTGATCGACATCTTACGGTGCTTTTCTTCGGACTCGTAATCCAATACTGAGCTGCTGTCGTCAACCTTGCCCAATTTTTCGGTGGCGCCGTGTATATAAAGGATAGCTTCAGCCAGAGAAGTCTTGCCGGCGCCATGGGGAGCGACGAGAGCAACATTCCTGATACTTTCTCTACTGTACTCCTTCATGGAAGGGTCACCTCCGTATTCTTTTATTGACAAAAATCCTAATCACAGCCTTTCTGCTCTCCTCTTGCATGCAATTAACATTTACAAATTTGTCTTATGTGATTTACGGAGAGTAGAGATTTAGTTCTTGGAGTATTTTCTCCTGAATCTCTCCACCCTGCCTTTAGCTTCCGCTGCCCTTTCTTTTCCTGTGTAGAAAGGATGACAGTTGGAGCAAACCTCTACCGTGAAATCTTCAAATCGTGTTGATTTGGTTTTATATTCGGCCCCGCAGGAACAGCTTACGGTGACTTCTTTGTATTCGGGGTGAATTTCCGGTTTCATTCTTAATACCTCCTGGTTCGCGGCAAAAATTACCTTCTCGATCTTAAAAAATTCCTGAATTGTTAATACTAAATTAACATTTAATTGTTTAGTGAGCAATAGTTTGGACTCGTATCATGAACTTTGAGAGAAAAATAAAGGCGGCACGCGGCCGCCTTTATTGTGTTGATTAAACCTGCCCGTCCTGTATTTACATCTTACGATTTTATTTTTCGGTAAATTCGGCGTCTATAACGTCGTCGCCGTCTTTATCATCGCTGCCTGATTCGGTTTCTTCACCGGAGGCTCCTTGTTCGGAGCCGTCAGTTTCCGGCTGCGCCTCGGCCTCGCTCTCTCCGGCTGCGCTTTCGGCCTGCTGTTTGTACATAAGCTCCGCAAGCTTGTGAGAGGCCTGTGTTATCTTTTCTGTTGCGGCCTTTATCGACTCGGGGTCATCGCCTTTAATGGCGTTTCTACCCTCTTCGAGAGCTTCTTCGAGTTCCTTCCTCTCTGTATCGGACAGTTTGCCCTCAAATTCCTTAAAGCTCTTGTCGGTTCTGTAGACAAGCTCGTCGAGTTTGTTTCTGGTCTCGATAAGCTCGTGCCGCTTTTTGTCTTCCTCCGATTTTTCTTCCGCATCGGTTACCATTTTTTCAACCTCTTCCTTGCTCAGACCGCTCGAAGCCTCAACCCTGACTTTCTGCTCTTTCTGAGTGGCAAGGTCCTTGGCCGAGACGTGAAGAATGCCGTCGGCGTCTATGTCGAAAGTTACTTCTACCTGAGGTATGCCCCTTGAGGCAGGAGGGATGCCGTCAAGTATAAATCTCGCAAGTGTTCTGTTGTCGGTCGAAATCTGCCGCTCACCCTGGAGAACATGTATCTCTACTGATGTCTGGTTATCCTCCGCCGTTGTGAATACCTGGCTTTTCTTGGTGGGAATAGTTGTGTTTCTCTCGATTATCTTTGTCATAACTCCGCCCAGTGTCTCGATTCCGAGTGAGAGCGGGGTGACATCGAGAAGAAGAACATCTCTTACCTCGCCGCCGAGAACAGCTCCCTGAATCGCGGCTCCCATGGCCACTACCTCGTCGGGATTTATTCCCTTATGCGGCTCTTTGCCGAAGAAATCTGTTACCACCTTCTGAACCATCGGGATTCGGATCGAGCCACCGACCAAAATAATCTCATTAATATCACTTGCTTTTAAACCGGCGTCTTTAAGCGCCTGGCGGCACGGCTCGAGTGTGCCCTTTACCTTGTCTTCGATTAGCTGCTCGAATTTCGATCTGGTTATCTTCATAACCAGGTGTTTCGGGCCTGCGGAGTCCGCTGTTATGAACGGCAGGTTTATTTCGGTTTCAAGGGTGTTCGAGAGCTCGATTTTCGCCTTCTCCGACTCCTGTCTCAATCTCTGAAGCGCCATCTTGTCGTTTCCGAGATCGATACCCGATTCTTTCTTGAATTCATCTATTATGTATTCCATCACCAGTCTATCGAAGTCGTCACCCCCGAGATGGGTATCTCCGTTTGTGGATTTAACCTCAATTACGTTGTCTCCGACTTCCAGGATGGAAATATCGAATGTGCCGCCCCCCAGGTCATATACCGCTATAGTGCCTTCGTTCTTTTTATCAAACCCGTAGGAGAGCGCGGCTGCGGTGGGCTCGTTTATAATCCTTTTTACTTCCAGGCCCGCAATTTTTCCGGCGTCCTTGGTAGCCTGTCTCTGACTGTCGTTAAAATAGGCCGGAACGGTTATCACCGCCTCTTTGATCTCGTCGCCGATATAGTTTTCCGCGGCTTTCTTGAGTTTCATAAGCACATGAGAGGAAATCTGGGGGGGTGAATAATCCTTGCCCATTACCTCCACCCACGCGTCATCATTCTTTGATTTCACAATTTTATAGGGGAGTGATTTAGCCTCGTCTTCTACCTCCTCAAAACGTCTTCCCATTAGTCTCTTTACAGAAAATATGGTGTTTTCGGGGTTTACGACCGCCTGCCTTTTAGCGGGGCCGCCTACGAGAGTTTCTCCCTCTTTTGTAAAAGCCACGACTGAAGGGGTTACCCGGGCGCCCTCCTCGTTAATGATTACTTTCGGCTCACCGCCTTCGACTATCGCAACCACAGAGTTTGTCGTACCCAGGTCAATACCTATAATCTTTCCGCTTTTTGCCATTTATTTCGCCTCCTGATTTTTTATATTCTTGTTTCAGTGTCCGATGAGTAACCTTCGTCTACGGTTGTCTCCACTTCGCCCCTCAGTTTTTTCAGGGCCCGGACCTCTATCTGTCTCACTCTTTCCTTGGATATTCCCAGCTCGTCGCCGAGTTCTCTCAATTTACTCTGCGGGTCCGTTAGATACCTGCTCTCTATTATTCTTTTTTCCCGCGGGGAAAGTTTTTTTAATCCGGACCTGAGCCCTTCACGGGCAAGCTCTCTGTCTTCAATCGATTCGATCAATTCTTCCTGACTTGATCCGTCATCGGAAAGAGCATCGAGATACGTAATGGAATTATCCTCCGTAGAAGCCGAGTCGAGCGAAAAATCCCTTGAAGCCACTCTGAGCTCCATGTCAATTACGTCTTTATCTTTCACTCCGAACAATTCGGCTACTTTCCTGACATCTGTTTCAGTCATTTCCCCGTTGTTTATATCCAGCTGCTTCTTTGCCCTGCCTATTTTGTGGAAGAGCTTTCTCTGGGCCTGCGTTGTTCCTATCTTAACATGGCTCCAGAATTTCATTATGTGGTTCTGAATTTTAGCCCTTATCCACCAGACAGCATAGGATATAAGCCTGTATCCCTTGTAGGGATTGAACTTTTTAACAGCTTTCATTAACCCTATTGTTCCTTCCTGTATAAGGTCAGTAAGGGGAAAGCCGTACGAAATGTATTCAGAAGCGATCTTTATCACAAACCTGAGGTTGGATACAACAAGCTTGTTCGCAGCTTCCAGATCGTCATTATCCTCATAATACCTTACGGCCAGCTTATATTCCTCTTTTTTGCTTAAAACCGGGTATTTTTCGATTTCCTGAAGAAAAATACCGAGCGGTTCCCTTACTGCTAGTGCTTTCATAGCTTTAAAACCTCCTTTTTCAAAACTAATCATCATTAGGGAAATGTCAAGGGGATAAAAAGCTGAAAACGTAAATAGGTTAATCGTTTATTATCAGGTAGTTAGATATTAATAATTTATGTATTTTGTTCAGTTTCGGCGACCCCGTTGCTCAAAAGGGTTACCGGTTCAAAGTATTCGGAAAAAGGACCCGGGCGCTATTTCAGTCTTTAGAAGCTTCGACTACCCTTGCGGCAGCCTCTTTCATGTCGGCGCCTGTAATGATATTAAGTCCTGATTCCGACAGCATTTTTCTGCCGAGCTCGACATTTGTCCCCTCGAGTCTTACCACAAGCGGGACTTCAATCCCTACTTCCTTGGCGGCTGCGATGATACCTTCGGCGATGGTGTCGCACTTCATGATACCGCCGAAAATATTAACGAATATGGCTTTCACATTAGAGTCGCTCAGGATCATTTTAAAAGCCTGTGTGACCTGTTCCGTGGTTGCTCCGCCCCCTACATCCAGGAAATTGGCTGGCTCTCCGCCGTGGTGCTTGATTATATCCATAGTGGACATCGCAAGACCGGCTCCGTTCACGAGACACCCTATATTACCGTCGAGCTTTACGTAGCTTATTCCCCATTCCTTGGCCTCGAGCTCCGTCGGGTCTTCTTCGTCGGGGTCGTGGAGCTTTTCGATATCGGGATGCCTGAAAATCGCGTTGTCGTCAAAATTCATCTTGGCATCAAGCGCCATTATATCACCCGATTTCGTTAAAATAAGAGGATTTATCTCGGCAAGCGAGCAGTCCTTATCCGTAAAAAGCTCGTACAGGCCCGTTATAAACTTAACGGCTTTATTTACCGCCTTTCCTTCGAGACCCAGGAAATAAGCTATTTTCCTGCACTGAAAGGGTAGAAGCCCCACTCCGGGGTCCACGTATTCCTTGATTATTTTTTCAGGGTTTTCCGCGGCGACCTTTTCTATTTCCACCCCGCCCTCGGGACTGGCCATCACCACTATCCCCTCTTGCGCCCTGTCAATTACCATTCCCAGGTAGAATTCTTTCTCTATGCCGGAGGCCTCTTCAACCATTACCTTTCTTACCAGCTTCCCCTCGGGGCCCGTCTGATGGGTTACCAGATTCATACCCAATATTTCAGAGGCGAGCTGAACCACTTCGTCAAGCGTGCTCGCAAGCTTCACACCGCCCCCCTTTCCTCTTCCTCCGGCATGGATCTGTGCCTTTACGACAAATCTTTCTACACCAAGATCCTTTGCTATCTGATGGGCTTCCTCTGAATGAAACGCGACTTTTCCAAGCGGAACCGGTACTCCGTACTGGGATAGAAGCTCCTTTGCCTGATACTCATGAATATTCAATGTAAATCCTCCTTGAAGAGACGGGAATAATTGCTGTCAGTCAGCCGCTTTGAACTTGCTGAAGATCCACAGCAGGGGATCGAAATAAGTGTCCGCCACCCTTTCCTTAAGCGGAATAATCGCATTATCGGTAATATGTATATGCTCGGGGCAAACCTCGGTACAGCATTTGGTAATATTGCAGTAACCCACTCCGGCCTGTTCCCTTAGAAATTCTTTTCTGTCCTCCGTGTCAAGCGGATGCATTTCGAGCTCAGCTATTTTTATCAACATACGAGGACCGAAGAATTCATTCTTCTCATCGTGATTTCGGAGAATATGGCACACGTTCTGGCACAAGAAGCATTCGATGCATTTGCGGAATTCCTGGCTCCTTTCCACGTCCTCCTGATACATTATCCATTCGGTATCTTTTGCGGGCGTGAATGGCGGTATTTTCTTCCTGACCTCATAGTTCCAGGAAACGTCGGTTACAAGGTCCTTGATTATGGGGAACGTTTTTACCGGATAGACGGTTACCGGCTTATCGAGCGGCAGGCTGTCCATGCGGGTCTTGCACGTAAGCGCGGGCATGCCGTTCACTTCGGCGCTGCATGAGCCGCATTTTGCCGCTTTACAATTCCATCTTACCGCAAGGTCGCCGTCGTAGTTGGCCTGAATGAAATGAATGGCGTCCAAAACCACCATTCCCTCCTCCAGAGGCACCTCATACTCCATTTCCTCTCCGCCGTTCTTGTCACCCCGGTACACTCTCACTTTGGCAACTGACATTTATTTGTAACCTCCGTCTACTATCTTCTTAAGCTCCTCCGGCATTTGAGAAAGCGGAGATGTCCCGATTTTCATATCCCCGTTGTCTTTTGAAATTACCGAGTTTACCTTTCCCCATTTTTCGTTGTCGGCGTCGGGGAAATCGACTCTGCTGTGAGCGCCCCTGCTCTCTTCTCTCTGGTAAGCGCATTTGGCGAGCGCCTCGGAGACGATAAGCATTGAGTGTAAATCCTTGCAGAGGTGCCAGCCCGGGTTGAACATTCGCGAACCTTCTATTCTTAGCTGTGAAGCCCTCTCCTTAAGGACTCCGAGCTCCTCGATTCCCTCGTTGATTTTTTCCCTGGTTCTGAAGACACCGACATAAGAACCCATAATTTCCTGAAGCTCCTGATGCACCGTATAGGGATTCTCCCCTTCGGCGTTTTCAAAGGGCTGCAGCATCTCCTCGGTGGCCTTTTCAAGATCCACGTCGTCTATTTTTAATGTGTTGTCCCTAATCTCGTTAGCGTACTGCGCGGCCCCCAGGCCCGCCCTTCTTCCGAACACGAGCAAGTCCGAAAGGGAGTTGCCGCCGAGTCTGTTCGCTCCGTGCATACCTCCCGCCACTTCACCGGCCGCGAAGAGTCCGGGCACGGTGCTTCCCGTGGTGTCCGCATCAACGCGTACGCCTCCCATCACGTAATGGGTCGTGGGGAATACTTCCATCGGTTCCTTGGTGATGTCGATTTCGGCGAATTCCATAAACTGATGGTACATACTGGGTAGTTTCTTTTTGACGTACTCGCCCCCTCTGTGCGAGATGTCGAGAAACGCCCCGCCGTGGGGTGATCCTCTTCCTTCCTGGACTTCCGTGTAGATAGATCTCGCTACGATGTCCCTCGTGGACAGCTCCATCCGCTCGGGGTCGTATTTTTCCATAAACCTTTCACCTTCCCGGTTCCGCAGTATGCCTCCCTCGCCCCTTACGGCTTCGGTAACGAGAATCCCCTTTACGCTCGGCGGCCAGACCATGCCCGTCGGATGGAACTGTACGAATTCCATATCGATAAGCTCCGCCCCCGCCTCGTACGCGAGCGCATGCCCGTCGCCTGTATATTCCCAGGAGTTCGAGGTTACCTTGTATGCCTTTCCTATGCCTCCCGTGGCCAGGATGACGGCTTTAGCCTTGAAAAGTATGAATCTTCCGCTCTCGCGCCAGTAACCGAACGCGCCCGAAATCCTCTCCCCGTCTTTAAGCAAATGAGTAATTGTGCATTCCATATACACGTCCATTCCGGAGTGTATTCCCCTGTCTTGGAGGGTTCGGATCATTTCAAGCCCTGTTCTGTCTCCGACGTGGGCAAGCCTTTTCCAGGTGTGCCCTCCGAAGGCCCTCTGCATTATCTTTCCGTTTTTTGTCCTGTCGAAAAGCGCTCCCCAGTGTTCGAGCTCTTTTACACGTTCCGGGGCTTCCTGGGCGTGGAGCTGAGCCATGCGCCAGTTATTAAGCATTTTCCCTCCGTGCATGGTGTCGTGGAAGTGTGTTTTCCAGTCGTCCTTCTCGTCTACATTCGCAAGAGCAGCCGCTACTCCCCCTTCAGCCATAACTGTATGAGCCTTTCCCAGAAGCGACTTGCATACAAGCCCTACCGAGGCACCCTGAGCGGAGGCCTCTATTGCGGCCCTGAGCCCGGCCCCTCCCGCGCCGATTACGATCACGTCATGTGTATGTGTCTCATACTTCTCCATTTATATTAACCTCACGTCTGTTATAACGCCTCTGGCGAGCAGGAAAACGTACAGATCGGCGAGTGCTACGCCGAAAAGGCTTATCCATGCCCACATCATATGGTGCTCGTTAAAAGCGCTTGCTTTACCCCACAGCTTAAAGCGCGTGGGGCATTTGGAAAATACATTTAAATTCCCTCCGATAAGATGGCGGAAGGAATGGCATCCCATTGAATAGAAACTCAGGAGTATGGCGTTCGCCAAAAGAACCAGTGTGCCTACCCCCACCCCGAAGCCGTCTTCGAATTTAAACGCCTTGAAAGCGTCCACCCAGAGAAAAAAGAGAACTACAGTTGCAGCATAGAAAAAGTAACGGTGCAAGTTCTGAAGTATGAAGGGAAATCTCGTTTCCCCCTTGTAAGAGCCTTCTTTGGCCAGGGGGCGTACCGCGCAGCCGGGGGGTGAAAGGAAAAACGACCGGTAGTATGCTTTGCGGTAATAGTAGCAGGTGGCCCTGAAGCCGAGGGGGGCCCATAGAATCAATAGCGCGGGTGAGAAAGGCCACCACGAAGCGAGTATATAGGGCGAATAAAAAGGAGAAAGATAAGGTTCTACGAGGAAATCGGCATTTGCGACCGCGCGCCAGGTTGAATAAATACCGAATGCGCCCAGAACGACCGCTGTAATAAGGGGAGCTACCCACCACGTATCCCGCCTCAAAGTCATTGCACCCTGCGCGCTTCCGTTTGACATCTCAGTCCCTCCCTAACTCGTCTCGTTTTTTATTTATTATCAAGGGTTTTTTCTCAGCTTGCCGGGAAAATCGGTCTGTAATATTATATTAATACCCCGGGGGAGTCAAGCCGAACGGGACCCCGTCCGGGGATAGATTTATTTCTTAAATTTCACCTGTCTTTTCGATGTGCTCGCAGAGCTCCTTAACATGACTCGCGGATACATGAAGCTCTTCCCTTTCCTCCTCGGAAAGCTTGATTTCAAAAATTTCCTCGACTCCTTTACTTCCGAGCTTAACAGGGAGCCCCACAAAGATGTTGTCTATGCCGTACTCTCCCTTTGCGAGCACGCAGCAAGGGAGAATCTTCTTTTTGTCCTTGAGTATGGCCTCCACCATTTCGACTGCCGATACCGCCGGCGCATAGAAAGCGCTTCCAGTTTTGAGGAGCTGCACTATCTCGCCGCCCCCTCCGCGTGTCCTCTTGATTATGGCTTCGAGCCTGTCCTGGGGAATAAGCTCCGTAACGGGCACCCCGGCGACTGTCGTAAACCTCCCGAGCGGCACCATATCATCCCCGTGACCGCCAAGTACGAAGGCGTTTATATTCTCAACCGAGACCCCGAGCTCCATTCCTATGAATGCTCTGAATCTCGCGGAGTCGAGCACGCCCGCCATGCCCATCACCCTTTCCCTGGGAAAACCGCTTATCTTGTGCGCAACATAAACCATTGCGTCCAGAGGGTTGGTAACAAGAATCAGTATTGCGTTAGGCGATTTTTTCGCGACATTTTCGGTAACTTCCTTAACAATGCTGGTATTCTTGGCTATTAGGTCATCCCTGCTCATCCCGGGTTTTCTGGGGAGCCCCGAGGTAATTACGACGACGTCCGAGTTTTCCGTCTCTTCGTAACTGTTTGTGCCCGTTATGTTTACGTCGTATCCGTACACGGGATTCATCTCCATCATGTCCAGAGCCTTGCCCTGAGGCATACCCTCGACGATGTCAACCAGAACCACATCGCCCAGTTCCATCTGGGAAAGCATTAAAGCCGTTGACGCGCCTACGTTTCCCGCGCCTATTACTGAAATTTTTGATCTGCTCATTTGACTGCTCCTTAATGAATGTCTTTAGCTTAATTTTGAGGAAATAATATTTTATTCAGGCTATTATCTGTCGTATGAACGGAGTTCAAACCGTAACCCTGTCCATATTGGCCGCGATTGCCTCTCCGAATTCGGAACATTTAAGCAGCTTCGCGTTATCCAGCTGGCGTTCTAGGTCGTAAGTAACCGTTTTATCCAGAATCGTAATTTCCATGGCCTTGAGAATGAGATCGGAAACTTCGTCCCATCCCAGATATTCGAACATCATCACCCCTGAGAGTATTACAGAGCTGGGGTTCACCTTGTCCTGACCGGCGTACTTCGGGGCCGTTCCGTGCGTCGCCTCGAATAGAGCCAGATAGTCGCCGATATTCCCTCCGGGGGCCATTCCGAGGCCTCCTACCTGCGCGGCGCAGGCGTCCGACAGATAGTCGCCGTTGAGGTTGGATGTCGCTAATACCTGATACTCCCTGGTCCTCGTCAGAATCTGCTGAAGCATGTTGTCGGCTATCCTGTCGTTAATTACAACCTTCCCGTCGGGTCTTTTGCCTTTATAAACATCCCATAGCTCGTCTTCGGTAATCGAGTCGTTCGGGAATTCATCCTTGGCAAGCTCATATCCCCAATCCCTGAAAGCGCCCTCGGTGAACTTCATTATGTTCCCTTTGTGAACCAACGTAACGCTGTCTCTCTTTTTATCAGTAGCGTATTTGATAGCTTTTCTGACCAGTCTTTTAGTTCCGAACGGGCTTATAGGTTTTATCCCTATTCCGGAGCCTTCGCGTATATTCACGCCGTACTTCTCAACCAGATAGTCTCTGATTTCCTTAGCCTCTTTGGACCCGCTCTGCCATTCTATTCCGGAATACACGTCTTCGGTATTTTCCCTGAAGATAATCATGTCCATATCTTCCGGCCTTTTTATGGGGGACGGGGTGCCCTTTATATACTTCACCGGACGCACGCAAGCGTAGAGATCGAGTATCTGCCTGAGAGCGACGTTTAAACTCCTTATGCCTCCTCCTATAGGTGTAGTAAGAGGGCCTTTAATAGAGACTATATATTCTTTCAGGTCATCCAGCGTCTCATCCGGAAGCCATTCTCCGGTAAGCTCGAATGCTTTTTCTCCCGTCATTACCTCGCGCCAGATTATTTGCCTCCTGCCGCCGTAAGCCTTTTCAACTGCGGCATCGAATACAATCTGGGATGCCCGCCATATATCGGGCCCCGTACCGTCGCCTTCTATGAATGGAATGATAGGATTGTCGGGTACTATCAGACAGTCGTTATCTTTATCGATTTCAATTTTCTGACCCACACTGGGTTTTGCGGATGACATTGTTTGTACTCCCATTTAAAAAATTTGGACTGAAATATAAATAATAAAAACCGAAAATTCAAATAAACGCGGCTCCAGGCCTGAATATCGAATTAGTGTGTGAGACTTGGCCCTGACGCGGCGTTTTGCCGTGTCATGATGAATTCGGATTCTTTATCGGATGTAAGCCCGGGATATCGTCCTTATTTCATCATTTGTCGTAAAACCGTTTGCAATATCCCGCTGTTTTTATAATATTCGACTTCTACAGGACTGTCGAGACGGCATACGGCGTTAAAACTAAAATTATCCCCGTCTTCTCTCGTTACGGTGACAGGGATTTCCTTTCCGGGCCTGAGCCCTTCGGATATTCCGCCGATATCGTACTTTTCAAAACCGGTGAGTCCGTATGTTTCCTGGCTCTCCCCGTCTTTGAACTGAAGCGGCAGCACTCCCATACCTACAAGGTTGCTCCTGTGAATCCTCTCGTAGCTTTCGGCTATAACGGCCTTTACGCCGAGAAGTATCGTGCCTTTAGCCGCCCAGTCACGGGAGCTTCCTGTGCCGTACTCCTTGCCGCCAATGACGATGAGAGGAGTACCCTCGGACTGGTATTTCATCGATGCGTCGAATATCGACATTTCCTCATCAGTAGGAACGTATTTTGTTACCCCGCCCTCGACTCCGGGCACCATTTTATTCCTGATACGTATATTCGCGAAAGTGCCTCTTATCATAACCTCGTGGTTTCCTCTCCGGGAGCCGAAGCTGTTAAAGTCCCGCTGCGCGACGCCGCGGGAAATGAGGTACCTGCCCGCGGGGCCGTCTTTGGGAATCGAGCCTGCGGGCGAAATGTGATCGGTAGTGATGGAGTCGCCGAGAAGGGCAAGGACGCGCGCGCCTTTGATGTCCGATGTCTCGGGAAAATCGAGAGAGAAATCCGTAAAGAACGTCGGGTTTTGAATATACGTCGAGTTCTCGTCCCATTTATAGAGGTTCCCCTCAGGCGTTGAGAGCTCTTTCCATCTTTCGTCCCCGTCGAATACATGAGTGTACTGGGCTCTGAACATTTCGGGATTCAGAACGTTATTTACGGTATCGGTTATTTCCTTCTGGGCGGGCCATATATCTTTGAGATACACCTGCTCGCCGTCCGACCCGGTGCCTATGGGTTCATTGTATATATCGATATCCACTGTTCCCGCCAGAGCGAACGCTACCACGAGCGGGGGCGAAGCGAGATAGGAGAATTTAACATAGGGGTGAATGCGCCCCTCGAAATTCCTGTTTCCGCTCAATACTGCCGCGCATGTAAGATCGTTTTCTCTTATCGCTTTTTCGACCGGCTCCGGCAGAGGACCGCTGTTGCCTATACACGTGGTGCAGCCGTAACCCACAAGATCGAAGCCCAGCTTATCCAGGTAGGTCGTGAGCCCCGAGGCGTCGAGGTAATCGGTCACTACTTTTGAGCCGGGCGCGAGGCTGGTTTTCACAGTGGGCTTTACGGTCAGGCCCTTTTCAACCGCCTTTTTGGCCACAAGACCCGAACCCACCATGACGGAGGGATTTGAAGTGTTGGTGCAGCTCGTGATGGCTGCTATCACAACCGAGCCGTTTCCCAGCTGCTCCGAGTCTCCATTGAATTTTACATCCGTTTTTTTCTTTAAATTTTCCTCGCTTTCGTCGCCGGTTTTATGCTTGAGGTCTTTCTCGAAGGTCTGCTTCAGGTTTTTTAAAGACACCCTGTCCTGGGGACGACTGGGCCCGGCCATGGAGGGCTCAACGGTGGAAATATCGAGCTCCAGAGTATCGTTATATACCGGGTCCGGGGTTTCGTCCGTTCTGAACAACCCCTGCTCCTTCGTATAGGTTTCGACGAGTTCCACGAGTTTTCGGTCCCTTCCTGTAATTTTCAGGTAGCGCAGGTTTTCTTCGTCAACTGGGAAAAACCCCATGGTTGCGCCGTACTCCGGCGACATATTCGCTATTGTTGCCTTATCTGAAAGAGCAAGCTGGCTCAGGCCCGGGCCGTAAAATTCTACGAACTTGCCCACCACTCCCTTTTTCCTCAGCATTTCCGTTACGGTGAGCACAAGATCGGTGGCAGTTACCCCTTCGGCAAGCTGGCCGGACAGTTTGAACCCTATTACGTCCGGGACCAGCATATAGAGCGGCTGTCCCAGCATGCAGGCCTCGGCCTCGATCCCTCCGACTCCCCATCCAAGCACGCTCAGGGCGTTTATCATTGTCGTGTGTGAGTCGGTTCCTACCAGTGTGTCCGGGTACGCGACCGTTTCTCCGTCCACCTCGCGTGAGGCGACGACGCTCGCAAGGCATTCAAGATTAACCTGATGCACTATTCCCGTTCCCGGCGGGACTACTCTGAAATTATCGAAAGCCTTCTGCGCCCACCTTAAGAATGCGTATCTCTCTCCATTACGCTCGTACTCCCTTTCGACATTCAACTGGAAGGCTTTATCATTGGCGAAATAATCGACCTGGACGGAGTGATCTATAACAAGATCCACAGGCACTATCGGATTTATTTTCTCAGGGTCTCCTCCGAGACGGTTTACAACCGACCTCATCGCCGCAAGGTCGACCACGCAGGGGACGCCCGTGAAATCCTGAAGTATTACGCGGGCCGGGCAATAGGGAATTTCTTTAGCCTCTTTGTTTTCCGGATCCCATCCGGCAAGAGCCTTTACGTGCTCATCGTTGATCGTACTCCCGTCATAGTTTCTTATAACATTTTCCAGAAGGATCCTGATAGATACGGGGAGTCGGGAGATGTCCTTTCCGAGTGTGTCCCCTAGGGCCTTGAGCGAATAATATTTCACTTCACCCGAGCTTGTTTTAAGCGTAGAAATGGGATTGAGGCCGTTTTTTTGTTCACTCATTGTATTCTCCTTAGCTGGTAATTAATAGGAAAGTTACCATAAGCATTGTACAATTTTATGATAACAAATCAAGCCGGGGCAAGGATTTAATTATGTCTTCGCGGCTCTATCGTGAAAATACGGGCTATGGCGATATTTTCTGGCCCCTCGGGTCTGTTCAGGCGAGTTTATCTTTCAAATCAATCTAATTTTCTGAATATCAGGGAGGCGTTTGTCCCGCCGAAGCCGAAAGAGTTACTGAGCGCGGTTTTGATCGATTCCTTTCTGGCCTCGTTGGGGACATAGTCTAGGTCGCATTCGGGATCGGGATTGTCATAGTTTATCGTGGGCGGGAGAACCCCTTCGTCAAGGGCTTTGACCGTGAATGCAGCCTCGACTCCCCCCGCGGCGCCGAGGAGGTGTCCCGTCATTGATTTTGTCGAGCTTACGGGGATTTTATAAGCCCTGTCCTTGAAAACTTCCTTTATGGCATTAGTCTCGTTTGCGTCGTTAAGTGGAGTCGATGTCCCGTGAGCGTTAATGTAATCTATCTCGTCGGGATTTATGCCGCCCGCATTGAGCGCGGCCTTCATGCATCTCTCGGGGCCGTCAAGTGAGGGCGCCGTAATGTGGCTTGCGTCGCCGCTCATCCCGTAACCCGCTAATTCCGCATATATTCTCGCGCCCCGCTTTTTCGCGAACTCCATCTCCTCGAGTATGAGCATACCGGAGCCTTCTCCGATAATGAACCCGTCCCTTTCCCTGTCGAACGGGCGGGATGCCCTTTCCGGTTCGTCGTTTCTGGTAGACAGCGCCCTCATTGCGTTGAATCCCGCGAATGTCAGGGGTATGACAGGCGCCTCGGAGCCGCCCGCGAACATGATAAGCGCGTCTCCCTTTTGAATTGCCTGCGCTGCGTAACCTACGGCGTGCGCGCTCGCGGCGCAAGCGGTGGTGGTGCAGCAATTGGGGCCTTTTGCGTTGAAGAATATCGAAATATAACCAGCAGCCATGTTATTGATGATATTAGTGATGAAAAATGGCGATAGACGGCCGGGTCCCTTTTCCTCCATAGTGAGGACCGTATTTACATAGGTTTCCATTCCTCCGATGCCCGAGCCTACTATAGCGCCGGTCAGAGGGGAAAGCTCGTCTGTAATTTCGAGTCCCGCGTCTTGAAGGGCGAGCTTTGCGGAAGCTACGGCGTACTGAATAAAGGTGTCGGTCTTCCTCGCTTCTTTGGGATTCATAAAAAGCTCGGGATTAAAATCGTTAATTTCAGCCGCGAACTGCGTCTTGTGCTCCGAGGGGTCGAACTTTGTTGTCCTGTGCACTCCTCCGCGCCCTTCGCATATTGCGTCCCAGGTCTCTTTATTGCCTATCCCCAGAGGGGTTACAAGACCTATACCTGTAACCGCTACCCTTTTATTCATTACTTTTTACGCTCCATGATAAAGTTAACGGCGTCCTGTACCGTAATGATCGATTCAGCGTCTTCATCGGAAATCTCAAGTCCGAACTCGTCTTCCATAGACATAATTAACTCTACCAGATCGAGTGAATCCGCACCCAGGTCTTCTATAAAAGAAGATTCGGGTGTAATCTCATCCTCCGACTTGCCCAACTGACTCGCGACCATATCTTTTACTTTGCCTAGAATTTCCTTTTCCTGAGCCATTTTTACTACCTCCTTACGGTTTAAGTATATATTCCGCCGTTCACCCTGACCACCTCACCCGTTATATATGATGCTTCCTCGGAGGTCAGAAAAGCAACGACCCCTGCCACGTCCTCGGGTGAACCGAACCTGCCCAGCGGTATTTTTTCAATATATTGATTTCTTATTTCTTCCGGCAGATTGTTCGTAATATCAGTCTCTATAAAGCCGGGGCTTACCGCGTTTACCGTGATAGACCTGGGAGCCATTTCCCTCGCGGCTGCCTTGGTGAACCCGATAATACCCGCCTTCGAGGCCGCATAGTTCGTCTGTCCCGAATTGCCCATCTCTCCCACTACCGAGGTGATATTGACAATCCTGCCGTACCTCTGTTTGATCATAATGCGAGTTACTGCCTTGGTGCAGTTAAATACACCGTTGAGATTGGTGGTGATTACATTTTCCCAATCCTCGAATTTCATCCTCAAGAGTAGCGTGTCCTGCGTAATGCCCGCATTGTTGACAAGTATATGAAGTCCACCCTGCTCAGTGACAATTTTTTCCACCTCTTCCTGTACCGACTCAAAGTCGGAAACACTGAAACAGGCTATTTTGCCCTTTCCCCCGGCCTTTTCAATCTCCGACAGCACTTTTTTTGCCGCATCCTGGTTTTTCTGGTAATTAATAACCACAAAAGCGCCGTCTCCGGCAAGCCTGAGCGCGATTGATTTTCCTATTCCTCTCGAACCCCCCGTGATAAGCGCTACCTTTTGCTCAATTTCTCCCATTTTTCAATGACTCCAATTGTGCCGTATTTTCAAAATTGCCGACTGATACATCCGATAGCGTTCTTCTAATCAAACCCGTAAGGACATTCCTGGGGCCTATCTCTATAAACCTGCTTACCCCTTCCCTTCGGAGGCTCTCTACCGACTCGTACCATCTAACCGGGCTTGTTACCTGTTTAATAAGAAGGTCCGCCGTTCTAGAAGAGTCGTTGTTAATCGTCGCGTCACAATTAGTTACTATAGGCACGCTCATTTCACTAAACTCCACACCGTTCAGAACACCGGCCAGTTTATCGGCGGCGGGTTTCATGAGTGCGCAATGAAAGGGCGCACTCACGTCAAGCGGCACTACCCTCTTGGCACCTCTCGTTTTGGCCATTTCCGACGCCTCAATGACAGCTTCTTTATTGCCTGAGATAACGGTCTGTCCCGGCGCATTAAGATTGGCCGGGCTTGCCACGAGCGAGTTTCTTGATACATCGCTGCATATTTGCTCTATAATTTCTATTTCCAGTCCCAGTACCGCGGTCATTGCCCCTGCTCCGACCGGGACCGCTTCCTGCATGAACTCCCCTCTTTTTCTTACCGTATGCACGGCGTCTTTAAAAGTCATGGATCCGTTCGCGACAAGGGCGGAATATTCCCCCAGGCTGTGTCCCGCCACAAAATCGGGCGTTATGTCCAACTGGGAATTTAGCACCCTGAGAGAAACTGTGCTGACCGTTAGTATCGCAGGTTGCGCATTTGCCGTAAGAGAAAGCTCACCGGGACCGCCTTCAAAACAAAGCTTCGCCATGTTGACTCCGAGAACCTCGCTCGCCTCGTCGAAAGTATCTCTTGCGACACCGAACTCATCATAAAGCTCCTTGCCCATTCCCACATACTGGGAACCCTGACCGGGAAATACGAATGCAATCATTGAACTTTAATCCTTGAAAACTTGAGAATACCTTATGAAAGTTCTTCTTGCTGTTCCTTAATGAATGTTCTTCCCTTGTAAAACCCGCAGCCCGGGCATGCCCTGTGAGGCGGCTTATGCTCTCCGCAATTCTGGCAGACCGACAAACCGGGGGCACTCATCTTATAGTGGGTTCTTCTTTTTCTGGATCTGGATTTAGAGTGTTTTCTTTTTGGAAGTGCCATTTTTCATTCTCCCTCTAATTTTTCATATTTTCAATTTCTTAAGCGCTGCGAATCTCGGGTCTATCCATTCCTTGTCACAGCCGCACAGTTCTTGGTTAAGATTGATTCCGCAATTCGTGCATAGCCCCTTGCAATCATCACTGCATATTACCTTAACCGGAAGTGTAATGGCAATCTGCTCTCTCAAATAATTGCCGAGATCGACTTCATCGCCGCTGTAAGTCTCGTGATCCAAATCTTCCTCATCGCGAATTTTATCAGAAGGCGAGATGAGAAGCTTTATTTCCGGCATAAAATCCAGCCTGACCGCTTCAAGGCATCTGGAGCACGGGGCCTCGATGGAGAAACTGATCTTCCCGAGCACCGAAACTTCCCTGAGGACTCTCGTAACCTCTAAATCAATGTCAAAGTCCGATATGAGACGGGTATTTTCCGTTCCCGAGCAAAGCTCCGGTATATTATCGAGCCACCGGGGATCCATATGCGTTTCGATACGTAATCCCTCGTCCTTTATATCCGATACCCTTATTCTCATCGCCCCGGACTCTTGTCAAATAGCCGTCACAAAAATAACGGATTTTAATAATAATACAATATAAACCATTTTCAAGTATTTGGAATCGGGTCTTCACGCAAGGTGGCAGGAAACGAAATGCCCGCCTCCGACGTCCCGCAATTCCGGCTCTACCGACGAGCACTTCTCAACCGCTATGGGGCAGCGGGGGTGGAAGCTGCACCCCGGAGGTGGATTAATCGGGCTCGGGACGTCCCCCTTGAGCACGGTCATCTTCCTCTTTTTCTCGGGATCAGCGATAGGGACTGAGGAGATTAGTATTCGCGTGTAGGGGTGCAGGGGGTTCTTGTAGAGCTCCCTGCTCGCTGCGAACTCCACTATCTTCCCGAGATACATCACCGCAACCCTGTCGCTTATGTGCCTGACAACGCGCAGATCGTGAGATATAAAAAGGTAGGTAAGACTGAATTTCTCCTGTAGCTCTATAAAGAGGTTTATGATCTGGGCCTGAACCGATACATCGAGAGCGGAGATAGGCTCGTCGCACACGATAAAATCGGGATTCAGCGCGAGGGCTCTCGCGATCGCTATTCTTTGACGCTGTCCTCCGCTGAATTCATGCGGGTATCGGGAGAGCGCGTCCTCCCTGAGCCCTACCGTTCTCAGAAGCTCCCTGACCAGGGTCTTTCTCTCGTTTGCGGAGGATATGTTGTGGATTATAAGTCCCTCCGATACTATGCTTTCCACTTTCATCCTGGGGTTGAGGGAGCCGTATGGGTCCTGGAACACTATCTGCATCTTTTTTCTAAACGCCCTCATCCGAGAGGAGCTAAGGCGGGTTATGTTTTTTTCCTCGAAGAATATATCGCCTCCCGTAGGTTCAAGGAGCTTGATTATAGTCTTTCCGAGAGTCGTCTTGCCGCATCCGCTCTCGCCCACCAGCCCGACCGTCTCGCCTTTGGACACGGTCATGTCCACTCCGTCTACCGCCTTCACGAAATTCGAAACCCGCGACAGCACTCCCGACTTGACCGGAAAATATTTTTTTAGTCCTTTTATTTTTAGTAGTTCCTTCATAGACGTTATCAGATTCCTTTAGTGACTTCGTGCGCCCTCCAGCATGCCGAGTAATGACCCGGCGCGTGCTCATCGAGCGGGGGCTCCTCGGTTCTGCATTTTTCTATTACAAGCGGGCAACGGTCCTGAAATCTGCATCCCGGCGGATAATCTCCCGGACTCGGCACTACTCCGGGAATCGCGTTCAGCTTCTCCTTACTCTCGCGAAGATCGGGAATAGAGTTAAGAAGCCCGACCGTGTAGGGGTGCTTGGGCTCCCTGAACAGGTTCTCTGTTACGGCATGCTCAGCTATCTTGCCCGCGTACATTACATATACCTCGTCCGCGACCTCGGCTATTATTCCCAGGTCGTGGGTAATCAGCAGCACCGCCATTCCCATTTTTTCCCTGATGTCGTTTATCAATTCGAGTATGCCCGCCTGGATTGTTACATCGAGCGCAGTCGTGGGCTCGTCCGCGATCAGCACTTCGGGGCTACAGGCAAGCGCCATGGCTATCATCACTCTCTGCGACATTCCCCCGCTCATCTCGTGAGGATAGTTATTCATTCTCCTTTCGGGCGCGGGTATTCCGACGAGCTTTAGAAGCTCGATAACCCTCCCCTTTTCTTCTTTCCTCGATATGTTGAGATGTGTTCTGAGCGCCTCCCCTATCTGGTCTCCGACGGTGAAGACCGGGTTAAGAGAGCTTATAGGCTCCTGAAAAATCATGGATATCCTGTTCCCCCTGACAGAGCGCATATCCCTGTCGCCGAGACTGAGCAAATCGGCTCCGTCGAAAATTATCCTCCCGGTGTCTATACTGCCGGGAGGCTCCGGAATCAGGCGCATGACCGAAAGCGCGGTCACGGTCTTGCCGCATCCGCTCTCGCCCACGACGCCCACGATCTTGCCCGTGGGAACGGAGATGGACACGCCGCTTACCACCTCTACCCTTTTACCTTCCGAGGAAAAAGAAACTCTCAAATCATTTATTTCCAGCGCGTTATTCATATTCAATCACACTTTGACGACCGCGTATTCAGCTTAACACCTCGTTTATCCGCTTCACGTGCCCCCCCTGAACTTGGGGTCGATAGCGTTTCTGAACCCCTCTCCGACGAGGTTAAACGAAGTTACCGTTACAAATATAGCCGCGCCGGGGAATAGGACAAGCCACCAGGCGAAATCCACATATCTCTGGGACTGCGAGAGCACGTCTCCCCAGCTAGGGTCGGGGGGCGGCACGCCGAATCCCAGGAAACTCAGGGCGGATTCGACCAGAATGGCCCCCGCGATTCCGAATGTCGCGTCCACGAGGACCGGGGCGAGGGCGTTCGGGAGCATGTGTTTCATCATCACCCTGAAGTCGTTTCCGCCGAGCGCGACCGCGGCCTCGACATATTCGTATTTTCTCAGTTTCAGAAATTCCCCCCTTATGAGGCGCGCGATTCCCGTCCATCCGGTGGCGCCTATCACAATCATTATGTTGTAGATGCTGGGGTCTCTGAACGCGAGTATTGTCAGAATCAGGAAGAATACCGGGAAAGTCATCATAACCTCGAAAAGCCTAGAGACGATAAAATCCGTTTTCCCCCCGTAGTAGCCCGCGATGCCGCCGAGTAAAATGCCGATTACGGCTGAGATGCCCACGGCCACAAATCCGATCGAGAGCGATATTCTGGCCCCGTAGATCATACGGCTGAGAACGTCCCTCCCCCTGTCGTCCGTTCCGAATAGGTGTTTCGATGACGGGGGCTCGAGTATGGACAGGAGGTCGTTTTCGGTGGGGCTGTAAGGCACGGGCGGGAATACGGCGAAGTCGCCATTTTTCAGATTCTTGTCGAGCTGCTTGAAATCGGTGCCGAAAAATTCATTGTACCTTATAAGCACGGGGAAATAGTATTCTCCTTCGTACTTAAGAATTATCGGTTTGTTTCCAGCGAGAAAATTTTGACACAGTGCTACTCCGAAAAGAAGCAGTATCACTACAAAGGCTCCCATGGCGAGCCTGTCCCTCTTGAACTTTTTCCATACGCTCCCCCAGAATCCCGTACTCCTGGTTTCCGTCACCTTTTACCCTCGAAGCTTATTCGGGGATCGACGAGCACATAGATGAGGTCTGATATAAGTATTCCTATCAGTGTCAGGAAAGCGGATATAGTCGCAATCGCCATTATCATCGGATAGTCCCGTGCGAGAACGGACTCGAACCCCAGCTGGCCGATCCCGGGAATGGAAAATATGGTTTCGATTATAACGCTGCCCCCGATCATGGCGGGAAGTATTCCGGCTATTATGGTAATTATAGGTATGAGCGCGTTTCTGAGCGCGTGCTTGAGGAGGACCTTTGATTTCGGGAGACCCTTTGCGGTTGCGGTTCTGACAAAGTCTTCCCTAAGCACCTCGAGCAGACTCCCCTTCTGGAACCTGGAAAGGTAGGCCAGGCTCCCGTACGTAAGGCAGAACACGGGAAGCACTATATGCCATAGAAAATCAAGCGCCTTTTTGAAAAAGGGGTAGTTCTCCGCCCCCGGAGAGAGTATCCCGTAAACGGGGAATATATCCCAGTACTCCCCTCCCCCGAGGAGGAATATCAGAATCATCGCCATCCAGAAGCTCGGGATTGAATAAAGTATGAACAGAAAGAAGGTATTGGTCCTCTCGAAGAAGCTGCCGTCTCTGACCGCTGAGTAGATTCCGACAGGTATCGAGATAATATAAATCAGTATTATGGAAATTATATTCAGAGTGAGCGTGATGGGAATCCGCTCCGCTATCTTGTCGATTACCGGGCGGTGGTCCTTGTATGAGCGGCCGAAATCGAGCGTCCCTATCTGCTTTACCCATATCCAGTAGCGCTCGTAGATGGGTTTATCCAGGCCGTATAGCTTCTTCGTTTCCTCTACTATCTGCTGTGTTATCGCTTCTGATTTGATTCCCTCGTCCAGCTGAAGCTTCCTTTCCACAGGGTTTCCGGGCGCGAGCTGGATTATGAAGAACGTGATTACGGTTATCCCGAAGAGCGTGGGTATCAGGAGAAGCAGCCGTTTTATTATGTAGTCTCTCATGTACGGTGTGAGAAATTATCTTTATATATTGAGAAAAGATTAAGGGGTATCCGGGATAAAAATATTTCCGGTTCTTTACCTCAATCCTTAAATTATACGGAATATAACATAAATAATTCCGGGATTACGGATTTTTTTTCAGCGGAATCGGGTCTACTCGCTGTATTTCTGCAGCGGAAGAGGCACGTACCATTCCGTAGGCTCAAGCCCGAGCGGGTGAACGACGACGTTCTCAAACCTCTTGTTCACCGCTACGGTCGCCTTACGGCAGAAAAGGAACGTATAAGGCTGCTCCTCATGAACAATCTCGGAGAACTTCCTGTACATCTCTATCCTCTTTTCCCTATCGAATTCCTTTCTGGCGGCTTCGATCAGCCTGTCGGCCTCGGCGTTTTTAAAACCTATGAAGTTTGACCCGCTCTCGGCCTGTGTGGAGCTCCATATCTGATAGGGGTCGGACTCAACACCCATCGACCACGCAAGCGTCACAGCGTCAAAATTCCTCTCGTTGAGCCTCGTCGTGAATACGGCCCACTCGGTCTTGCGTATGTCCATTGCGATTCCCATATTGTCGAGCTCCTCTTTAAGAATTGTGGCGATTTTCTCCCCTGTCTCGGACCCGCCGGGTATCAGGAACTCAAAAGCGAATTTGACCCCGTTCTTGTCTCTGATTCCGTCCCCGTCATGGTCTATCCAGTCCGCCTCTTCCAGAAGCTCTACGGCCTTCTTCGGGTCATACGGGTATGGCTCTATGGACTTATCGTACTCCGGGCTGTTTATATAAAACGGGTTTGTAACGACTGCGCCCAGGTCGAACATTATCTTGTCTAGAATGAGCTCTCTGTTTACAAGGTGCGTCATGGCGGTTCTGACACGTTTATCGGAAAAGAACGGCCTTCTCGAATTCCACCCTATGTAGCTGTAGTTTGGCGTGAAGTAGCTGAACTTGTCGAAGTTGCTTTCGAAATCCTTCGAGTTTGTCTGCCGGGACCACTGTATGGGAGTGAGACTCGATACGTCGAGCTCTTCGCGCTTGAGCACCTGAAGCGTTACCGAGGTGTCGGTTATGATTCTGAAAACGATCCTGTTGAGATGAGGCTTCTCTCCCCAGTAGTCGGGATTTTTCTCGAGAACAATTTCCCTCCCCGTAGTCCACTTCTCAAATTTATATGGGCCGGTGCCTACGGGTTTTCTGCCGGCGGGGTTGGTATTGAAATCCCCCTCTCCGAAAATGTGCCTGGGGACAATAGGCATTCCGCCGCAGAACTCGAGCGCGAGGAAGTAAGGCCTCGCGTACGTAAACTTTACAGTGTGCTCGTCAATAGCCCGGACGTCCCTTATTTCCTGATAGTAGCTTCTCAACTGCGGGGCGTCCACCTTGGGGTTCATAATGGTCTCGTACGAGAATACGACGTCTTCCGAGGTAAATGGCACTCCGTCCTGCCATTTTATGCCTTCCCTGATTTTAAAAGTAAAAGTGAGCTTGTCGTCTGAAATCTCCCACGATTCGGCCAAAAGAGGTTTTAACTCGAGCGTTTCAGTATCCCTTTCTATGAGCGTCTCGTAGACGTTTCCGTTGTTGATTATGCTCTCGTATGCGTCCGTAGCCGTGACAGGGTTCAGCGTGCCGGGCTCGGCGCTCAGGTGATAGATAAGCCAGTCACCCTCTACGGGACCTGAACCGGCTGTGTCTTTGTCTGTCCGGGGAGCGGGTTCCGAGGATTTACTCTCCGTGCCCTTCTCCGAATTCCGGTCGGAGGAGGAACCGCATGAAACCAGAGCGGATAGTAAAGCTATGTTGAGGATCGTGAGCAGGAACAGTCTTTTCAAATTTCTCTCCTTCTTATTCGTTTTCTGTATTACCGAGCTTCTTGAGAAGAGGCGTAATCAGATCGATCGGGAGCGGAAAAACTATAGTCGAGCTTTTCTCGGACGCCATCTCGGCGAGCGTCTGCAGGTATCTGAGCTGTAGAGACATAGGATTTGTCGAAAGAATGTCCGACGCCTCAGCGAGCCTTGTCGCGGCCTGATACTCACCCTCGGCGGCTATGACCTTGGCCCTTCTCTCCCTCTCGGCCTCTGCCTGGCGGGCTATCACGCGCTGCATCTCCTGAGGGAGATCCACGTACTTTACCTCGACCAGAGTTACCTTGATGCCCCAGGGGTCGGTCTGTTTATCCAGCACTTCCTGGAGCTTAAGGTTGAGTTTGTCCCTTTCGGCCAGAAGCTCGTCGAGCTCTACCTGGCCCAGAATGCTTCTAAGGGTGGTCTGGGCAAGCTGCGAGGTGGCGTAGAGATAATTTTCAACCTGTATTACGGCCTTTATGGGGTCGATGACGCGGAAATATAATACGGCGTTCACCTTAACCGATACGTTGTCTCTTGTGATTATGTCCTGAGGGGGCACGTCCATCGTGATAATCCTCAGGCTTATCTTTATCATTTTATCCACTACCGGGATAATCCATTTAAATCCCGGCCCCTTCGGATCCACTATCCTCCCGAGCCTGAACACGACTCCTCTTTCGTACTCGTTAAGAATTCTGACCCCGGAGAGAATCAGAATTAATATAATCGCTATAAATATTACAAGTGGTGAAAACATGATTTGCCTCCTCTTTACTAATTATCCAGTTTTTTTACCTTGAGCTTAAATCCCTTTAGAAATTCTACCACTATTACCCTGTCGCCTTTAGCTATCGGCTCGTCGCTTTCAGCGTCCCAGTACTCACCCTGAACGAACGCTTTTCCCGTATCCGCTATATCGGATATAGCGTCCCCTTCCTCCCCTATCAGCCCTTCATAACCGAGCTTGGGCTGAAGCTTCTGCGCCTTGATAAGATAAAACACCACGTAGCCGAAGAAAAGCGCGAAAGCAAGGGTCGACGCTATGACCACGTCGAACCCGACTCTCAGGTCCGATTCCGGCGTGTCGAAAAGGAGCAGGGCGCCCAGGCCGAAGCTTATAATCCCCCCCAGGCTGAGGAGCCCGTAACTCGTGATGTAAACCTCCGTTACGAAAAGTCCGATCCCGAGCAGTAGAAGCACGATGCCCGCGTAGTTAAACGGAAGTATCTGAAACGAAACAAACCCCATGAGCAGACACACGACGCCCGCCACGCCCGGGAATATCAGGCCCGGGTTGTAAAATTCGAGCAGCAGGCCGAGCGAACCCAGAGAGAGCAGAAGAAACGCTATATCGGGGGTGCTCAATACGTCTATCAATTTTTGCTTGGCGCTCATCTCGATTCTGGAAATCGACGCCCCTCTTGTATTTAAGGTTCTTTCCCCCTTAGGGAGCTTTACTTCCCACCCGTCGATATCGTCTATAAGCTCGGTCAGATTGGGCGCGATCAGGTCTATCACCTTTATTTCAAGAGCCTCTGTCGAGGTGATGGACGAGCTCTTTCTTACGGCTTCGATCGCCCATTCCACATTTCTTCCCCTCTCCTCGGCAATGCTTTCTATGAACGAGGAAGCGTAGTTCTCGATTTTTTCGTTCATCACGTCCTGATTCGACTTTCCCGTGCCTTCGGGTTCTTCCGCCCCGTCTTTCCCCTCCCCCTCTTTGCTATCCTTCGCCAGGTCTTGGTTCGAGTCTTTTTCTATATCCTTATCTTTCTCCTCGGGCTTTTTACCGCCTGGGGTGAGCGAGACGGGATGGGCCGCTCCTATGCTTGTTCCGGGGGCCATTGCGGCGATGTTGGCGGAAAGAGTAATAAATACCCCGGCCGATGTTGCCGAAGCGCCTTTGGGTGAGACGTATACGACGACCGGCGTCGGGGAATTTAGTATGAGCTTTACTATTTCCTTGGTAGAGGTCAGCAGTCCTCCCGGTGTATCGAGGAGGATAATCAGCGCTTCCGCGGATTTTGCCTCCGCTTCCTCAAGACTTACACGGATATAATCGAAGGTCGCCGGGTTTATGGTGCCGTTTATCTCTATTACGACAATCTCTCCCGGAGCCCCGTTTGTAGAGTTCTCGGCCGGTTTATTTTCCTGTCTCCCCTCGCTTTCGGAGCTTGCGTCCGTGTTTTGTGATTTACTCTCGGTTTCGCCGTAGCTCAGAATGAAGCTGGAGAGCGAAAGGATTATCAATAGTGCGGAAATTGTTCTAATCATAGAGTTTAACCTGAAATTAGTTTAGCTCTCCCTCCGTCAAACCGCAAGACGGATGTCCCGTTTAAGCCCCGAAGCGGTTATATTTGGGCGGCTATGACTGTCTTGTAATTCTAACGCCTCCGATTATAATTCTCCCCATGGCAAAGAAAATTAAATATACTCAGAAAGAGCTCAAGGGGCCCGATAAGTTTACGACCGCGGTTATAAGCGGGTTCGAGTATTTCCAGGATCACACTACTAAAATCCTGATTATCGTAGTTAGCGTAATAGTAGTACTGGTCGGGGCCTACGCGATAAACGTTTATACGGCAAAGAAACACGAGGAGGCAAGCGTAATGTTCGATCAGGCCGTTCAGAAGTACGATTCGGGCAGCTATGCGGAAGCCCTTGACGAGTTTAAGACGGTTCAGAGGGAATTCCCCGATAAGAATATCTCCGGTATCGCGCTCTACTACACCGGTCTTATCAATTACAAACAGGGAAATTATGAGGAATCGATAAGAACCCTGGACGACTTTATCAACTCCGGAATAGACGAGAATATGCTCATCCAGTCGGCGATATTGACTCAGGGGCTAGCCAGTTTTGAGGAAGCCAAATGGCAGCAGGCGATCGATTATCTGACGAAACTGGAGAGCGAGCCTCTCGGAGCTTACAGCGACAGGGCGAAATTATATATGGCGCTTTCTTATGAGAAGCTCGGACAACCGGAAAAAGCCGAGACATTATACAGGGAGCTCGACAGGCCGGAGACGGGTTTCAGTTCCGGCATGTCGCCTGTATCCGTTAACCCTTCCGCGCAAAGTGAAGTAAATTGACCTGAGATATGCTGGAAAACGGTTCCTGGCGGGGAGAAGAACCGGACGACGTCGTTTAAAAACAGATAAGCCCGGTAACTTCGAGCAAACCAAAATAAAATAACCTAAATAAACTCCACGATCCCTTATACAACCGCGCCGGGACGATCTTCAGTTTCGATGATTTCAAGCTAAATTGTTTTCTCCCTTTTGGAAAAAGGAGGGAACTGATGCGAGCGAGTGGGCATTAGGACTATCTTTCTTAAAGCCTAATCAAGTTCGTGAACTTGAGAGAGCTGAGCTCCTGAAACTAAAACAAGGGGGATTTAATATCTCAAGAAAGAAAAAGCATTTTCCCGCTTAGAAAAGTGGGAAGAGTAAAAGACAGGGTTTAACGATACTTACTTTACTTCCCTGATTATCTTCCCGGATATCCAGCCCTCTTTTCCGTCAGGCGCGATAATTTTATACCACCTACCCTGTCGCTTTCCCGTTCCCTTGAACTCCTGACCGCGCTTTACTACGGTAACTATACTGTGATTCATACCCGGGCCGCTTCTAACATTGGCTCCTGCGCCTTGAACGGTATATGATTTATAGTCGGGTGCCGGTGGCTCTGTCGCCGTTTCTTCATCCGCCTCGGAACTCTGAACTACCTTTTCAGCTTCATTATCAATAGCATCGCTCTCCGCGCCTCCCGGAATTTTGCCGGACTCTGCCCACTCCTCAAGTAAAGCGCTGGCATCGGGTGTATCTATACCGTCCGGCTGCACCGTGTCGGGCGCTTCTTCAGCGAGCCGGTCCGTCGTGCCGTCCGTTTCCGGGACCGGGGCACCACCATTCGCAGTAATCTCTCCGGAACCCAGGACGTCGATCATCTCTTGCTCCGTGTATTCCAGGACGCCCCATCTCCTCATTAGCAAATCATAAAACAGCACTCCGATAATAACGCCGAAGATCAAAAGACCGGCCCCTATCACATAGGTGCTTTTTAGTGCAGAATTCTTGTCCTCATCTTCGGTTGGCTTACTATCGGAACTTGAGAAAGAGGGTTTGGTCTTTGCGCTTGCCGTGTCAGGAGTGACCGCCTTTTTGGCGGTCTCCGGCTTTGTGCCGGGAGGCGCGATTATATCCTTTTTATTCTCGTCAATTTCTTTAGAATCCGTCTTTTCAGCGGTCCTTCCGTTTTGCTCTTTTTTTTGCTCCGCTCCGTAAATCCCGGAGGCGGCCAGACGCGTTAACTCGTTCTGAAGTCCGAGCAGTTTCGCGTCGAGGTCTGTCTGCGAGGCGCCCAATTCAAGGTTATATACGGAATAAACCGAGTCCAGCTTGTCCAGATGCTCCTTCTTTAATTTCTCGATTTCCGTGCCTATATCGTCGAGGTATCCTCTCAGTTCATCTATTATGCCTGTAAACGATTGGACTTGAGAGAGGGGTTCTCCGGGAGGCGAATAGGGGTCTCCCAAGCTTGGCGAAGAAGGTGAGGAGGACTTCCTCTCGGCGTCCAGGAGCTTGACTGTAAAGACGTTAAGTCCGGATTTATACTTTTCGGTCAGAGTCTCTATCCGATCGATTTGATTTTTATACAGCTCTCTTGACTGGGAGATCAGATTAAGCGTCTTTATGAGACGCAGTAGATCCAGTTCGAAGTTTGTAGAAATTCTTCTCAGATTCTCTCTGGCGAGATCTTTGTCTATATCCCCTTTCATCTGGCCCAACCTTAGAAGTTATTATAGTATAACCAATATAATATGTAAAAAATGGGGGGAAATAATTTAATTTAAAAGCGATAGTCAAATATCAAAGAGGTTGAATACAGAACATTTAAAGTGCTTTCGGCATACGTCCGGTGGATTGATGCCTTAATTTTTTCAGTTGGGTTTTATCTTGGAATTAAGAAGGATTTTGAGCCTGCTTCTTATCTCCGGAGTGACGAACGACCTTTCCCTGAGCTTGCCAGCGAGTTCGAGCATTCTTTTGTAGGTGTCCACGAAAGCCTTGCATTCGGGACACATTCCGGTGTGTTTCTCGAGCTCCTCGAGTGTTCGCAGGTCAAGTTCCTGATCGATATAGCCCATAATATTCTCTACGACGTCCTTGCACATGAACATGTTATCACCTTCTCCATTCATTGAAATATTCCGACAGTCTGTCTCTCAGAAACAGCCTTGCCCTGTGGAGTCTCGACTTTACGGCCGGAACGCTAATATCGAGAACTTCCGAAACTTCCTCATTCGTCATTCCCTCTATATCCCTTAGATGAAATACAGTACGGTAAGACTCAGGAAGCTCGTCAACGGCATTTTCTATTATATCCAGAGCTTCCTTTCTGAAAATAGCTATGTCGGGTCTATCGCTGAAATCCTTGTTCTTGATCTTCCCCATCAAGGTTCCGTTTTCATCATACGGGGCATAGTTTTCGAGGCTCAGGTTTTTTTCAAACTTCTTTCGCGCCCTCAAATGCATATAACTGGTGTTCAAACTCACCCTGTAGAGCCAGCTCGAGAATTTGGATTCCCCCCTGAACGTATCGATCTTTTTCGTCAGGGTTAAAAACACTTCCTGGAAAACTTCCTCGGCGCTGCCCGTATCTCGCGTGATCCTGAGCGCAAATCCGTAAATTTTGTCCGCATATCTACCCACAATGGCCTCAAAAGCCGCTTCGTCCCCTGTTTCAATGTACATTCTTACAAGGTCCTCATCAGATACTTTCGAGAACTTTCCGCCCGCTCCTCCATGCCTGCCCGTTATAGCGTTTATCAGTTGTTTTAGAAAACCGGTTCCCATCTTTATATCTCATCAAACCTATTAAGTATAATTATAACAATACCGGATTACATCCGTTTCTCGCGACAAAGCACCTTCGCCTTATGTCCATGGTCTGGACTTTCCGAATCCCGGTTCCCGCGGCCCCGCTCATCTTATTAGTATGATAAAACTGCAAAAAGGCTTCAAATTGATGTTAATAACCTTTATAATCTTCAGTGTGAAACGATTGGCGAAATCCGCTTCGTAAATCCTGCCTTCACGCGAAACGATTATACTTAAGTATTGAGTTTGTTGATAAATCCTGCGGCAGCAGTCGGCCAATCGACTGAATGAATTTCACAATTCCCGAATTCTCTGGAGGAATCCTCGGTATGCATGAAAAACCCGGAACGATTGGAGAATTAAAAGCGAGCGAGTACAGAGTGCTTTCGGTGAAAGACGAGATGAGAAAAAACCTGATAGCCAAGCTCCGGAACGGCGAGGAGATATTCCCGGGGATTGTCGGATACGAGGATACCGTAGTGCCTCAGGTAGAGACCGCGATACTAGCGGGGCACGACCTTATATTTATCGGAGAGAGGGGGCAGGCCAAGTCCCGTCTGATAAGGTCGCTCATAAACCTTCTCGACGAGGAAGTACCCGTTATCAAGGGCAGCGAGCTGAATGAGAGCCCCTACAACCCGGTGACGAAAAGCTCTCGTGAACTGGTCTATAAGTACGGGGATGATACCGGGATAGACTGGATCGGACGCGAAGAGAGGTACAGTGAAAAACTTGCCACTCCGGATGTATCCGTCGCGGACCTGATCGGCGAAGTCGATCCGATAAAGGTAGCCGAGGGCAGGTATCTTTCGGACGAGCTTACTATTCACTTCGGCCTGATTCCGAGGACGAATAGAGGAATATTCGCTATCAACGAGCTGCCGGATCTCGTAGAAAAGGTTCAGGTCGGACTGTTTAACGTAATGGAAGAAAAGGACATCCAAATCAAGGGCTATAAAATCAGGCTGCCGCTCGACATCTGCGTAGTCGCCACCGCCAACCCGGAGGACTACACAAACAGGGGGAGGATAATCACACCGCTGAAGGACCGTTTTCAGTCCCAGATCAGCACGCATTATCCGCGATCGAAGGATGTGGAGATACGAATAATGGAGCAGGAAGCGTATGTGCCTGAGATTAACGGATGTGCGATCAAAATTCCTCATTTCATAAAGGAGATCATAGCGGAGATTTCAATTCAGGCGAGAAACTCGGCTGACGTTAATCAGCGCTCCGGAGTGAGCGTAAGGACGACCATCGCCAACTACGAAAGCATTATCGCCGCCGCCGAGAAAAGGGGTATCAGGCTCGGAGAAAGGGAAGTCGCTCCGAGGATTACTGATTTCCCCGCATTGGTGCCTTCAACCACAGGTAAGATTGAGCTCGAGTACCTGGGAGAGGACACATCCGAGTCGGGAGTGGTGGAGAAGCTTATAAAACGCTCGATCAAGTCGGTTTTCGATTCTTATTTTCCTACGCTCGACATCATGAACGAGCTGATAGAGAGCTTTGAGCACGGCTACGTGGAGGTAGCCGATGTAATGCCTTCCGAGGAATACTTGCACGGGGTGAAGGAGATTAAGGGACTCAAAAAGTGTATAGACGCGCTCGGAATAGGGGATTCCGCCGCTCAGATAGCCTCCGCCGTCGAGTTCACCCTCGAAGGTCTTCACCTGAACAATAAATTGAACAAAGAGACCGTCAGGGGAAAAACAACTTACAGATGACCAAGAGATATAAATATTCGAAGTGGGACGGAACTCAATCGGAATGGGACGTGAACGCCCGGGAATTCTTCAGTGAGCTATCCGATTACCTCATGGAGGGCTGGACGCCGGAAGAAGCCTACGAGTGGATACTGAAGCAGGGATTGCGCGGCGCGGAAACGAGAGTAATAGGGATTGATGACCTGCGTTCCGAGCTCAGCGGATACAGACACAATGCTTACGATTCATATAACGTCAAGGACTCGCTTTCTGAGCTAAAGAGCAGGCTCCGGGATATAATTGACCGGGAGCTGACGCGTCTCGGGGATTCCGCCGAAGGGGATTCGCGGGAGTTGAGAGAGAGGCGGAGCCTTCTGGAAAACCTTCCCGGAAAGCTGAGCTCCGCTATTGAGAGCTTGAGGGAATATGATTTCATCGACGAGGAGGCGGGAGAAGAATTTAAGGAGCTGCTCCTCGATCTCGAGAGAATCAAGAAAGCGGAGAAATTCATAAAACGCTACGGGGAGAAGTTCACCGGGGATACTTCGCTGGATTTTGAGCGGCTCCTTGAGCTTGTGGATCTCATGGAAGACCTCGAGAAATTTGAAAAAAGCCTTATAGCCGGGGATTTCGACGAAATAGATCCTGAATCCCTGAGGGGTGTGCTCAGCGACGACGCGCAAAATTCCCTGTTGCTACTGAAGGGGCTTAAATCCGCTCTTGAGGAATCCGGCCTTGTCAAAACAAAAGGGGAGCGCACTGAGCTCACCCCCAGAGGCATCCGGAAGCTCGGGGAGATGGCACTTACCGATATTTTCTCTTCCTTAAAACGCCAGAAGCTCGCAGAGCATGAAACGGGGCAGAGGGGCTCGGGCACTGTAAAGCCGGAAGAATCAAAGGAGTACGAGTTCGGAGACCCCTTTAATCTCAATATCGTAAACACGCTCAAGAAATCCCTTGTGAGGGATTCCACCGGTCATTCCATAAAAATAGAGCCTCAGGATTTTGAGGTCTATGACATGGAGTATCATACTCAGGCGACTACGGCTCTGCTGCTGGACCTCAGCTGGTCGATGAGTTTTCAGGGGAGATTCCCCGCCGCAAAGCGGGTGGCGCTCGCGCTCGACCACCTTATACGCACCAAATATCCGAAGGACGAGTTTCATATCATCGGTTTCTCGACCGGGGCAAGAACGCTCACTACAAAAGAGCTCGCGGTTACGACATGGGACTCAAACGACCCGTTTACGAATATTCAGGAGGCCCTGTCCGTCGCCTCAAAGACGATTTCGAGGCACAGGAATTCCAACAAGCAGATTATACTCATCACCGACGGCCAGCCTACGGCTTATTACCTGGACGGGTACCTTCAGGTTGAGCTGCCTATGTTCTTCGGCGGGCTCAGTCCACGCGCCACGTTCGAGACCCTTAAAGAGGTAAAACGCGTCACGAGCATGGGAATAAGGATAAACATCTTTATGCTCGACGACAGTCCTTCGTTGAGACGCTTTGTCGAGGAGATGACGCGGATCAACAAGGGGCGCGCCTTCTTCACCACGCCCGACAAGCTGGGCAAGTATCTGCTCGTGGATTATCTAAAGAGAAAGAAAAAATTGCTTTGACGCTTTGTATTCCCTTCAATCGCACTCATAGGGCTTTGAGAGAGTGAAGACTTCATCGAGGGCGGGCGAGTAATCCCTGTCCTTATGGTTACGCGACCTGACGAGCACTTTGTTTGAGCCGCAGGCGAATACGAGCACGCGGGATTCGGGTTCCTTTATTCCCAGAATTTCAGGGCGGATGGAGGAGATGTGAATAAAATCTGTGCCGCCGTACTCGTCTTTTGTGACGGTGTTGTTCATGATCCCGTTTGGGAGATGCAGGTGCCCGGACAGCCAGAGATCGACATTGTAATTTTTCATAACATCCGTGAATCGTTCCGAATCAATTACCTGTCTCTCCCTAATAGAAGAAAAAGGGATGCCGCTTCCCTCAAGCGGCGCGTGTGTCGTGACTACGATTATCTTGTCCTGATTCTCGATAACAAGCTCTTTCCACCACTCGAATACTTCGTCCGGTATCTCTGTCGCCTTCCCCCTTTCCGAGTCCGACATAAAGATGAACAGTATGTTTCCCTTGAGAACGGCGTAGTTGACGTTCTCCCTGAGCTTCTCCCTGAACAGCTTTCCCCTGTCCGTCTTCAGGTCGTGGTTGCCGATAATCTCGTACCATTCCGTGACGTATGACTTGTCTCTAGTGCTTATGTACCAGTCGAAAACCTCTTCCTTCGTTACATGCACAATATCCCCCGCCACTATCGCCATGTCGACCCCCGGCACGTTATCGTTTATGTCCTCCACGGCAATCTCGAAGGCTTCCCTGTGTGAACCGTTCCTGGGCTGTATATCGGCGAGTGCCCAGACTGTGAGCGTGTTTTCCGGGTCGTACCAGTCGGCCTCCAGAAGCTCCCTGCCGGATGAATAGCCTATTCGGCACGAATTAAACGCCAGAAAGAGGAGCGATACACAGAGTACAATCTTGGTGCTCATGTTCATAAGATGGATACGAGATCAGTCGCCGGTTCGGATGGGCGCGCCAATGGCCTCCTCCCCTATCACGTCCTTTATGGTCGTCTCGACCTCGTCGCCTGCAGCGTGGCCGTTATGCTCTAGGCGCACTGAAATATAGTTAGGGGTAGTGCCTTTGGAACGGTTTTCAACCAGAACAGAAAGGTTTCTCCCGATAAACCTCCTGTAGAACTCGGCCTTCTTTTTGCTGCCGAGCCCTCTCAGGGTTTTGCTCCTTTGCTTGATTGTCTCCGGGTGTACCTGACGGGGCATTACGGCGGCAGGGGTTGTCTTTCTTTTAGAGTATGAGAATACGTGGAAGTATGTTAGAGGGGATTCCTCCGCGACTTTGTACGTATTGTGAAACTCTTCCTCCGTTTCGCCCGGGAATCCGACCATTATATCCGAGCCTATGGCCGCATCAGGGATTTTCTTTCTGATCAGGCCGGCCAGGTCTAAAAACCTTTCCGGCGCATAGCGTCTTCTCATTCTCTTGAGCACGTCTCTGTCCCCGCTCTGAAGGGCCACGTGGAACTGGGGGCAGATTGTTTGCGAATCCGCGATAAACTCAATGAGCTCCTCGTCGAAATCAGCGGGGTCGAGCGATGTAAGACGCACGCGGTTTACGATTTTCTCTTTATCTATCTTTCTCAGAAGCTCAAAAAAGTCGGTGCCTATGTCCCTTCCGTAACTGGCTATGTGAATGCCCGTAAGAACGATCTCCCTGTATCCGGCCTCCGCCAGTTTTTCCATTCGGATCAATATTTCATCTACCGTGAGGCTCCTCGACCTCCCCCGGGCCCTCGGAATTATGCAGAATGTGCATGCGTAGTTGCATCCGTCCTGCACCTTTAAAAACGCCCTCGTCCTTCCCGGGAAGTGCTCTATATCCGGGGTTTCGAAACTCTTCTTCTTTTCCTTGAAAATGTCCGATATGAAGACTTTCGGCTCGCTCTGGGTTTCCCCTTCCCTTATTACCCTTATAAGGGAGGAGAACTTATGCGAGTTTCCTATAACGTAATCAACGCCTTTTACGTCCTTGAGCTCCTCGGGCGAAACCTGGGCGTAGCACCCCGTTACGACCACCACGCCGTCCGGGTTGGCGCGTTTGGCGCGGTATATATAGTTCCTTGCCTCGGCATCGGCTTTATGCGTTACGGTGCACGTGTCTATGACGTAAACATCCGCTTTCTCGGAAAAAGGCACTCTTTTGTATTTAGTTCTGGGGAGCCTGTTCAGTATTACCGCCGTATCGTACTGATTAACCTTGCATCCCAGTGTGACTACGGAAATGCTCTTCATGATTTCAGCACCTCTTTTATCCAGCCGCCGCCCAGGACCTCATCCTCGTCGTAAAATACCACGGCCTGCCCCGGCGTTATCGCCCTCTGCGGGTTCTCGAATTCAACCAGGGCGCCCGTCTCTTTGTTTATAGTCACAAATGCGTCGCTTGCACTATGCCTGTATCTGATCTTAGCCTTTACTTTAACTTTGTTTTCTAACCTACCCGCAATATATGTACTATTTATCCATGTAAGGTTCTCGGCGAGGAGTTTGGTCCCGTATATCTTATCTTCCTCACCCACGATCACCCGGTTCGTGTCCGGCTCTATCTCCGTTACATACATCGGCCTGCCCGTGGCAATGCCGAGCCCCCTTCTCTGTCCCAGCGTGAACGAAAAAACGCCCTTATGTGACCCGAGTACTACTCCTTCCGTGTTTATTATCTCCCCTTCCCGCTCTGTAAACGCCCCTCGTGAGACGAGAAAGTCCCTGTAATTACCGGTCGGGACGAAACACACCCCGGTGCTGTCGGGTTTGTCGGCCTGCCTCAGGTTCATCTCTCTGGCCAGCTCCCTGACTTCGTCCTTTGTCAGCGCGCCGAGAGGGAACATCAGGCGTCCGAGCTCTTTTTGAGTGAGCGTATAGAGGAAATAGGTCTGATCCTTTGACTCGTCGCACGCTCTCTTCAACGTAAGCGCGTTCCCGTTTCCCTTCTCTATTCTGGCATAGTGTCCAGTGGCCAGGTATTCCGCGCCCAGCTCGAGGGCGCGCTTCATCAGCAGGTCGAACTTCACATGCTGGTTGCACAGGACGCACGGAATAGGCGTCTTCCCGGACCTGTACTTTTCGACATAATCGGTCAGAACAAGATTCTCGAATTCCTCCGTGAAATTGACTACGTAGTGCGGAATGCCTATTTGATCGGCCCCCCTTCTGGCATCCACCACCTGGTCCAGCGAACAACAGCCCCCTTCCGCGTCCCCGTAGTCGAGAATCTGCATTGTAATGCCTATAACCTCGTGGCCCTCCTTTTTCAGGAGCGCCGCGACTGTCGTACTGTCAACGCCGCCGCTCATGGCGACGACTATCCTTTTCTTGTTCATGATTAATCGGAAGATGTTACCCAAAGTTTAAATTCGAAACAACTCGGGGTGCGGTTTGGAGGGTGACGAGACCGGATTTCCGACAGAGTTTATCCCGAGTTTATGAAGGACTCGAAACGGCGAAGGGGAGAAGAGATCCTAGAGGCGCACAGTGTGCGCATACTTCGACAGGGTGCTTGATGCGCCCGCCGTGATCGGTCACACAGTATGTGATTGTACGAGAAAAGAATGAAGGACAGGGATCTGAGATGAATTCGGGCTGACCCTTAAACCACGCCCTCTTCCACGCCGACTATGGAGTAATAAGAATCGTCACCGAGTCTTAGCTCTCTTGACTCCACATAGTCGCTTACTTCGTGGTATACGTCCGTAGATACTATTACTCTCCAAATCGGCGCTACGTTGCTTATGTTTCTTGCCATATCGGTTATTTCCTTTATTCCGTGCGGCACTCCAGAGTCGTCATAAACCGGTATGGATTTAAGGGCTATTCCGATTTTGCCGCTTATCGCGGTTTTGCCCTCCATTTTTCGCTCCCTGGTTATGCTTGCCAGGAGTTGAAGCACTTCCACAGCCGAGCATATGGCTTTCAGCTCAGCATTGGTCTGTTCCTCAGGGGCGTTAAAGAAAGCCACTATTTCATCTTTAAGGAGCGCCTCGATTATGCCGCCGTAATTGGATATGACGGCGGAAGCGGCTTTTCTGTAATCCGCCAGAAAGGAATTGAATTCCGCCGGGTCCAGCGTATTCGACAGCTCCTGAAAGTCGGCGATCTTGGCTACGAAAACGATTACATTTCTGTGTTTGGCGGTAATATCCTCGTCTTTGGACGCTATCAGCGTAGGCTGGAATACAGGCTCATCGTCTTCGATGTCCTCTCTTTTGCGCAAACGGTCGATCATTTGATTAAAAGTCTCATAGGCCCTTATCATGGCCACGTCGTCCGTCGATTCCGAAGGATCGAGCCGCGCCGCGTTCAGATCCCCCCGGCTTACGTTCTTCATGGCGTTAATCAGTTTCTCGATTGCGTCGTTCTTAGCAGGGGTAAATAAAGAGAATATCAAAAGGAGTATTACGGAAAAACCTATCCCTATAAGAGCGCTCCAGAGGGCTCCCGACAGCACGAGACTCTTGTAGTCCCTTGCAATAAGACCTATCAATATCGTGTTATTCTCGGATGTAGCCAGAGGGAGGATTTCTATATTGTCCCCGTCTCCGTTGCCGTAGCTCTCCTGAAGAACCCCGTCAGGGTCGAGGAGTTTTACATATACTATGTCCTGCTGAGAGTCCAGAATATCTTTGGCGGTATCGGAGAAATTTTTGTTGGACGTATTGAAATATCTGGCGAGTTCCTGCGTTCTCTGCTCGGAAAGCGTGGAAGTTAAATAGTAGGAATTAAAAAGTGATACGAGAACCGAGAGAAGGATAAACAGCACAGCCAGAATTATCGCATGTCCCGTGTAAAAGTTGCCTATTCTGGCCATTAGTCCCATCTAGTCGGCTTCTCCGCTATTTATGCTAGTTCTTTTGTCAAAATTCAGAAAAACTTAAGAAATTCTTCTTTCATAATACTAAGTAAATTTGAACTAGTAAAGATAAAATTTCATACAGTCTTAACAAAAAACTATTTAATTCTCAATTAAGATGAAAACTCAGATGTTGCCGGAAAATAAATCACTAAAAAACAAGCAGGGATTAAATTAACAGGGCGCACCTGCGTAGCAGACTAACAAACGCCCAATTCGGACTCAACTGAAAACACTAAATATTACTGCCCCGACGCCGGCTGGATGTTAATTTTAGTTCTGTTTTTTCTGAATCTCTGAAACTGAACCACACCGTCCTTAAGCGCGAACAAGGTATGGTCTCTCCCTACACCGACGTTTTCCCCGGCATGATATTTAGTGCCCCTTTGTCTTGCCAGTATATTGCCGGCTTTTACGATTTCTCCGCCGAACTTTTTGAGTCCAAGCCTTTTGCCTTCTGTGTCTCTTCCGTTTTTAGTACTGCCGCCGCCTTTTTTAGTTGCCATCTTTTTATCTCCTAACTTAAAATATCGGTTATTTCCACCGACGTATACATCTGCCTGTGCCCGTTTTTCCTTCTGGAATCCTTCCTTCTCCTGAATTTAAAAACAGTTATTTTCTTCCCTTTAGTTTCTCCGAGGATTTTTGCCTTTACAACAGCTTTTTCCAAAAGCGGGGCTCCGACATCCACTCCGCCCTTGCCGTCGGACACCATAAGGACTTCCTTGAATTCTATCTCGTCGCCCGGATTTCCGGTCAGTTTTTCGACTTCTATTACGTCGCCAGCGTTAACGCTGTACTGCTTTCCGCCTGTTTTTATTACCGCCTGCATGATAAAGCCCTCCCGTGTCTCTAAACGACCTATATTATTCCCTTATTGAAGGCGTCTTGTCAAATACTTTCGCAAATATGTTTATACGCGGTTATGTGACAGGGCCCATTGGCTTAGATTTAACGGATCCGCCATTCATTCTGCAAAAACACCACTGCGCAAGCGCGCATGCTCTATAAAACCGCGGAGTATCGCCGACTCAAGACCTGACACCGGCGACAGTGGTGATTTAATGCGGCCGTATGCCGACTCGAGTTCTACTTGTATGCGATAGCCGCGCTGCACGGGCCCGCCAGGTGCAATACATCGAACTTCCTGAATCCCGCTTTGCCGCACCATTTACGGAAATCGGCCCCCGTAAAGTCAAACGCGTCTCCAAACTCGATTAGCATATTAAGCGACATGAGCATTCCGAACGTATTCACTCGCCTTTCGTCGTCTATAAGATTTTCTACCGCAATCAACGCCCCGTTTTCGGGTAGAGCCTCGTAGGCAGACCTTATCAGGTGCATTTTGTTCTCCAGGTTCCAGTCATGGAGGATCATACCCATCGTAATTACGTCGGCTTTCGGCAGGGGGTCTTCGAAGAAATTGCCTGATACGGGTGTGACCCTCTCCGATAACCGGCTCTGCTCTATGTTCTTCCTCGCTATGGGCTCGACCGCGGGGAGGTCGAACGAGATACACCTCAGCTCCGGGTGCTTCTTCGCAACGACAATAGAAAGTAGCCCGGTCGCCCCGCCCACATCGCAGAGAGTTTTGTAAGGGGAGAAATCGAACTTGTCGGCCAGGGCCTCGAAATTGGCGCGAGATAGGCCGCTCATCGCGCCCATGAACTGCTCGAGACGGGGCAGGTCGCTGTACAGGTCTTCGAACAGCGGCTTGTTGCTGTGCTTGATCTCGTTCTGGGGCTTTCCTGTCTTGAGAGCTTCTCCGAGGTCGTCCCAGTACCTATAAAGTCGCTCGTTCAGCATTTCGAGTATACCCCCTATATATGACGGGCTGTTTTTATCGAGGAAATGTCTTGATTGCTCCGAATTTCTATAAAGGGCCTCAGGCCCGTCGCCTGCCCTGTCGAGATAGCCGAGGGAAACGAGAGTATCGAAGAAATCCCATATGCCCCTCGGATGAATGCCCAGTTTTTCCCCGAGCTCCGGGCCTGTCATTGCTTTATCCGCGAGCACTGTAAAGAGATCGAATTCGACTGCTGTGAGGAGGACTTTTGATTCCCAGAATCCGAACCCGGTGCTCAGTATTGAGGAAGGGTCTTTTGCGTTTGTCATTCTATACTCCCTGTTTAGTGGAATCGGACCGGTACTGTATTACAGATATTGTATACGGGAGCGAACGGGATTTCATTCGAATTTTTCTGTAACGAATAAGTCCTGACCGTTTTGGCCGCGGGGGGGATGGCGAAGCATATTTGACCTCTGCTCCTGCTCTAACTCGCCAGCACGAGATTGAATACGGAAGAGTCTATCTGCACCTTATCCCGCCATTTTTCGTGTACGGCTATGTATACCCTGTCGCCGTAACGGGAGAGCCTTTTGAATAGACGGTGCAGATGCTGACGCTGTGTCTCGTGGAATTCCTCTATATTAAGCGTTATGGATGAGGGCGTGTTCTTTAGCACGTTCTCAAGGTGTGGAGCCGCGCGCTCGAAAAATTCCCCGTCCAGCATGCCCTTTATCGAAATCGACATATTGGCAGCCGTATTCTTTACCCTGTTAAGTGATACCTCCACAACTCCGTCGCTTAAATATCTCTGGAACGATCTTTCAAATGTTTCAAGGTGGTTCCTCGCAAGGCTGTGCTTCTCATCGCTCTCTTTAATGAAATGGCGGTCCACATAGTTCTTCATCGAAATGCCGACTGTCCAGTCCTGTATCACGAGCGGAATCAGTCCGGGTCTCGTGAAGGGGAAAGTCCTCATGAAATGATAGACCCTAGAAGGACCACCCGGGAAAATGCCCTTGAAGAAGAATTTCTTTAACGCCCTCAACTGATCGCCTATAGAGTACGTGCTCCTGAAAAGAGGATTATTCATAAACCTTGACTTGTTATTTATCCTGTCTGCGATAGTTCTGTCGTCAAGCAGCCTGTAGTACAGCTCACGATAGCCCTCCACCATTTCTTCGTAAGACATCTGTTTGGGTACGAGGTTCGTGCCGAGTTTCGTATTATCGGTCCCGCTTGCCGTTTTGATGAGCCTGCCGTCTTTTTCGAGACGCTCGTAGAGAGGAGTTTTCGGCACCGCTGTCAGGAGCCCTATCATCGCGGCCTGTATCCCTGAATTCTGAATAAAGTTGTACTGAAGATCGAAAGTTCTTACCGTATCGTTGTCAAAACCTATTATAAATCCGGCTAGCACCTCTATTCCGTAGCTGTACACGTGCCTGATTGAATCGAGTATATTAGCCCTGGTATTCTGGAATTTAAGTGTCTCCTTCAGGCTGTCCTCATCGGGCGACTCAATTCCTATAAACACCCACCCGAAGTTCGCCTCCTTAAAAAGCTGAAGGAGTTCGTCGTCCTGCGCGAGATTGAGCGACGCTTCCGTGCCGAAGAGGAATTTATAGTTATGCTCCTTCTGATAATCCCTTAGATAAGACATCAGTTTTTTGGCGACAGGTTTATTCCCGATCAGATTGTCGTCCACGAAAAATACGTTCGTTATGTTTAATTTTCGAAGCTCGTCCAGCTCCCTTCCAACCTGGTCGAATGATTTCACCCTCGGTTTCCGCCCGAACATGACGATAATATCGCAGAACTCACAGCGGTAGGGGCAGCCTCTTGAAAACTGAAGACTCACGGCCTGATACCTGTCGAGTTTCAAGAGGTCAAACCTGGGCGTGGGAGAATCCTCGAGCGATACTTCTTCCGTCTCCTGGTATAGCTTTCCGGGTGCGCCTTTTTCAAAGTCGTCGCAGAATTTCTTCCATATATACTCGGCCTCTCCGGCGATCACCGTATCGGCCAGTTCTTCGAAATATTCCGGGCAAAGGGACGCGTAGCTCCCCCCGGCGACGACGTAGTGTCCGTGGTTTTTGTAAAATTTGAGCAGCTCTTTTTGCCTTTTGAACTGAACACCCATGCCGCAGATGCCGATAATATCAGCTTTTGGGTCGAGGGGGATGGATTCTATATTTTCGTCTATAATCTCCACTTCCCAGCCGGGGGGACAGAGTGCTGCGAGAGTGGCGAGTCCCAGAGGCGGGTTGATCGTCCTCACGTCAGCGGGCATAACATTCTCAACAGCCCATTTAAAGCTCCAGAAGCTTTCGGGAAATCTCGGGTTTATCAGAATTATTTTCATACGTCCTCCCCTCGGACAATGCAGTTTTTAGATAACAATTCAAAGTAATCCTATGATACTATGATCATAGTCCATTTTAGATTATTTTGGAATGATTATCAATAATTAATAAGGGTGACGGGCGTCGAATCAGGGGGAATATCCCCGGCTGATCAGTTTTAGCTTCTTTCGGCAGGGGGTCTATTCAGGCATTCTCAGGAGCTCGGGCGAGACGATTATTCCGGTGCTGTCCGCGTAGGCATATTCTCCGGGATTAAATGTTACACCCCCGAAAGTCACCGGTACGTTTAAATCCCCTACCCCTTTCCTTTCCGTCTTCAGAGGAATCGCTCCAAGGGCCATTACTCCTATATTCATGCTGCCGATGGGATCAACGTCACGTATTGCGCCGTAAATTATAAATCCCTCCCATCCGTTTCCGAGGGCGTTTTCGGCGATGAGGTCTCCGAGCAGCGCTTTCCGCAGGGAACCTTCCCCGTCAACGACGAGGACCTTGCCGTGTCCCGGTTTTCCGGCTGCTTCCTTTACGATAGAGTTGTCTTCAAAGCATTTAGCGGTAACTATCTCCCCTCCGAATGAGCTTTTGCCCCCGAAGCTTCTGAAAACAGGGTCTACCACTTTGATAAGGCCGGGGTATGCGTCGCAAAGATCGGGTGTCGAATATTTCACGTAAATCGGTCTCCGTGAGTATTGGGTTTTTTATACCAAAGGGGTCTCTTCGGTTCGCTACCATAGCTTCTTCGGGTAGTCGAAATTAAGAAGCTCTCCCGTTCCTTTTTTTATGCCGGACCATTTTTTAACATTAAATCGAAGCAGAGCCACTCCGCAAGTAGGCACGTTATCGATACTTGACCCGCTCAGCTCGTTTACGAGTCGGGTGATTGCGGGATTGTGCCCGACGAGCATTATGGTTTGGTATACGTCATCGAAGCCTCTTATTACCTCGATAATATCGGACGAATCGAACGAGTACAGGTCTTCGTCTATTTTCACCTCGGATTTCTTAAAACCGAGCTCGGCGGCTATTTCCCGCGCCGTTTTATAAGCGCGTACGGCGGGACTCGATATTATCACTTCGGGACGCGCTTCATAGCCCGCGAGATGTTTTCCCATTCTGGGAGCGTCCGCTTTCCCCCGCTTGTTAAGCGGTCTTTCTATGTCTTCGATATTAGCGTCGTCCCAGCTCGACTTTGCGTGCCGCACCAGAAAAAGTGTTTTCGTATCCGCCATGAGAATTATATCTTCCTTAAACTTTCACCCGCCGCGCGTAAGACAAAACATAAAGAACGGCTCAGGACCAGGGCTCTCTGTAGTAATAGACGAAGTTGGCGACCTTCGGACGCTCTGTCCACCCCATTTTCTTATAGAACCCGAATTTGTATGAAGGTTTTTCCTTTCCGTTAGTCAGCATGAGCCTCATGCACCCCCTCTCTTCCCCTTCTTTCATTACGTGCTCGATAAGCGCCCTCCCTGTTCCCTTGCCGCCGGCCGAAGGGCTTACGAATACGTCTGAGACATATCCTTCCCAGCTTCCCAGCATAACGAACGGGACCCAATGGACGGTTGTAAAGCCGACTACGTTTTCTTCTTCGTCGACCGCGACGAGCATCGAATGTCCTTCTTTGTCTCTGTCGCAATGCTCTATCAGCCCCTCGATCGGCTGTGATACTTCCTCCAGAGGAAGGGAGTTCCTCTTCTCCGACCACCCGATCTCCCTCAGTATTTCCGCCATGCGTGCCGCGTCCCCTGTTTTTGCTTTCCGTATCGTTATTTCAGACATCCGGCGCTCCCTCGAATTGAAAGTATTTACCAGAGTAGAATATCAAAATAAACGCAGAAGTGAATAAACGAATTGATTGATAAATAGATTTGCTCCCCGGATTTAATGTTGTAAGGACTCGCCAAGTCTGATAATGTGTGTGCAGTTATCAGTTTATTATTCTAACGCCTTCTCCAGCCTGCAAGCTTTATATGGCGTACTTGAGAAATGTTTGATGGAGGATGAATATATGCGCGCATCAAGTTACAAACTAAAAAACTTCGGTCTGGATTCTTTCCTGTTTTATTTTTTCTGCTTTTCCGCCCTGGCTTTCATGACATATCAGTCAAACGCGCTTGGAATTGAGTTTGAGGTTAACAGCGCGTCCGGGCCTTTCATCTCCGCGGAGCAAGAGGTACTCTGGGACCAGACTGACAACGTATCGGGATTTGCCATACCGTCTCAGAATTTTACGGACCCGGGCGGAGTCAATGATGCGTTTGACAGTCTCGCGGCCGACGATTTTCTGATCCCGGGCCCTTTATCCTGGAGCGTTCAAACCGTCACCGCGCTTGGTTTTTATAACTGCCCCTGTCAGGCGGATTCGGTAAATATAATTTTTTTTGCTGATGACGGAGGGCTGCCCGGAGAAGACGTTCCCGGCTGCAATTATCAGGGAATCCAGCCTGCGGACGCGAGCAATCCTAATTTAACTACTGACCTTCCGGAGCCCTGCTTGCTGGAGCCGGGCGTTTATTGGGTTACCGTACAGGTAAATATGCCCGCTGACGGTACGGACCAGTGGTTTTTCAGCGAGAGAACGGTTCAGACTCTCAGCCCTTTTGCGTTCGAGAATCCGGGAGACGGGTTCTCTACAGGGTGCGTTACGTTCTCACCCGCTCAGGCGGAATGCGGCGCTACTTCTCCGGACCTGAACTTCCGGATTATCGGAGATGAGGTTCAACCGCAGGTTATCACCAATATTCCCTCGCTCCGCGAATGGGGAATGATTATAATGGCCGCGGTCTTGGGACTGATGGCAACTGCGGCTATTGCTGTGAGAAAAAGGGGAATCAAAGTATAACTCTCTCAATATCTCTAACGAGAAAAAGTAGTGAACAGAAGGACGGAGAGCTTTAGGTTTTCCGCGCGGTTCCCGTTTTCGAATTACATTTTAAGAGCTATTTCTGTATAACGGCATAAACCCGAGGGTATGGGACTTATTACGACGCTTTAAAGAAGATGTTTTTCAAAAGCTTCCCGACCTGCAAATCACATACTTATGCGAAGAGACAGCTTGACACTCGAATAGTAATGTTTCTAAAATTGATATATTTATCGGAGGCTCTTATGAAAAAAGTTCTTTTTGTATACGTTATGGTTGTGATTTCAGGACTACCGTTTAGCTCCGATACATCGGCGGAGTCTAAAAGCGGTAGCGAAAGCGGAAAGGTATGCAACAATGAATACGTACTTTGCACATCGGCGCCCTGTATTCCGGATCCAAGCAGTCCTGACTCAAAGGCAATTTGCAGCTGTGAAGTAAACAGAGGCCCGAACTTCGGAATGTCGGATTGCGAAGCTCGTAAACCATCGACTGATTCAAACGGGGTTAAAAAAGCACTCTCGACATACTCGTTTGCTCAGGCTCCTGCAAAGCCCGTACTCTCGTGTCCCGAGGGAAAGCCCTGGACCGATTGCCTCGATCAACCCTGCATCGTGGATCCGATAAACCCGCTAAAGGCTATATGTACGTGCAGGATAGTACGTGACCGGCCCTTTGTTACATATGGAGGGGAATGTAATACGTTTACGTGCGATAACGCTTATTGGTCGGCTGCGACTCTTGCATCATTTATGGAGGGTAGTTCGATGCTGGCCGAGGCAATGGGGCTTGAGAGCATTCCGGCTGCATTTTGTCCCGGCATGAAGCCATAGAATAAACTCAATAGTGTTTCCGTATATTGCATGCGTTAATTACTCATGATTTTTTGAATCTCGGAAACCTTTCTCTCATCATAAAGTTTAAATATTTAATAATCATTCAGACAGGAGGTAGTATCATGAAATTACTCAAGGGATTTGTTTCGGTCCTGCTTATAGCAGGCGCTCTCGCTTTCTCAGGAGCATCAGAGCCACGTGCGGAAGTCGTCGAGTACGTAATCGACCCCGCCCATTCGCAGGTTATATTCAAGGTGAAGCATATGGGCATCAGCACGGTAACGGGAAGGTTCGACGAGTTTGAGGGTTCTTATGCTTTCGATGAGGAGAACCCGGGCGATTCGAAGGTTGATGCCGTTATCACGACTTCCAGCATAGATACTAATGAGGATGACAGGGACGATCACCTGAAGTCACCCGATTTCCTCGACGTGGAGAAAAACCCGACCATTACGTTTAAGAGTAAAGAGGTGAAGAAAGGAGAGGGAAAAGAATTTACGATTGTCGGCGATCTTACTATTAACGGCGTCACAAAAGAGGTTGAGCTCGACGCCGAATACGGCGGAAGCGCTACCGACCCGAGGGGTAACGAACGCACCGCTTTCACTGCCGAGACGACGATAGACAGAAAGGATTACGGAATTACGTGGAACAAAACGCTTGACGCGGGAGGGCTGGTCGTAGGAAACGATGTCAAGATTATTCTCGAAGTTGAAGGCATTAAAAAGAAGAGCTGACGACCGATAATAAGGTTAGTATAAGCCGGGGAGGTGTCCTGAAACGCCTCCCCGGCTGTCTTTACACTCGATAATCAGGGCTGGTTTTGCTTCATTAATTCTCTCATATCGGTTTCTGTAATTTTTGCGTTGCCGATTTTACAAATGTCCCCCGGCTCGGATGCGTTTCTCTTTACCTCAACGGCGGTTTCCTTTATCGATACGCCCGCCGTATCCACGGAAGACTCTACAGTTATCAGGTCTTCCGTAACACAGGCCCTGGCCCCTCCCTTCAATTCCCATTCTTTACACTTTTCCCCGTTCACGACCGTTTCACCTGTAACCTTGCCTCCCATCCCGGTCATAAACTCTTCGCTGAACTCTTTAGGGTCTCTGCCCTGCATGCTCTTATATATCTCTCCGAACATGGGGTTTTTCATCTTGGTGCCCGTATTATCGTCCAGGTTGATAGTGTATATCCACTGCTCGCCGTTATCGATAAGGGTTATGATTTTTTCGTTCTTTTTGATGCTCCCCACATTGGCCATCGTAATTTCGGATACCTCTTTCCAGCAGATTGTTCTTCCCCAGTCCTTGGAGTACTGGATCTTCTCTCCTTCGACGTTCCCCTCGATCTTGTACTTGGCGCTGTAGGTTTTAAGGGGATGAAGCTTCTGCTCTTGCGCATGCGAGTCCAATATCGGCCCTCCGAGAAATAACAGAGCAATTGACAATGAGAATACATATATCATGCAGTACTTCATATATGATGTATTACCGACTGTCAACATTGAAATACCTCCGGTTTCCTTTAATTAGAGATGAAGTTCTCAGAATTTTCTTATCTCCAGTGTGTTTATTTTATCCGTAACGTCCAGATATGCGTACGAGCGCGTACCCAGAGGCCCCGGGTTCACTATTTTTGTAGCCCCGATCTCGTCAATTCCCGGCGCCTCGTGTATATGGCCGGTAAAACATACGAGAGGCTGTATTTTTTCGATGAATTCCCTTACGCTTGAGCTCCCTACGTGGACTCCGCTTGAAAGTTTGTCGCTGGACGTGTTCAGAGGCGGCTGGTGTGAAACTAGAATCACGGGAACGCCCGTATCGGAATCCCAGACGGATTTCTCGAGAATATCGGTCAGTTCCTCTTCGGAATACTCATTGGGTGTCTTGGTCGGACAGGGGAGCGACCCGCCCGCCCCTATGACAGATAAACCGTCGAGCTTCACGCTCTGCCCGTGTAGATTCATATTCCGTGCGAACAGGTAATCGTCTATTTCCTTCGTATCACAGTTCCCGGTAACCGCCAGAATTTCCCCGTTATAGGTCTTTATTAATTCTATGATCTCCTCTGCGTCTTTCTCGCCTCCGAATTGCGTCAGGTCTCCTCCGATGATTACGAGATCCGAGTTTGAAAGCACTTCGCCCAACTCGTTGATAGGTTCAGCATTGCCGTGAATATCCACTATGTATGTTATAATCATGATTTATTTCCCCGGGGAATGAATAGTTAACTGGTACCTACGACTGAGATTTCTTCTTCGGACTTGGCTTCAAAAGACTCCCGCAGCTCCGAGGTATATTGTCTCAGCATCCAGACTTCAGGGATAAACTCCCCAATTATCTCGCCGTTATCGAATACCCTTACCATCGAGCTTTCGGACACCACAACCGCGACCGCGTTTGTCTTTTTCGTAATTGACGCCGCCGCCACGTGCCTGCTGCCGAGCCCGAGGGGAAGACTGATTCCCCTTGTGGTGGCGTTGATATACCTGCACGCAGAAATCACCACTCCCTCGTCGGACACTATGAACGCGCCGTCGAGCTGCGCCAGTTCCTTCACCGTCTCCCTCATATTCGGGTCATCGATCTTCTTTTTGCTGTCGGGATGCCCGTAAAGCGGGTCCAGTATAAGGGGGCGGGAATTTCGGAGAGTCTCCTTGGTATCGGAGACAACGAACATAGTCCCGATCTTCTTCCCCTCCCTTCCCTCGCGTGCAATTTCCATCGCCAGCCTCAGAACCCTTTCAAGCGTGTCTATATTAACCTTGCGCTCCGGGCAGCAAATATCCGAGAGCAGCCTTCTGTGGGCTTCAATTCTTTTTTCCAGGTCCATTTATCAACGTTCCGTTATTGATCTTTACTTCTATAGATTAATATAACTGATAATTGATTCATATTCCCGTGAGAAAGCACTTTATAAGGGGCGTCGAGCATATACAACAATATACACTTAATCTACTCAAGCGGTTTCAACTCCCCAAGCATTGTGGGAATAAGCTCAGACACTGTGGGGTGAATATGCATAGCCCTCTTGATTACGGTGTAGGGCTGTTTCGCGTACATAACGTCCAGTATCGAGTGTATCACCTCGTCGCCCTCGACTCCCAGTATTGCGGCGCCCAGTATTTCGTCCGTATCAGCGTCAACGACGATTTTCATGAAACCGTCCGTCTCCCCCTTTTCCACTGCCCTCGACACACGGGTCATCATTCTCTTTCCCACGAGGGCTTTTCTGCCCGATTTTCTGACCTGGCTCTCGGTCATTCCCGCCCTCCCGAGGGGAGGGTCTACGAAGAGGGCATAGGTCATTATCCTGTCGCTAACTCGTCTCGGGTCATTGTCCAGAATATTCGCCGCCGCTATCTCGAAGTCGTTATATGAGGTATGGGTGAACGCGCCCTCTCCGTTACAGTCGCCGAGAGCCCATATTCCCTCGACGTTGGTTCTCAACTGGTCGTCCACCTTGATGTACCCCCTTTCGTCCGTCTCGACCCCGGCGTTTTCAAGCCCCAGGTCGCCCGTATTCGGAATTCGCCCGACCGCCCACAGGAGGTGAGTCCCTGAAACATTTCTGTCCCCGCTCTCGCAGTCAACTATAACCTCAACGCCTTCGGGATGTTTCCCGGCGTTAATACAGTGGGCATCCAGCCTGATGTTGATCCCTTCTTTCTCCATAATCTCCTTTACGGCGTCCGAGACGTCCTCGTCCTCGTGCCCTATGAGTCTCGGTCCCTTCTCTATTATCGTGACCTCGCTCCCGAACCTCCTGTACATCTGTCCGAACTCAAGCCCGATATAGCTGCCTCCGATTATAAGCAGGTGCTCCGGCAGAAAATCGACTCCCATCATCCCTGTATTCGTAAAATAGGGGACATCCTGCTCCATGGCGGGGACACGCGCCCTACCCCCGACGTTTATAAAAATTTTATCCGCTTCCAGCAGTTCCCCGTTAACGCTAACCGTCCTCGGCGATTCGAACCGGCCGTGGCCTTCATAGACTGTAACGTTCTTCATCCCCTTTACCCACTCCTCGACTCCCTTGTTCGAGCTTCCCGCCACCGCGTCCTTTCTCTCCTTTACCTTCTTCATATCCGTCTTAACTTCGCCCTCTATCGTTACCCCGTATTTCGAGGCGGTCCTGGCGACATGAGCGGCCCTCGCGCTTGCGACGAGAGTCTTCGTGGGAATGCAGCCTGTGTTCACGCAGGTGCCTCCGAAGAGTTTTCTCTCCAGTATTGCCACCTTCATTCCCGCCTGAGAGAAGCGCTCCGCAAGCGGGGGACCCGCCTGCCCGGTGCCTATTATTATCGCGTCATAATTCTTCGCCATTTTATTTCTCCTGTGATGATATGTGAATTTAAGCAAATACGCCGCATACAGAAGCCATTATACAATCTTGAATGTACTGCCGACAAATATATTTTATTTGTTTTGAGAATCTGCTTTAATAGGTATATGATGTTATGTTAATAAAATCGGTTCCAACTTTACGGAACGTCTAAAACGTAGTACTTGAAAGTTTATTTCTAAATTGTGAGGATATTTAAACATGAGCGGAACTAATCAGGTGTCGATCGGGTCGTACCTGGCCTCTAGGCTCGAGGAAGCAGGTGTGCGCCACTACTTTGCAGTGCCGGGTGATTATAACCTGGCTCTGTTGGACGAGCTCTTAAAGAACCCGCGTCTCAAAATGATAGGCTGCTGTAACGAGCTCAACGCCGGCTACGCCGCGGACGGGTACGCGAGGGCCAACGGTATCGCGGCTCAGGTGGTCACTTTTTCCGTAGGGGGTCTGAGCGCGCTTAACGCGATTGCGGGGGCTTATGCGGAGGACCTGCCGGTGATATTAATCTCGGGCGGCCCCAATACGAATTCTGAAGTAGAGAACCAGCTTCTCCACCATACGACCGGAGAGGTCCATTACGGCTATCAGAGGGATATTTTCTCTCACGTAACTGCCTCGTCCGTAATAATCAAGCACCTGGACGATGCGCCCTATCTGATAGACAGGGCTATCAAGACCTGCATCGCGGAGCGTAAGCCCGTATATATAGAGATACCGTGCAACGTCGCCGGTTTAAAAATACCCCCGCCTGAGTACAAGAGTTTTAACGAAGAGAGAACAGGAGACCCCGATGTGCTGGCCGAGGCGGTAAATAAGACCGTGGAATTACTCGGCCCGGTCCCCAAGCCGGTTCTCGTGGCCGGGGCCAGGCTCAAGACGCACGGCGGGGTCGACGCGTTCAGGAAGCTTATGGACGCCTCCGATTATGCCGTTGCCTCCATGGCTGACGCGAAGGGCGTTGTCCCCGAGGATCACCCCAACTATATCGGCACCTACTGGGGACCGGTGAGCAGTACGGGGACGAACGAGATAGTGGAGTCGGCGAATATGTATCTCTTCGCGGGCCCCAGATTTACGGATTATACGACTTGCGGTTTTTCGGCGCTCATAGATCAAAAAAAGCTTATCCAGGCAGGGCCCAATTTCGTCAAGGTCCCCGGCTTCACGTACAACGGCGTCATGCTGGGGGAATATCTCGAACAACTGGCCGGGAAGATAAAGCCCAACAACGCCTCCCTTCAGGCATTTAACCGCGTACGCCGGGACTTCGCGCCCGAGCCTGCCTTGAAGAAGAACGCTCCCGTTACCACGAGACGGCTGTTCGCGCAGGTGCAGGAGATGCTGGACGCCGACAAGACCGTAATAGCCGAGACGGGAGATTCATGGTTTAACACGATGAAGCTCGATCTTCCCCCGGGGTGCGGCTTCGAGATACAGATGCAGTACGGCTCGATAGGATGGTCCGTAGGGGCTACTCTCGGCTGCGCGCTAGGGAGCCCCGAGGGAAAACGGGTCGTCTCTTTTGTGGGTGACGGCTCTTTTCAGCTCACCGCGCAGGAAATTTCGACAATAATACGCTACGGACTGAATCCGATTATATTTCTCATTAACAACGGCGGATACACGATAGAGGTCGAGATACACGACGGCCCCTATAACAATATCAAGAACTGGGACTATGCCGGGCTCGTCGATGTATTCAACGCCGGTGAGGGTAACGGATGGTCCGCGAGGGTAAAGACTGAGGGCGAGCTTGCGGACGCCATCAAGCACGCCTCATCTCACGACGGGTTTTGCCTGATAGAGGTTATTATAGACCGGGACGACTGCAGCAAGGAGCTTTTAGAGTGGGGAAGCAGGGTCTCGTCAAACAACGGCCGCCCCCCGAGGGTTTTGTAGAAGGGTCGGACTGATCGCTCGTCATTGCGAGAACGGTTTCGAGCAAGTGAGGAACCGGACGCCGTTGGCTAATTGCAGACAAGTGTATATCATGAGTTCTGGTTAATAAAAACAAAGTGACGAGGCAATCTATAATTTATCTTGAGGTTGCCCCCCCTTCCTGGTTAAATTCTCCGCTGTATTGAATATTTCGAGTTTCACCGCGACCACCAACCCTATACCCTGTCGGAATGTCGGAAAGTGTCTCATATCAGTCATTCTGAATTTATTTCAGAATCTCGTTTTTAAATCCGCTCATCCTGAGCGCACACATAGTGTGCAGTCGAAGGATGTCATTTCGAACAACGATTGTGATGAATAAGAACAATCGGATATCCCGGCACATATTGTGTCATTTTGAAGCGAAGCTGAGAAATCTAGTGTTTATCCCTTTTATGCTCCCTGACAAAAACAAATGATAGATTTCTCAAGGAGTTTATCCTGAGTTTATCGACGGGCCCGAAATGACACCTCCCATCCTGACCTTCCCCCTCCTAAGGGGAAGGAAATAATAAAAGAAGGGGTTTGCAGGAATATCGCAGAATCACGCTACTTCCGAAGAAAGTCCAATTAGCAATATCTCCCGCTATATTCTATTATCTTATTCACAAGATTCGAATACGGGAGAAACAAGATGCTTGGAAAAGTCGCCTTAATTACAGGGGGGGCGAGAGGCATAGGCAGGGAAATAGCCTACGCCCTCGCTGACAGGGGATGGTCGGTCGCCGTTTGCTACAGGACCAGCGAGAAGGACGCAGAATACACGGCAGGGGAAATAGAAAGGCGCGGGGGCAGAGGGCTTCATCACAAGTGCGACGTATCCGACCCCCAGGCAGCGGAGGGTCTTATAAAAAAAGTAGAGAAGGAATGGGGCAGGATAGACGCGCTCATTAACTGCGCCGGGCCCTATCACCGTGTAAATCTCTTAAAAGAAACAGTCGAGGGGTGGAACGATATGTTCGACAATAACCTCCATCCGGTCTTTTATCTGAGCCGCGCCGTGTCAGAAGGCATGATCGAGCGGGGCCGGGGAAGGATTATAAACTTCGGCATGGCGAACGCGGACAGGATGAACGCACAGACCGAGATAACCGCCCATTACATCGCAAAAGCCGGGGTCCTGATACTGACCCGCTCCCTCGCCCGCCTTCTTGCCCCTCACGGTATTACCGTGAACGCGATTTCCCCCGGTTTTATAGATTCGGGAAGCGCCCCAGGAGAGGAGCTTCAAAGTATGGTAAAGAGAATACCGGCGGGTTATGTGGGAACTACTGGCGACGCCGTCGGGACGGCTTTATTCCTGCTCTCGGAAGAGGCGAGGTACGTAAACGGGACGAATATTCACCTGAGCGGCGGCTGGGGGCTATAGAAAACCACGTACCATAAAACTCCGGCAGTAGCTCCGCGCTCAAACTGGACTTCATTCAAACGTTGGTTATAATCAATTCCCGCTATGGATATGGAACTTCTAAAATCGCTCTGCGAAGCCCCCGGTCTTCCGGGCTCGGAAGAGCCGGTCAAGAAAATCATATCGAAAACATTCTCCGAGTTCACGGACGAAATTACTGAGGATGCTCTAGGCAACATAATAGCGCACATCCCCGGCAAAGGGCCCAGGCTCGTCGTAGACGCCCACACGGACGAAGTTGGGTTTATGGTCAATCATATAGACGAGAAGGGATTTTTGCGCGTAACGCCGCTCGGCGGAATAGACCCGAGGGTTTTCTACGCGCAGAGGATTACCGTTTGGGGCAAGAGGCCGCTTACGGGAATCGTCGCCGCCATACCGCCCCACATAAGCCGCGACACCAACAACAAGGAAGTTCCCGAAGTGGAGGACTGCGTCGTTGACCTGGGGTTATCGGCGGATAAGGTAAAGGGGCTTGTAAAGGTCGGGGATGTAGCCTCGTTTTGTTATCCGTTCGAGGAGACCGAGGACGCGGTGCTATCCAAAGCCCTTGACGACAGGGTCGCGCTTTTTGTTATGATTGAAGCTATCAGGAAAAAACCTAAACTCGGCTGCGACCTCTATCTCACAGCTACAGTTCAGGAGGAGGTTGGCCTCAGAGGAGCGAGGGTAATAGTTCCCGTGTACGAGCCCGATTTTGCGATCGCCCTTGAGGGCACTGTCGCGATGGACGTCCCGGGCATTCCGGACTATAAAACTCTCGCTAACACGGAAAAGGGCCCTGAAATCAGGCTCTCGGACAGATTCCTGGTCGCTCACAGGCCTTTCAGCCAGTTCATTATGGACACCGCCAAGAGTAAAAGTATACCCTATCAGGTGACCGTAAAGAAAGCGGGAAGCACAAACGCCACCGCCATGCAGGTAACGGGCAAGGGCAGCCGCGCCGCAGCGGTTTCCGTTCCCGTAAGATACCTTCACAGCCCGAGTAACCTAGCCTATAAATCGGATATTCGGCATACTATCAACCTCGTTTTTTCCGTTATAGAGAATATTAAGAATTTTGGGAAGAAGTAACTGTTAGGATAAACTTTTCCTGTAATGGCGATTAAGTTTAATCCCGGGTTAATAATAATCGTGGCGCTTTTGATATCCTTCCATTCCGCGGAATCCTTTTCGGAGAGCGTGAAACATCAGGCAGCCGGGGAGGCAGCCGGTCTTGATGAGGCTTGGGAGGTTCTATCCGGCTACCATAAAGACCCTCATAAGATAAAAAAGTCTATCGATATGACGGAGGGGATTCTAAGAAAAGACCCCCGAAATGTTGAAGCCCTTCTTTTTCTCTCCCGCTTATGGCTCACTCAGGGCTACGTCATGACCCAAAGCAGGGAGGAGCTCATACGCGCCTTCGAGGAAGGGAAGAACACGGCGGAAAAAGCTCTGGAGATAGAGCCCGAGAACGCGGACGCCCATTTCTTCTACGTCGCCAATCTGGCGTCTCTCGGGGACGCGAAGGGATTATTCAATTCTCTTTTCATGCTTCCGGAGGTCAGAAGGGAGCTCGACATGATACTCGAACTCGATCCCGGCCACCCAGAGGGACTGGCGATGAACGGGGCGCTTTACTATTATCTTCCGGGAATTCTCGGAGGAGACCTGTATATTTCAGAGGTGTATCTGAGGAGGGCGCTTTCAGTAAACCCTCACCTCTCATCAGCAAGGATTTACCTTGCGATGAATCTCTACAAACAAAAGAAGTACGATGAGACGAAAAAAGTTCTGCTCGAACTAATAAATGATAAAGAGCCGAGTTTTTATCCCGACTGGTATCTGAACAGGAGATACGCGCTAAAAATTCTCAGGCAGATAAATAAAGAAATGAGGAAGCAAACTGCTAAAGGGTCGGGGAATGAAATTCTAAATTGATTCCCGGTCAGCAGTTTGTGAAAGAGAAACGGTTAATCTGGTATATTGGAGAATGACATGTATCTGGAAGAGCTCGTCGCATTATTCGAATCCGCCTCGGACTGCTTTCCCCAGCTAAAGAACGAAAGGACGAGGGAAGAGCTGAGACTGGCTATACGCGGAAAGAAATACGACCTTCAGGACAAGGCTCTCATAGAGGCCATAATCAGGGACGACAGCGAGGAAATCACCGATTCCTTTTTAAGCGGGCTTGAGAAGATAAGAGGAAATCTGGATAAGGATAGAAATATGGATGATTATCTGAAAAGTACGGAAGGGACAAGGGAAGCGATTAATATCTACATCGCCTCCCTCGAACATTTGATTAATTTCTATTATAACAATCTGGTGGGCAAGCACTTCTCCAGCACGTAGGGGGCCTTCAAAAGAAGGTCCACCCGTTCCGCGCGTTTTGACCGCTTACTTTTTCTTCTTTTTCTTGCCTCTTTCCACCATCGGCACGTATTCCCGGTTCATCTCACCCAGGTAAACCTGCCTCGGGCGCGCGATCCTTCTTTCAGGGTCGTTCAGAAGCTCTATCCACTGAGCGAGCCACCCGGAAGTACGCGCTATCGCGAACAGAACTGTAAACATCTCAACCGGTATTCCCATGCTCTGATAAATCAGGCCTGAATAGAAATCCACGTTCGGATACAGTTTCCGCTGCACGAAATAATCGTCCTCAAGCGCGATTCTCTCGAGCTCCAGAGCGATGTCCAGGAGCGGGTTCTTGCCCTTGACCTCGAAAACGTCGTATGCGACTTCTTTTATTATCTTGGCCCTCGGATCGTAGGATTTATAGACACGGTGACCGAATCCCATAAGCCTGAATTCACCGGCTTTCGCCCTCTTTATATATTCGGGGATTCTATCGACCGAGCCTATCTCCCTGAGCATCTGTAAAACGCCCTCGTTGGCTCCGCCGTGAAGCGGCCCGTAAAGCGCAGCGATAGCTGCTGCGGTCGCAGAATACGGGTCGGGATGCGAGCTCCCTACGTTACGCATGGCGCTTGCGCTGCAGTTCTGCTCGTGGTCGGCATGGAGTATGAACAATACATCAACGGCCCTTTCAATTACAGGGTCCGGCTTGTACTTGAGCTCGGTCATTTTAAAGAGCATATTGAGGAAGTTCCCCGCGTAGCTCAGATCATTATCGGGATACGCGTAGGGCATCCCCTTTGTGTGACGGTACGCGAACGCCGCCATGGTAGGCATCTTCGCTATTAATCTGTGAACCTGAATGTCGCGAACTTCCTCGTTGAAAATATCCTTGGCTTCCGGATAAAAAGTCGAAAGAGCGCCCACGGTTCCGAGCAGCATACCCATCGGGTGGGCGTCGTAGCGGAACCCGTCCATAAATTTCTTTATATTTTCGTGTATGATCGTATGGTGCAGTATGTTGTACATCCACTCGTCGTATTGTGATTTCGTAGGCAGCTCTCCGAATAGAAGCAGATAAGCCACTTCAAGGTAATTGCTCTTCTCGGCAAGCTCTTCGATAGGATAGCCCCTGTACATGAGAACGCCGTTATCTCCGTCTATGTACGTGACGCGGCTCGTACACGCGGCGGTGTTACTCATGGCCGGGTCATAGCTCATCATCCCGAAATCGTCATCCTTAACCTTAATCTGACGCAGATCCATAGCCTTGATCGTATCGTTTTCTATCGGAACTTCGTAAGACTTCCCAGTCCTGTTGTCAGTAATGCTTAATGTATCCTTTGCCACTTCAATTCCTCCTTGTACGCTGTTGTTTCACACAAATTGTTTTAAATTTGCCTTATTGTCAATTCAATTTTAACGGAGTTTTGCTCGAACTGCGAAGCGTCTGCGAACAAGTAAATTTACCTTAACACGAAAATTTTTCAATATTAACAAAAAATTTCGGGTAACCCCGGATAAGGCTTTGTTTCCCGGTTAATGAAAAAATCGTTGACAGGCGCGGAGCCCCCTATCGTAAACCGGAAAGGCTATGCCAATTTGATCGGCACGGGTGTGATGCATCCGACAAATATCAAAAGTGAAATGAACCCCAGCAGCCTTCTTCTGCCGCCGAGTTCAGCCTCTTCATGTATTGTAGGCGGGTGTTTGGTTCCCATCAGTGTTAGGAGAACCGCCCAGAGAATCCAGCCGGGCCAGCCTTCAAACGCAGGAACCTGGCTCATGAATGACGGGGCACCGCTTCCGGCATATCTGTCCGCGAGTATTATCAGCGGCTCGGTTCCAATCCCGAATACTACTAATAACGTGATCATGGATATAGAGATTATTCGGTGGTATTTCCTGGAAAAAAGCGCATAGACTATATGGCCTCCGTCCAGCTGTCCGGACGGTATCAGGTTAAGAGCGGTAACGAATAAACCGACCCAGCCCGCAAACGCGACAGGGTGAAGGAACAAATCCTTGCCCTCGGGGAGCTTCCCGAAAAGCATATCCGAGAAAAATGTAAATATAAGCGGAGAACCGAGTAACAACCCCTCTCCTCCCTCCCCGCTCAGATCCACTACACTGGAGAGTTTAATACCCAGTATAAGGACGGGGATACTGGCCGCGATGCCCGCCAGCGGTCCGGCGATTCCTATATCGAACAGAGCTTTTTTGCTTGAGATCGGAGACTTTATCTTGATGAAAGCCCCGAAAGTGCCTATGGGAGAGATAAACGGCGGCGCGGGAATGAAATAGGGCGGCGTGATTTGAACTCCGTACTTTCTCCCGTACATATAGTGCCCCATTTCATGGGCTCCTAATATGAAAAGGAGGGACGCGGAAAAAGAGACGGCGCTTACTATAGTTCCCCCGAAAGAGAGCCCCGTAATAAACGTCGTACCTACAGTCAACAGGAATAGAATTATGTGGATTTTTTTAAATCTCATCGGCAGGGTCTTAAAAATACACTAGTGCGTGAAAAATAAAAGTATTCCACTAACGGGCTTTTTCTACTCTATCTCTATCAGAGCGGGATCCACGGATTCAAGCACCTCTATCAAATATCTCTCTATTTCGTTCTTTTTTCTGAATGTCAGGATGTCTCGCCTAACGGCGCTGAGCGTATGTTTGTCAATTTTCCTGCATAAATGTCTTATGTACGGCACATGAGAAGGCGACACGCTCAGCTGCCTGTACCCGAGCGCAATCAGGCCGAGCGCCCCGGACGCCGTACCGGCAAGCTCCCCGCAAACAGATACATCCATTCCTGAGTAGCGGGTTTTATAATATATGTCGTCGAGCACTCGGATAACAGCGGGGTGGAAGCCCGAGTAAAGGTGTCCCACTACGTTCGAGTTTCTGTCGACCGCGAGAAGGTACTGGATAAGATCGTTCGTTCCGACTGATATAAAATCTATTATATCCTTGAAATCGTCGAGCTGGTAAAGGATAGCCGGCACCTCCATCATAATACCGAGCGGGGGCATATCCTCACGGTTAATACCGATTTGCTTCGCGCTCTGCTCGATCATTTCCCTTGCCGTCTCCACTTCCCACAGGTTCGTTATCATGGGCAGCAGTATTCTGAACCTGTGTCCCTTTTTCTGCGCCAGCAGCACAGATCTCACCTGGTCTCTGAATAGTTCTAGGTACTCCATCGAAAATCTTATCGCTCTCAAACCCAGGAGCGGATTGTCCTCTCTCGGAAAGTCGAAATACGGAAGCAGCTTGTCGGCTCCTATATCAAGGGTCCTTACCGTAACATATCCCTCGAAATCCTTCGCCAGATCCTTATACATCCTTATCTGCTCCCTTACTCCGGGCCATTTGGCGTACTGGCTGAAAGCGAATTCGGTTCGGAACAGCCCTACGTTCTTTACACCGTACTGCTTCGCCATCTGTATATCTACGGGAAAACCGATATTTGCGGAGATTTTTACCGAAAGTCCGTTTTCGTCGTTACCGTCCCTGGCCGCCTCCTCTATATCCTGCCTGATCTTCGCGAACCTGCTGTACGTATTCTCGTATTCTGCAATGAGGCTTTCATCGGGATTTGAGAATATAAATCCCGTCTTGCCGTCAACGATTACCTTTTCCCCGGGTTTCAAATGGCTTGTAATTTTATCGACTCCGGCAACCGCCGGTATTCCCAGTGATTTGGCTATAATCACGGCATGAGATGTTTCGCCTCCCCTTTCGATTATCACCGCGGATACCTTGTTTCTGAAAAGCATGGATATGAAGGACGGACCGATATCGTAAGCTACGAGTACAGAGCCTTCCGTAGGTTCCGACTGTACGCCGCGGCCCTTTTTTAATTTCATCAGCTCTTGAAGTATTCTTTCCCCGATATCTCTGAAATCATCCGCCTTTTCCCTGAGATAACGGTCGGTCAGGTTATCGAACTGCTGCGCGATTGACTCAATTCCCTCAATCACGGCAAGCTCGGCGGGTATATTCTCCTCCTTGAGTTTTTTCTCTATCGTGCTCTTGAAAGTGGAGCCTTGGAGTATCAACAGGTGCGCCCTGAATATGTCTATCTCCGCCTTTGATAACATGGCTTCCGTGCCGAGCGTCTCGATAAGCTGGCTAAGGTCGTCTTCCACGTTTTTGAGCGCTTTGCCGAGTCTCTCTTTTTCTATCTTGGGGCTGGCCGGGAGCAGATCGTCGGCGTTTATCTGACGAAACAGGCCCCGGAAGATATAGACGTTGCCGATAGCGACTCCTGTTGACACCCCTTTTCCCTGATAGGTCCTGGTTTCATGCTTGACTATGGACGGGGTTTTGAGCCTCTCAAGCCTGTCCGCTACCTCGAGCAGACCCGCCAGTCTCGACGCTATAATCTGAAACAGGGTTTCTTCCGCCGGATTTATAAGTCTCCTGTCCTTGGTCTGGCCGACGAGAACGCCGATGCACTTGTTCTGAAGCAGTATGGGCATACCGATATAACTCTCGTACTCCTCCTCCCCTATCTCTGGAAAGTACCTGTAGCGAGGATGCTCCGAGGCAGGCATAACTGTGACGGGCCTGGATGTCTCGAATACGAGTCCCGTAAGACCTTCGTCAGGACTTAGCGCAATGGGGTGTCTTGCGGGATCGACGGTAAGCCCCTTCGTCGCCTTGAGCGTTAAAACATTTTTTTCGCCGTCCCATAGGTACACCGAGACCACATCGAAGTGAAGAGAGCTTGCTATTTTATTGACGACCCTTTTTAAAATAGTATTGAGGCCTGTCGACTTATTGACGAGATCACTTATTTCCTGGACGATTTTCAGATGAAAATCCGCTCTCTCGATTGTTTTTTTTGTGGTCATATCAGGATAAAGTCCCCGGTTGATTGCGACCGCTTAGTGATTATTATTTATACATTCTCAGGCTCTAATGTATATTTATTAACAATCAATTTGAATCCGCTCTATCACCGACACGTCAATATCGGGATTCGATCATGTAACGACAATGACTTAGCTGCAATATGTACATACAAAGTCAGCATTTGGTATATTTATTGCTTAATTTATAATACTCGGTAATAAACCCCGTGCATACTTCATGAAAAAGATAAGCACGCTTAACGCTTAGTCAATATATCCGGTCATAGAGGTTTCAGAACGGAGCAGAACGCAAAAATTTAAAAGGATATTCATAATGGAACAAAGTTTGGAAGAAAACAGAATTATACGAATAGCTATAATCGGCTCCGGTCCGGCGGGTTTTTACGCCGCCGAGCATCTATTCAAACAGAGTGAATTCGACTGCGAAATAGACGTGTTCGACAGGCTCCCAACCCCTCACGGACTCGTTCGCTCGGGCGTTGCGCCCGATCACCAGAAAATCAAATCGGTTACCAGGGTGTACGATAAAATAGCGTCTCATCCGAAATTCCGCTTTTTCGGTAACGTTGAGTACGGCAAGCACATTAAGCTCAAAGACCTCAAGGAACATTACCACATCATTGTGTTCGCCACAGGCGCTCAGACGGACAGAAGGCTGAATATACCGGGCGAGGAGCTTACGGGAAGCCACACCGCTACCGAATTCGTAGCCTGGTATAACGGACATCCCGATTACCGGCACCTGAGTTTCGACCTCTCGAAGGAAAGCGTGGCGATAATAGGGGTCGGAAATGTCGCGGTAGATGTGGCGAGGATACTCTGCCGCTCCAAGGAGGAGCTTACGGAAACGGATATTGCGGACTACGCGCTCGAAGCGCTTGAAAAGAGCCGGGTAAGGGACGTGTACATGCTCGGGCGGAGAGGACCGCTTCAGGCCGCTTTTACAAATCCGGAAATCAGGGAGCTGGGCAAGCTTGCGGACGCCCATGCCCTGACGTATTCCGAAGAGATAGTGGTTGACGAATCCACGCTGGAGGCGCTTGAGGCGAATAAGGATCTGTCGGCGATAAAGAAGATGGAGATACTGAAGTCTTACTCCGAGCGTAAAAGCAACCCGAAAGCCAGGAGGCTTCATATAAGGTTTCTGGTCTCACCCGTGGAAATAGTCGGGGACGAGGACGGAAATGTTGCCGCCCTTAAAATTGTAAGGAACGAGCTCTATCAAGCGGAAGACGGGAGCATGCGCTCAAGGCCCACCGATACTTTTGAGGAGCTTGAAGCGGGTCTGGTATTCCGTTCGGTAGGTTATCAGGGTGTTCCCCTTCCGGACGTTCCCTTTCACGAAAAGTGGGGTGTCATAAATAACGAAAAAGGACGGGTAACAGACGTTGAGACGGGTGAGCATATACAGGGTCTCTATGCCACGGGGTGGATAAAGAGGGGACCGACCGGGGTAATAGGAACCAACAAACAGGATTCGGGCGAGACCGTGCAGTGTATTATGGAGGATGTAAGGGACGGGAAAATAAATGACCCTGTAAAACATAAGCCGGACAGGATAGAGGAGATGATAAGAAAGGTCCAGCCCGAATATATAACCTACGAGGACTGGCTCAGGCTTAACGAGCTTGAGGTAGAGAGGGGAAAATCGCTCGGACGCCCACGCCTGAAGTACACAAGCGTGGAGGAGATGCTCGAGGCTCTCAAAAACAAGGATAAGGCGGCAAACGATGAGTCATAAAATTCACTCCTTTAACTCGGCACCACCGCCAGTCTCAGGGTTCTCCTGAGCGGGTCAACCTTCTGCACAAGAAGCTTTACACTCTTTCCTTCTTCCAGCGCCGCGTCCGAGCCGGGGTTTACGGTAGTTTCGAAAAGATAGTCCGGCAGATACACGCTCGCTCTCGTGTCGGGTACGGAGCTGATGATCCCCTCGATTACACCGCCCTCAAGGGTTTTAAGATATTTATAAAGCCAGTATTTCTCCCTCTGTCTCTGAACCGTTTTCTTGTCCCTTACACCTATCTCTACTCTGGGATAGAGGTTCTCGAGCTCGTCCTCGGTATAGGCCGTATCGCCATAAAGAAGGTCAGACACGATTTGTCTCTGGATGATCAGGTCCGTGTATCTTCTTATAGGCGAAGTTGCCTGTGTATAGACGTCGAGACCGAGTGATTTATGGGGTTCGGGATTAAGCCCGACTCTCGGAGCGCGCATGAACCTTACTATGCGCACCGGATAAAGCGGGTCCGTTGCGTCGTAAGACCGGGCCTCTTCGGACACTGCCTCCGGCTGAGAGCGGTAAATCCCCGGTATCTCTCTTTCTCTGAGGTAATTTCCCGCCATTCGGTTCATGAGTATCATCATTTCCGCAACCACAACATGGGCTTCGGAGTTCATATAGTTCTTCCAAACCGTTATCTCTCCGTCTTCCGTGATTCCTATTTTTAACTGTGGAAGCTGCACTATAAGAGCGCCCGCTTCGAGTCTTCGCCGCCTCAGCTCAAGCGCTATCTCTCTTAATTTGATACCCTCCGGGTCACTCAGGAAGTAATCCGTACCCTCCGGATAGCTCAGGTTTCCGCGTACCCGTATAATAGAGTTCGTAAAGCGGTGGCTTTTGATGTTTAGCTCCTCGTCGAACAGAATAAGAAGGGAAAGTGAAGCCCTTTGTGTTTTCTGAGTGAGGCTCAGCTTCCCGGTTATCAGCCGCGGCGGGAACATATGAATGCGCTTTTCGGGCAGATAGATAGTCTCTCCGCGCCTCGCCGCCTCTTCATCCGTGTCGCTCCACTTGGGGACGAACGCCGCTACGTTTGCTATATGAATCCCGACAAGCAGTCCCTCCGGAGTGGAGGTCACAGACAGCGCATCGTCTATATCCTCGGTGTTCTCGTCGTCTATGGAGAATATTTCGAGGTCCCTCAAATCCTCAAAACCCTCTCGGGGGAGAGGCTCATCCATAATTCTATCCGTCTCGGATTCAACCGAATCAGGGAAATCCTCGCGTATAGATAATCTTTTAAGGACAGGGTCTTCGTCCTCTTCCCAACCGCCCGCTCTAATGAGGAACTCTACCGCCCCTTCCACGTCCCTGACGCCGACCTCCGAGAGGAGGGATTTAACCTCGCCCGCGCGGTTGTACTTATCGAGGTGAATTATGTACTCCCTGATCATATTAATGCACTCCGCGGGATCAAAACCGTCATATTGCTTTTGCGTTGTTCCGCTTATGACCCCCTTCGCCCAGTAAAGCGCCTGCTCGCGCTGCTCCTTCCTTTTTTCCTCGGCCTCTTTTTTGCGGATTATATCTTCCGCTTCCTCGCGCGTCCTGGGCTCGTAACCGGACTCGCCTCTCCTGAAATACTCCTCGTTTTTATCCACCGCCCAGAATAAAACGAGCGCGTCGTCGTCCTTTACCTCTTTATCCCCGAAATAAAGCTCTTTCATATCCTCGAACATTATTTCGTCTTCGGTATCCTGAATGCACTCCCATATTATGACGAGATCAACCTCGTCCTTTTTTTCTTCGAGGTGCCTTCTCATTTCTCTTAATTTAAGTTTTTTTTCAGACTGCGTGTGCTCGCCCTCTATCTTTATTCCGCTGGAGAAGGCGATTTTTTGCAGATCGATACTTATCTCCTTCCCCTCTTCGGAAAACACGGACACCTTATCGTTTACAGCGCCCGCGAATATCCCTAAAGAGGGCTCCTTACGTTTTCTGAAGAGGATTAATTCGTTTTGAGAAGGAAGCTTCGATACAGTCATGAACTATCTATTCTAATTCCGGCGTGAGTGTTTTACAAAATGAAGCGCTATATTATAGCAGAAAGGGCATAATTTTCATCGTAAATTATCATATTCCGGTCTGGCGATATTTATTGCGCGCGCCATCGGTGGTTCAACCGCACGGTTATCTCACCGGTTCGATTTACTTTGCCCTCTAAAATTTATCAGCTCCCGAAGGAGCCAGTCTCCCGACTTAACCGGCTCTGAGTCAGCGCAATGAACGAAGTAAAATTTCCCGCTCATAGTGCTCTTTGTGGCCGAATATTCAATAAAGGTTTCTGTTGACGTAATCTCATCCCTGAAATAACCATACTTCTTATTAATATGGCTGTAAGCCCTCCCGCCGTCATACATAGTGCCGTTCCTCTCGAATTTACAGTCCGTATTCCTGACGAACGTGAGAAGATGCTCTACCTCGGGCTTTTGCGAATCCGGCACGTCGGCAAAAGAGGGGACTGCTGACAGAACCATATAGAGGAATACTGCGACAAAAATGTACCCGGGTTTCATGAGGCGGAAAGGGAGGATTTGTACTCCATCGCCACTTTTATGAAGTCTCTGAAAAGGGGGTGAGGATTGCGGGGGGTCGATTTGAACTCCGGATGGAACTGACAGCCCAGGAACCAGGGGTGGTTTGAAAGCTCTATAATCTCGACGAGCCTATTGTCAGGCGATACGCCGCTAAGCGTAAGGCCGTGCTCTGTCAGAGTATCGCGGTAGGAATTACTCACTTCGTATCTGTGCCTGTGGCGCTCGGAAATTTTCTCCACTTTATACGCGGCGTACGCGAGTGTGTCTTTTATGAGCTTGCACGGATAGGCTCCAAGTCTCATCGTTCCTCCGAGGTCGCTTACGTCTCTTTGATCTTCCATAAGATCAATCACCGCGTTTTCCACATCTTCGCCGCACTCCCTCGAATGGGCGTACTTTATTCCGCAGACGTTTCTCGAGAACTCGACTACCGCCATCTGCATACCGAGACAGATACCGAAAAAGGGCACCTTGTTTTCCCTGGCGAATCTGACCGCCTGAACCTTGCCCTCGAATCCCCGTTTCCCGAATCCTCCCGGCACAAGCACCCCGTGGACGTCGCTCAGTAGTGACTCCACTCCCTCGGCTTCTATGTCCTCCGAGTCCACGTACTTAATTTCAACATGGGAAGCGTTCGCCATTCCTCCGTGCGCGAGCGCCTCGTGAAGGCTCTTGTAGGAATCTTTCAGGCTCACGTATTTCCCAACCACCCCTATTGTGACTTCAGTCGCGGGGTGGGCGAATTTATACGCGATTTCCTCCCAGGCGGAAATATCGGGTTTTCTGGTCCACATCTTCAGGTACTCGATAATTGTTTCGTCGAGTTTTTCACGGTAAAAGTTAATCGGCACCTCATAGATCGAATCCACGTCCACGGCTGTGATAACGGCTTCTTTTTTTACATTACAGAAGAGAGCAACCTTGTCTTTTATATCCCGGGGAAGGAACCTGTCCGTCCTGCAGAGAAGAATATCCGGCTGGATACCTATCTGGAGCAAATCCTTTACGCTGTGCTGTGTGGGTTTCGATTTAAGCTCCCCGGCCGCGGCCAGGTACGGAACATAAGTGAGATGGATGAATAACGTGTTCTCCCTTCCGAGCTCGGTCCTCAACTGTCTGACCGCTTCCAGAAACGGGAGGCTCTCGATGTCGCCCACCGTTCCGCCTATCTCGACTATTACGACGTCGTTGTCCTCGGCCACAGCCAATACACGCTCTTTAATCTCGTCCGTTATATGGGGTATCACCTGCACGGTTTTGCCCAGATACTGCCCTTCCCTTTCCTTTGTTATCACCGAATCGTAAACCTTGCCGGTAGTAAAATTATTCTTTTTAGAGAGCCTCGCGTTCGTGAACCGCTGGTAGTGTCCGAGGTCGAGGTCGGTTTCGGCGCCGTCGTCCGTTACATAGACCTCTCCGTGCTGGAATGGATTCATAGTGCCGGGATCAACGTTAATGTAGGGGTCGAGCTTCTGAAGGGTTACCTGAAGTCCCCTGCTTTCAAGGAGCGTGCCAATCGACGCGGCGGCGAGACCCTTCCCCAGGGACGACATAACACCACCTGTTATGAATATAAACTTAGTCTTCAATTAGCAATTCCCTCAGTGAAAAAGATCGAATTATTCGGGGGGACCGTTCAGGTCTTTACTAATATATTCCAAAGAGCAGAATCTTGCAATACTGAAATAATAAAAAATTAATAATAATAAATCTTGTGTGACCTAATTCGAAGCCTGCAAGATCTGCGGCGAGGAGCGGACTAAAGGGTTTTACTGCGGAGATTATTTATTAACAACTGAGCCGCCCGCGCCCTGTGGCTGATCTCATTCTTCAGCCCGGGAGGAATCTCGGCCATTGCTTTACCGTACTCCGGAAGAAAAAAGACAGGGTCGTAACCGAAACCGCCCTCTCCCCTGGGCTCGGTTAGAATGACGCCCTCGCAGGTGCCTTCGACAACCGTTTCCCCGCCTTCCGGGGTGACCAGAGCGAGGCAGCAGACAAACCTGGCTTTCCTGTCGTCGATGCCGTTTAACTCGCGAAGGAGCTTAAGTATATTGTCCTCGTCGGAAGCGTTTTCACCCGCGTATCTCGCCGAATACACCCCCGGCTCTCCGCCCAGCGCGTCCACTTCCAGCCCCGAATCATCCGCAAGCGCGGCTCTTCCCGAGAACTGCGCGATAGCCCGCGCCTTTTTAAGGGCGTTTTCCCGGAAGGTCGCGCCGTCCTCTGTCACCTCGGGAGGAGAATCCAGATCGCTGAGTGAAATGACTTTGGCGAAAATCCCCTGGAGTAGCCCTGAGAATTCCCTGACTTTTCCACTGTTACGCGTTGCGAGCACAACTTCTTTTATCATATCCGTTGGAGGTTACAAAGGTTATTCCGCCAGAACCTCTTTCTGCTTCTCGATTAAATTCATAATTCCCTTCTCGCCCAGTTTCACGAGCCAGTTGAGCCTGTTTTTACTGAAGGGTTTTCCCTCCGCCGTGCCCTGTACCTCCACCAGAAGCCCGGAGCCCGTCATAACGACGTTCATATCCACATCCGCCCTCGAATCTTCCTCATAATTCAGGTCGAGCGCGAGCTTGCCGTCCACTATTCCCACGCTGACCGCAGCCAGGAAGTCCAGAATGGGGTTTTCCCTGATGATCCCCTGTTTTATCATATTCATCACAGCGTCCGTGAGAGCGACAAACGCCCCGGTTATAGACGCGGTCCTCGTGCCGCCATCCGCCTGTATGACATCGCAATCCACCGTAACCGACCTCTCCCCCAGCTTATCGAGATCTATGATCGACCTGAGAGAGCGCCCTATAATTCTCTGAATCTCGTGCGATCTCCCGCCGATCCGCCCCCTCACGCTCTCCCGCGTAATCCTTTCCTTCGTCGAGCGGGGCAGCATCGAGTATTCCGCCGTCACCCACCCATGGCCCGTATCGCGGAGAAACGGCGGGACTCTGTCCTCAAGTGTAGCCGTGCACAGAACCCTGGTCTCCCCCGCTTCTATAAGGGCCGAACCCTCGGCGTATTTCATTATGCCTCTCGTTATTTTTACAGGTCTCAGCTCATCCCACTCCCTTCCGTCAGGGCGCATTTATCGTTACCTCGCTATAAAAGATTACGAAATAATACCATACATCGGTCAGATGAACCGGCTTGATGCATTGTTCAGGCGGTTTTGTTATAATGTGTCGGGACTATCAATTTTTGTTAAGGCTAGTGCCTCAAATGGTGGTTAGGCTCAACACAAAACATGTAGATTTGCTTATAATAGGAGCGGGACCTTTTGGGCTGTCAATGGCATCCTATGGTGAGCACCACGGTATCGACTATCTTGTCGTGGGAAAGCCAATGAGCTTCTGGAAGGAGAATATGCCCGAGGGTATGTACCTGCGCTCAGGCTGTGAATGGCACCTCGACCCCCAGGGGGTGCACACCATCGATAAGTATCTGGAAGCTCGTAACCTGGAACGTAAAGACGTGGAGCCGCTCTCGCTTGATTTCTACCTGGGTTATGCAGAGTGGTTTCAAGAACGCATAAACGCCGATATTTTGAACACAATGGTTAAGCGCCTCGACAGCCTGGACGATGAAAAACAAAGGTTCAGCGCGACGCTCGATAACGGCAATACTCTAACAGCGAAGAACGTATTGCTTGCGGTAGGTTTTAAGAATTTCCGTAACCTGCCGCCTGAGCTTACTGAAATCATCCCTGATGACAGATATACGCATACGTGTGACTTGGTGGAATTCGATTATCTCAGAGGCAAGAGGTGCCTGGTCATAGGGGGGCGGCAGAGCGCTTATGAGTGGGCCGCGCTTGTGAATGAAAACGGGGCTTCCGAGGTACACGTGTCCCACCGCCACGAAACGCCGGACTTTACCCGGTCGGAATGGAACTGGGTATATACCCATTTGGATGCTATGACCGCGGATCCCGAAGGACACATCAACATGCCTGCCCATAAGAGACAGGCCCTGGACAAAAGATTCTGGACAGAAGGCAGGCTTAAGCTTGAGCCATGGCTTAAGAAAAGGGTCGATGTTGAATCCGTTAAGATTTGGCCCGAGTCCGAGATCAAAGCGTGTGAGAAATTGCCGGATGGTGAGCTCGAAGTTGAATTCGACAGCGGGGACAGGATTGCGGTTGACCACGTTATCCTCGCCACGGGATATAAGGTGAATATTGAAAACGTACCTTTTCTGAAAGCTGGTAACGTCCTCGAAAGACTGCGTATTCAGGAGGGATATCCGGTACTAGACGCGCACCTTCAGACCAGTGTGCCTGGGCTCTTCGCTACGAGCATGATGGCTACGAGAGACTTCGGACTTTTCTTTGCCTTTACGGTCAGTGTACACGCCTCAGCAGAAATTATCGGTTCCTTCATTAAAAATTCTTGAACCCGTCAAAATAAGCGGATCGTTCCGGTATATCCGCCGTTAGTGTTGTTTCCCCTGAAATTATTTATAATATGAAAACACGGAGTTCTATACTAATCCCGCGATTTCATAAGGTATGATAACGATCCAGAACAGTCTGCTGCTTATTACGTACAGAAAAATGATTCCCGGAATATGGATAAAGATATAAATGCTTACCAACCGTGAAGTGGCCGTGAAATATATAGAGGGCTTTTGCGCCCGGGACCTGGAAGGGCTTTCGGATATACTCGCGCCTGATCTCAAATTCAGGGGCACTCTCTACAGTTATGATTCCAGCTCTGACTATATGGAAAGCCTGAAAAATAGCCCCGCTGAGAAATGCAGCTACCGGATTTTAAGTGTGACGGAAGGAAGGGGCTCAGTATCTATATTCTACGAATATATAAAACCGGGCGAGGTTATCACAATCGCCCAGCTGTTTAAAATCAACGACAGGAAAATAATTGAAACCCTCGTAGTATTCGACGGCAGAGGCTTTGAGTCTCAATAACCAACCTGCACTGTTGCTCTCATCTAAGTTTCTAACGCGGCTTTTAGTTCATCCATAATAAATCCTTCCCAGCCGCCGTCGTACTCGTCCCTGATGATTCTCTCTTCCGGCCCCAGCTTATCCCAGCCCGAGTGAATTAACGTGACTTTTGTTTTCTCCCCCAGCTTCTGGATTTCAATCGTTACAAGGGTTTCGATCTCGAATTGATCCGTGTTCCATGTATAAACCAGCTTTTCGTAAGGGATAATTTCTCTGATTTCACAGCGTATAGTATCGACGCCGCAGTCATGCCCCTCACATGTGAACGTAAATTTTTTATTCGGCTTAAGCTCGAAATCATTCGGCATGAGCCACTTGGCTAACTTTTCCGAATCCGTAATGAAATCCCACACTTTTTCTATAGACGCGTTTACTATTATTTCTTTCCTGATCGGATTCATAGCTCGCCCTCAATATGGTTCTTTAGATTATTTAATTTTTCGTCCCAGAAATTCTCCAATTCGTCCAGATATCGTCTCAGGCTGCCGAGCGGCTCCGGGTCAAAACGGCAGTATTTCTCACGGCCCGACCTTCTCTCTTTGATAAGCCCCGATTTAGAGAGAATTTTTAACTGCTTCGAGACTGCCTGCTTCGAAATATCGTTTCTGTCCGCGAGGCTTTGAACGGTGAGTTCCCTGTTAGCCAGTTGCGTCAGTATCTTCCTCCTCGTATCGGACGCTAAGGCGTGAAACACCTCTTCTAAATCCCGCGTTTGAGTATCGATCATACAATATAATTTACATTTATCTGCAATAATAGTCAACCATATAGTTGACAGTAATCGAATGATATGATAGAAAGTATGGAAAGAAGTCCTTAAAAATTAACGGGGGTGAGTTATGAGTGTAACAGTTGTGAACGAGTGGTGGTTTAAAGGCGACGCGAATATAGACGAAGGCAAAGCTGCGGCGCTTGAGCTGGTGGAATACATGAGGGCCAATGAACCCTCGGTTCAATTGTCGCTCTGGATTCAGGACCGTGACGACCCTCTTCATCACTTTCATATCACGGTTTTCGACGATCACGAATCTTTAATGAAGCTCCGTGAATCGGAGGCTATTCAAAGTTTCATTGAAAAATTCTGGCCGCTGATCGTAAGGGATGAAACATACAAGTCACCCGCTTGTGATACATGGCTCTGTAGCGTCGGGAATATGCAAGAAGTCGAATTGTGACAGTTCTTGTTCGTATAGAAGCAATTTTAAACAGGAGGCGGTAATGGCCGGCAAATTGCAGATACCAACTTATTATTGAGCCGTGGAAGTCAGCTCCCCTGCCTGTATTTACATTTCTGCAAATCAATATGCCGAAGCCCGGTCCAGCCCCTCCATATCTTCTACGCTCAACTTAACCCTCACGGCTTCGGTGAAAGTTTGCAAATGCTCTACCTTGGTGGCGCTGGCAATGGGAGCGGTTATAACCGGCTTCGCTATCAGCCAGGCGAGAGAAACCGCGGCTTGCGTTGTATTGTGTTTTTCAGCCGTCTCATCCAGAGCCTCCAAAATGCGCCTGCCCCGGTCGTTAAGATACTTTTTCACCATCCTTCCGCGCGCGCTTTTGCTCAAATCCTCTTCGCTTCTGTATTTCCCGGTGAGAAAACCGGAGGCGAGGGAGAAATAGCTGATGACGCCGAGTCCGTAATCCTCACAAAGCTGTGCGATGCCTTCCTCAAAACCCTGCCGCTCGTACAGGTTGTACTCCGGCTGGCATACCTCATACCGCGGAAGTCCGTTCTTCTCGCTTGCTTCAAGCGAGGCTTTAAGCCTTTCCGGGGACAGGTTAGAAGCGCCTATCCACCTTACTTTCCCGGCTTTTATCAGTTTGTCGTAGGCCTCCAGTGTTTCCTCGACCCCGGTTTTGTCGTCATCCCTGTGGGTAAAATAAAGGTCGATATAATCCGTTTGCAGCCTCCTCAACGATTCGTCCACCGCGCTGAGAATGTAGCTCTTGCTGATGTCTTCTTGTCCCTGACCCATGTCGTAGCCCACTTTGGTAATCAGTACGGTCTTATCCCTGCTGCCCCGGTCTTTCATCCATTTACCGATAATTCTCTCGGACTCGCCGCCTTCGTTGCCGTCCGCCCAGCGGGAGTAAACATCAGCGGTATCGACCGTATTGAACCCTGAATCGAAAAATTCATCCAGTATCGCGAATGACTGTTTTTCGTCAATCGTCCAGTCAAACACATTTCCCCCCAATACTACGGGAGCCGTATGTAAATCGGTATTGCCTAATTTTCTCTTTTCCATATTTAAACTCCGCCGCCTGTACTAAAGACGCACCTGGTAACTGGTTCAACATGCGGCGCTATTCTACGTACTTAGACTTTGCCCGTATGCAAGCCGGCGCAAGACCCAAAACGTTCACTAACCCTCCTGACTAGTTTGCGAGGATATTTATCGTGATCGTTCCTCCGGTCGGCTGTGAGGCCTGGCAGGGTATATCGGGGTCGTCCGGTGTCCCCCCCTGATGGCACTGCGAGGTATCGGAGCAGTCAATACCGCACGGGCATCCGCCGCGGTTCAAACAGTTGGTGCAGCCTACCGGGAAGACGCCGAATACGCTCTGATTCCCCGTGGCCCCCACCGTCGGGCCGAGAGTAGTCGGACCCTCGCTCAGTGTCATGCTGATATTCGGCGGCGCGTAGCCCTGTACGAGCGATATATCGACACAGTCGCACGGGGCCGTATCACACCCGGGCTGTTTACTGCAGTTACTCCCGTTTATAGCGACCTCCGCCAAAGACGGCCCGGTACCCGGGGTAGGACCGCAGGGCTGTGTAACTACCCCTGCGTTAAACGCGAAGTTGATCGAGGTCAGGCATCCCGACTGCACCGGCAGAGTGCATGTGTCGCCCGATGCGATAGGGAAGCTGCATATGGAGGCGTTGGCCGTAACGGTGCACGTGGTGTCTCCTGCGGTTGTGCAGGAAATCGGCGAGCCTGTTGACCAATCACTAATCGTAGTGCAGCTGTCAGAGCTGAATACCGCGAAAACGGTAGTCGCATCCCCCTCGTTAAATACATTCAATGTCGTCGTAGCGCCTCCGCCGTTCAGGTCGTCATCGCCGTCGCCGTTCGCGCCGTTTCCTCCGTTATTGTTGCACCCGCCGCCGGCTCCTAAAGAAATAACAATAACAATTGCAAAAAATACACAGGTACTGAGAAGCTTATTCTTGATCATGGAAATATCCCCCTGTTTAAGCAATTAAAATCTTTGGGCATTATAGCATATTTACGCTAATAATTTCCATTTGATCTGTTTTTAAAATTACCTGAATTATGAGTTACCGAATGTTGTGTTAAATCCGTGGTAAATCCGGTATAGCTTTGATGAGGACTAGATTTACTTCGAACTAGATATACCTGAGCTTGAAGAGAAATAGATGGTGGAGGCGCCGGGAATCGAACCCGGGTCCGAGAAAGAGACTCACTCAGCCTCTACATGCTTAGTCTATCGTTTAATCTCGCGCTGAAGTTACCGATAGACAGGGTTTTCAACGCCAGCCCGGAATGAAGTCTCGTCCTCAGGCGTCCCAGGCATCGCCATCGGACCAGCCCGTTTAGTCGTCGCCTCATTTAAACCCACGGGCAGGGTTTAAGGAGCCGTCGCCGCTCTATTTAGGCAGCGAGTGCAAAGTCATTTTCGGCACTTGTGTGTGCTCCGCCAGTTTAACGAGTTAGTCGGAAGCTCGGCATGCAGCATAAGTTATCCCATTCCCCGTCGAAGCCAGATCGCCCCCATGTCAAAGAACGTATCCCGAATGCAGGTGCCGGAATCAGGGCCGTCTGTATTCTATGGCCTCTTTAAGATCCCGCGCCCTCGAATTAATCCGGGTTTATAAATTGGAACGAAAATAGTTTACCTTATTCGGGAGATCATTTACAGGTATTAATAACGCCTCTTGATTGCCTTTTCCATCTCCCTGTCCGCCTCTCTCCGCTTAATATCTTCCCGTCTGTCGTGCACCTTCTTACCCTTCCCGAGCGCCAGATCGACCTTGGCGAGACCCTTCTTGAAGTAAATCTTGGTAGGTATCAGAGTGTAACCCTTTATCAGTGTCTTTCCCATAAGCCGCTTTATCTCGCCCTTGTTCAGAAGAAGCTTTCGCTCCCTGCGCGGTTCGTGGTTGAATACATTCGCCGATTCGTAAGGGGCTATATAGCTGTTAATCAGAAACACCTCTTCGTTCCTGATCATGGCGAAGCTCTCCTTTATGCTCGCCTGATTTCCCCGCAGGGACTTAACCTCAGAGCCCATAAGCTCGATACCCGCCTCGTAGTTCTCTTCCAGATCGTAGTCTCTCTTGGCCCTCGGATGTGTGCAAACTACCTTTTCCATTCAATTAATATAATGCTTGATTGAGGGAATTCAACGTGTGACGGCTGATCAAACGCCTCCGGCTACCCCTAAGCCGTCATTGCGAAGGGGCGAAGCCCCTGCGGCAATCTCAAATCCGTCATTCTGAACTACGATTTCGAGTACACGAGGAATCGGGTCCATCAGCAAATTGCAAGTAAATAAGTGTTCCACGTATATATCTATCCAAATCCAAAACTTTCAGAATCTCGTCTTTTGTCCTTAATTCCTTTCCCCTAATAGGGGAACGGTTCTGAGTGTATCGAAGAATCGGACGCCTTTACCTATTAAGCACTGATGCTCCTTAACTTCCGGCATAACGCGCCCAAACTCAACACAGGTTAGGATGGGGGTGTCTAACTTTCTTATTTGAATATTACGTTTGCGGACATACTCAAAACTCCCTCTTACTATCCAGCATAAGCGTAACCGGCCCCCAATTTGTTAAGTGTACGTCCATCATGGCGCGGAACCTTCCCGTCTGGACTTTAACCCCGTGTTCTCTAATCTTCGCTACGAATAAATTGTACAGTTCTTCGGCAAGCCCCGGCGGAGCCGCTTTGTCGAACGACGGACGCCTTCCCTTCCTGCAGTCGCCGTAGAGAGTGAATTGTGAGACGACGAGGACTTCCCCGCCTGTATCTGTGACGGACAGGTTCATCTTCCCCTCCGTGTCCTCAAAAATACGCAGGGCCAGAATTTTATCAACGAGATAGGTTACATCCTCCGCCGTATCCTCCTTCCCCGCCCCGAGAAGTACTAGCACCCCCTCCCCTATCCTGCCGACAGCTTCTCCGTCAACCTCAACCCTCGCTTCTTTTACCCTCTGAATTATTGCCCGCATCGTGGATTTTTAAGTTTAATAAGCTGGATAGCATTCTATCATACTTTAAATTAATGGCAGCTTCGACCGAGGGATTTCCATAGTCTTAAAACAGCATATTCGCGATAATAATCCTTTACAATCTGGGAATATAGAGAATATAATTACAAAGGCCGATGAATATGAATCTGTTTAAACCAATAATAATATTCCTGGTGGTTTTGGGATTGGCTGCGCCAATGGCAAACTCTATCGAGTTCCCACCGGAGCCTCCGAAAAAAGTAATCACCCATACGGTCAAGAAGGGCGAGGAGCTTCATCTACTCGCGGGTTACTATTATCTCGACTGCAGGCAGTGGGTCAGGATATACCACTCGAATACGGGCGCTATTGCGAATCCGAATAAGATTTACCCCGGTCAGGTGCTTTACGTATACGTGGATGAGGACTGGGAGCCTCCCTTCGACCTCGACGCGTACGTCGAGAAATGGAGACCTTACCTCTTAAGCGGCACAGTACCCTAAACCAGTTCCCTTAAGTAATCCCCCAGGTAAGAGGAAGCGATTTTATCGAGCGCGGATTTTTCTATCTGCCTGATGCGCTCGCGCGTGACGCCGAACATATCCCCTATCTCGTTAAGGGTGTAGGTAGTCTCGATGCCTATGCCGAAGCGCATTCTGATTATTTCCTGCTCCTTGGACGTAAGCAGCGAAAGTATGTCCTCTATTCTATTCTGAACTGTTTTCTGGAGTATTGCAGAGTCCGGGGGAGGAATCTTGTCATCCTGGACGAATTCAACGTATGTCCTCTGGTCGTCGCTCGAAATCGGGGAGTCGAGGGACTGTACGTTATTCATGACGTCGGCCGCGGTCTGCATGATCCTTTTGACCACCGAAGGCGTTGTATCCAGCTCTTTTGCTATTTCCTCGAATGTGGGCTCCCTTCCAAGCTCCTTTTCAAGCAATTTCGATACCGCTTTAACCTTGCCGGCCCATTCGTAGAGATAAACCGGTATTCGTATGGTCTTGGTTTTTTCAAATGGCGCTCTGAAGACGGCCTGCTGTATCCACCAGCTCGCGTACGTAGAGAATTTGTAGCCGAGAGTGTAGTCGAATTTTTCAACGGCTCTCATCAGCCCCAGGTTTCCCTCCTGAATCAGGTCAGCAAGCGGAAGACCCCGGCCCATATAGTTCTTGGCTATGCTTATTACGAGCTTGAGATTCGATTTTATGAATCTGTTCTTAAGCTCTTCGGATCTCTTTACATACGCGTTTGAGAGCCTATTGAGTCTTTCTATGTAATTGAGCAGGTCGTTCCCGGTGTAAATAGGGTATTTGCGTAATCTGTTCTTTCTTTTGGCCGTGTCTTTGGATATTTCAAGCAGGATTGATCTTATCGCATCGGCCTTATCCTCGCACTTCCTGATATTGGCCGCAATCCTCAGCTCTTCCTGAGGCGAGAGGAGCGACGTCTCATGCTCCAGGTCCCTGAAATACACGTGAAGAAGCCTCAAATGCTCTTCAAGATTCTTTTTGACGGTTTTTTCCCGGCGTTTACGGGGTTTATCCGTATTAAAAGCTGATTCCACCTCATCCGCCTCATACTCAAAGCCCTCTTCAGAATCAAAAGCAGCGATTTGCTGCTCTCCCTCGGAATCCTGAGTTTCAATTTCCCCGATCGTAGAGGGAAGTTTGTCAAAGCCTTTGTTTTTTTTCATATTCCCCTTCGTCGCTTCAGTCAGTGGAGTTACCGTAAAAGAGTCAAAGGTTTACGTTCCTTATAGTATCTGCACAGATATGAGGATACCCGACGGATATTAGATTGCCCTGAAATTTTGATAGCGCCGCAAATTCCCCACGCGTGAATCAGATAGTTTGTGAAATCCGAACCGGCAGGTAAATCGGGAGAGTCGAAAAAACGCTCTCCCGATTTTATACTCTTTACGGTTTAGACCGCGCTATATTTTTATCGAATCCAAAGCTTCGTCGAATATAGAGAAAGCCTTTAATACGTTACTCTTCGTAAATTCGTGGCTTTCCGCAGCTACGCTATCTGAAATACCCTTGATAGTGTCTGCGAAGCTCTTCTGATACTCAAGCACACGGTCCCAGCCTTCATCAAAGGCCCTTGTATCGACTTTGCCGATCGGCAAGTCATCTTTCGGAAGTGTCCCGTAGAATTCCTTAACCGAACTGACGTACTCTTTCTCGGCGTCCAGTATGTAGTCCACCTGCTTGTTGAAGACCTTCTTGTTTTCCTCCGCTATAGAGAGGGAAAAATCAAGCGCGTTTAAGTACGTTTCCTTTACGAGCCTGGAAAATTCCTTTGCCGGCTCGGTAAAATCTTTTACATCATGTGTTTTCTTTTTGGTAGCCATTTTCTGACCTCCTTTTATCTTTGTTGACATTAATATAACAATGCGAGAACCGTTTGTCAAGGGAAAATCTTCGCAGATGCGAAGATTTTTATAGGTCTAATTAGCCGTAATAATTATATTTTCTAAAATCAGGCTAAAATTATCTTATGCACATGCTAATTTAATCCACCGACTGCATGTACACGGGCTACAGCTATTTGACCGGGTGATTTACCCAAAATTCCGCCCGCCCGGGCGAAATAATACGGATGGAGCCTTTACATATATATATGCAAGTGGGAATAAGCCGATTTTGAGGAAAAAACTTAAAATAGCCGGATGTACTATTTTTTACTTATTATATCCTGGAACATTGACGTCGTTGTTTTGAACTGTTCCATCCATTTTTCCTGGACCTTTTGCATGCTCCGGACATAGTCTGAAAACTGGTCCGCCGGCAAACCAGCGCCAACCCCCGCCCCCCCGGTATATTTCATAGGGTTGTCCGTCATTACCTTCAGCATTTTTCTGACAGTCTCCATGATATTCTCCATGAGCACCTTCTGAAGCTCGATTGATTCCTCAAAGAGCCTCTGCTGATACTCAAGGACGGGCTTGGACATCTCCTGCGCTTTTGCCTGGCTTTCGAGAAGCTGCCCGGAAATCTTCTCCAGCTCTTTTTTCTGTACCTCCATAATCTTCATAAACTCGGAAAAAGGGTTTTGCGTGCTTTCTGCCATTTACGTTCTCCTCACTAGTAATATGACTATTATAATTCCAGCGCGTACTTGTCAAGGTACATCCCGGATCGGGCGTTATGAATCCGGAACCAATATAAGGGAAGTATCAATAATCGGTAATCGCGGTTATCCACGAACGGGGAGCGGGGTTAATTCTTAATTATTCCCCGGCGCTATTTACCGGAAAAATTAAATTCCGTCTCTTTTGATTACTAAATAATAAATACTTCTGGCGGCGGAATGTCCGCTCCCCCCGTTATTATCGTCCGTAGCACGGACCGAGACCTGCTCAGCCCTCTAAAATAAACGTAATCCTTACGTGCGCCCTGTACTCGGAGACCTGACCGTTCTCACCGATAGCGGCGTTCATTTTTGTAACCTCTATTCCCGTGAGACCGCGCAGCGTCTGATTCGCTCTGTCGAGGGCGTTCTTAACAGCGTCGTCCCATGATTTCTCCGATGATCCGATTATCTCAGTGATTCTAGCTACAGCCATAACTTGTACCTCCTTAAGTGTGTTTTACGTCATACCTTTTACTACTATAATAAAAATATTAAAAAAAAGTCAAGATAAATATTAGGGATGACTTTGGATTTTGTTACACAAAATTTATAATCATGCTATAATCAAACACACAAAAAAAATGAAGCTGTTGAAGTACATAAAATTTATGTTGCAAGGAGGGACCTATGCCTATCGATTTTGAATTCACGGAAGAACAACAAATGTTCAGGGATACCATCAGAGACTTCGGTGAAAACGAAATAGCGCCCCTTGTTGAGGATGCGGAAAAGAACGAGAAATTCCCCAGGGAAATTTTCCCGAAACTGGGTGAAATGGGATTTTTGGGTATTTCTTTCCCCGAAGAGTACGGCGGAGTGGGCCTTGATAAAGTCACAGAGTGTATATTCGCCGAGGAGATGGGAAGAATAAACGCGGGTATTGCGATGTGCGTGAACGCGCATACCAGCCTGTCCTGCGTGCCGATTGAGAAATTCGGGACCGAGGAGCAGAAGAAGAAATATCTGGTTCCCGGTATCGAGGGCAAGATAATCGGCGCATTGGGTTTGACCGAGCCCGACGCCGGGTCCGACGCCAGGAACATAAGGGCTACCGCGACAAAAAAGAACGGCAATTATATCCTGAACGGCACGAAAACCTGGATCACAAACGGCACTATGGCCGACTTCGTGATCGTAGCCGCTTATACGGATAAAACAAAGAAAGGAACCGGTATAAGCCTGTTTGTAATTGACAGCGACGCCCCCGGGTTCACGGAAAAAAACAAGATACACAAGCTCGGACACCGCTCGGCTGACACAGCGGAGCTTGTATTCGAGAACTGCGAAGTGCCCGAAGAGAATCTTCTCGTCGGGGAAGGCGGATTCAACGGCGCCATGGCTACCTTGTTGGGCGCACGTATAACACACGCTGCGAAATCCGTAGGGCTTTCACAGGCGGCTTTCGAGTTCGCTCTTAATTATTCAAAGGAGAGGGAGGCATTCGGAAGGCGAATATCGAAGTTCCAGGCCATCAGCTTCAAACTGGCTGAAATGGCAGTCAAGATAGAGACGGCAAGACTTCTCGTGTACAAGGCGGCCTGGCTCTACAGCAACGACAAGAAGGCGCTCAAGGAAGCGTCCATGGCCAAGCTCTACGCGGCGGAGGTCGTGCAGTGGGTGGCCACCGAGGCTGTTCAGGTTCTGGGCGGCTACGGCTACGGAGTGGAGTTCCCCGTAGAGAGGTACTACAGGGACGCGAAGCTCGCCTCAATTACGGAAGGAACATCCGAAATACAGCACATCGTAATCGCGCGCGAGCTGGGTATTTAAACCTTCAAACGTAAATAAAACCGAAATCAAATTCAAACAAAAGCCTGAAAATAAAAAACGGGGAAGCATCTCGGGATGCAACCCCGTTTCTTTTTTAATCTGACAATTTTATTCTATTGTAAGATCCAATTTGCCCTTCGCAGAGCCTATGTCCAGGATGCCGACATATCCTCTGACTCGGGGTCTCTGAACTTCAGCCACTTGGATGAATCATAGTGAGCCGAAGCGTAGCAAAGTATGGCCGTCGTAGCTATAAGCTGCTCCGCTGTAGACTTTGTCGTCTCGGCCCTTTTCTTAATAATATCTAAAATTGGATCCGGTATCTGAATCGTTACTTCTGCCATGTTTTAGAACCTCCGTTATTTTCTTAATCAGTTTCCTTGATACCTCTTTCCTTCTTGTACTGATCGAGGACTTCTCTCTTGACCGTCGGATGAAGCTGGAAGTCGCTATCGGGCGCTCCTTCAGCAGAAGCTTTCACCTCTTCCTCACTAAGGGGCTCAACTTTTTTATCAATTGCCATATTCGGGTCATCAAGCTGAGACGGGGTCAGCTTCCAGTCGGTAAGGCTGTCGTCTCCAAGTCCGAATCTCTTTGTAAGCCTGTTGATTTCCTCGAGTCTTCCGGGCGTCGGTCCGGGCTGCTGAATCATTTTGAGCTCTTTCAAAAGCTCTATGGTAGCAGCGTCCCTTTCGAAAGGTTGTCCCACTTTTCCCTTGAAGAACATAGTCTCAAACGGCGGTCTTCCTCTGGTTCCGCCTCCGTTAAGGTTTTCGGCGGGATAGCCGACAGTCATGAGCCAGCAGAATACATATGAAGGGGGAAGATTGAACTTATCCTTCACGTTCCTTCTAGCGCCGCCGCTCGCGCCGTTAAGACACGTACCGAGTCCTAAAGATGTAGCGGTCAGAATTGCGTTTTGAATCGCGTTACCCAGATCGATGCAGGCGAGCCTGTGCAGAATGAAATCCGGCAGGATTGCGGGTAGCGGGAAGAGCCTGTTAACACGCTCGTATTCCCATCCGTGAGCCTTATCGAGAGCGCCTGTTCTCATAAGGTCGTGAAGCTGCTGTCCCTGTACATCATATGCGGACAAGTCATAACACCAGAAAATCAGTATCGGTGCCATCTGTGTCGTTATCTGACTCCAGTCAGAGATAAATTCCCAAATTTCGGGGTCTTCGTCCCTGTAAACAACTATTCCCCTCTGCCCGTTAAAGTTTCCCGCGGACGGGGCTACCCTCGAAGCTTCGAGCATAGCCTGCACTTTCCACTTCTCTACAGGCTTATTGGGTTCATACCATCTTATTGATCTCCTCAAACCGATTGATTCAAACGTATCAAGAGGTTTTACTTCACTAGCTTGAGGAAGACCATCAATTACTAATTCACTCATTTCGGCCTCCTTGTCAAAAATATTTTTTTCTTACCAGACAATCAACCATATTATTAAAATCGGCAAAAAAAGTCAAGTAATTCGTGTTATAAACGTCCCGTACGCTCAAAAATTTCATGATTTCACGCCCTGTATTCCCGGAGGAAATAGTTTTACCCCGATTCCCGGGAGAAGAAACAGCCCTGTTTATATATGCCTAATTTATCACAATAGACCTGAATTGTTTAATAAATCGGGGTTGAATTCGGAGGTTTCATTACTATTATTAAAGTAAAAACAACGATCAGGAGAAAAAAAACAAAATGAAATTCGACAAGCTGACAATAAAAGCGCAGGAAGCCCTCGCCGAGGCGCAGTCCCTGGCCCGCGAAGGGAGCAATCAGGTAATCGACATACCCCACGCGCTGCTCGCGCTGCTTCAGGAGGGGGGGATTCCGGGGCAGATACTGGGAAAGCTCGGAGTTAACGAGAATATAGTCAGAGAGCTTGCTCAGAAGGAGGTCAATAAGCTCCCCAGGGTTCAGGGTGAGTCGGACCAGGTATATCTAAGCCGTGAGCTCAGCAAGGCTTTCAATACCGCGGAGAAGGAAGCCAAATCGCTCGGGGACGAGTACATAAGCACGGAGCATCTGCTGCTCGGTATCGCCCAGGACTCGACCGGCGAGCTGAAGAACGAGCTCAAAAGATTGGGTGTAACCAGAGACAGCGTATTAAAGGTACTGAAAGACATAAGGGGCGGACAGAATGTAACGAGCCAGTCCCCGGAGGATACCCTCCAGTCGCTTAAACAGTACGGCAAGGATTTCACCGAGCTTGCGCGGCAGGGAAAGATTGACCCCGTTATAGGAAGGGACGACGAGATAAGGCGCGTCATTCAGGTGCTCTCGCGCCGGACGAAAAATAACCCCGTGCTCATAGGCGAGCCCGGCGTGGGTAAGACCGCGATAGTAGAGGGGCTTGCCCAGCGAATGGTAAACGGAGACGTGCCCGAGGGGCTGAAGAACAAAAAGCTCGTGGCCCTGGACATAGGCTCTCTCCTCGCTGGCGCTAAATACAGGGGTCAGTTCGAGGAGAGATTAAAAGCGGTGCTGAAGGAAGTAACCGAATCCGAAGGGGAGATAATCCTCTTCATCGACGAGATACATACTGTTGTGGGCGCGGGGGCCGCCGACGGCGCGATGGACGCGTCCAATATGCTGAAGCCCGCCCTTGCGCGCGGGGAGCTCCACTGTATAGGGGCCACCACGCTCGACGAATACAGAAAGTACATAGAAAAGGACGCCGCGCTGGAAAGGCGTTTCCAGCAGGTCTACGTCGAGGAGCCGTCGGTAGAGGAGACAATATCCATACTCCGAGGCCTGAAGGAGAAATACGAAGTCCACCACGGCGTGAAGATAAAGGACGAGGCCCTCATAGCGGCGGGCGTTCTGTCCAACCGCTACATCACGGGGAGGTTCCTGCCGGACAAGGCTGTCGACCTCATAGACGAGGCCGCGGCAAGGCTCAAGATGGAGATAGAATCCATGCCTACCGAGATAGACGAGGTCGAGAGGCGCATAATGCAGCTCGAAATCGAAAGGGAGGCGCTTAAAAAGGAAAAGGACGAGGCGTCCAGGGAAAAGCTCCAGGCGATAGAAAAAAGCATAGCCAACCTCAAGGAAGACTCCAATACGCTCAAGGCGCAGTGGACGAGGGAGAAAGACCACATCGCCGGGATACGAAAGACGAAAGAGGAGATCGATCAGCTCAAGTCCACGGCAGAGAAGGCACAGAGGGAGGGAGACCTGTCGAAGGCCTCGGAGCTAATGTACGGAACCCTGCCCGACCTTAACCAGAAGCTCGAAGAGCTGAGCAAGGAGCTCACTGAAATACAAAAAACCGGAATGATGCTTAAAGAAGAAGTTGACGCTGAGGATATCGCCGCGATCGTCTCCAAATGGACGGGAGTCCCTGTTTCAAGACTGCTTGAAGGCGAAGTAGAGAAGCTGATACATATGGAAGACAGGCTCCATGTTAGAGTCATAGGTCAGGACGACGCGATACACGCCGTATCGAACGCGCTCAGGCGCTCGCGCGCGGGGCTCTCGGACCCGAACAGGCCCATAGGGTCGTTTCTGTTCCTGGGACCTACCGGAGTCGGAAAGACCGAGCTCGCCAGAGCGCTTGCCGAGTTCATGTTCGACGACGAGCACGCCGTCGTGCGCATAGACATGAGCGAGTACATGGAGAAGCACACGGTGGCGAGGCTTCTGGGCGCGCCTCCGGGATACATCGGTTACGAGGAGGGCGGACAGTTGTCCGAAGCGGTAAGGAGACGCCCCTACTCCGTCATTCTGTTCGACGAGATAGAAAAGGCCCATCCGGACGTTTTCAACGTCCTGCTTCAGATACTCGACGACGGGCGTTTGACCGACGGTCAGGGACGCACAGTCGATTTCAAGAACACTATAATCATCATGACCTCGAACCTCGGAAGCCAGTACATTCAGGAGTACATAGACAGGCCCGAGACTATGGAGGAGAGGGTCATGGAAGTGCTCAGGGACACGTTCAAGCCCGAGTTCCTGAACAGAATAGACGAGACGATTATATTCAGGACTCTCGGACTCGCGCAGATAAAAGAGATAGTGGACATACAGATAGAGCATCTGAGGAAGAGACTTCTTGAGAGAAAGATAGAACTCGACCTCACGGACGAAGCCAAGGAAGCGGTGGCCGAGAAGGGTTACGACCCCGTTTACGGCGCGAGACCGCTAAAGAGGACTATACAGAAGCTCATACAGGACCCGCTCGCTACCGAGATACTGAAAGGGACTTACAAAGAAGGCGACCACGTTGTAGTCGATGTCGATAAGAACAAGAACCTCATTCTGACCAGTGAGGTAAAACCCTCTAAAAAGGCGAAAGAAGAAAAGAAAGCCAAAGCAGCTAACGAATAATCACAAACCGGCACTCTCTGATCATAGGGAGTGCCTATAATATAAACTGTCACAAATTATATAAGTTGTATATAATAAATCCTATACAGTAGTGGATACTCATATTATAATTATTCTTGTAGCAATACTTGGAGTAGTTGGCGCGCTGGTAGGGGCACTGAGCTCGATAGCTGGAGTTCTGATAGGTTCATTCTTTTCCTTTTTAACCTCAAGACGTCAATTTCAATCAACTGTAATATCAAATAAAAGACAAGAATGGATTAACACACTAAGAGATACCATTTCAGAATTCCAAAGTGTATTAGTCAGCTTAAATTTTTTTATTGATACTACGGGCAAGTTTAATGAAGAAAAACAAAAAGAGTATCAAGTTATCATTCAAAAAGTCGCATTTTTACGCTCAAAAATAAATCTACTAATTAATCCAGTTGAAAATGATCATAAAGAACTATCTGACTTAACTCGTAATGCTTTGGACATGGTAACGAAAAGAGATATGAAAAAGCTCGATGAATGTATGACTGGTCTCACCAGCGTTGGCCAAAGAATATTAAAACATGAATGGGAACGTGTAAAAGAAGGTAAGTGATTGCTTCATTTCTGTGAGAAAGAATTATTTAGTGCTAATCGACCCCACAACCCCATCAGGGTCATCGGCCTCAGTGATTGCAGGGCAAAAAGCCGTCACCCTGAACTTGTTTCAGGGTCTCAAAAGATTTATTTTATGCTTATGTCTTATATTTATATTATGAGTAACGCTGGCCTAAGCACTCTTTACATAGGTGTAACGAACAACTTGGAGAGAAGAGTCTTGGAGCATAAACTCGGTATTGGATCGGACTTTACCAAGAGATATAAACTAAATCGGTTGTTATATTTTGAGGAAGGTGAATTGATTGAAGACGCAATTGCCAGGGAAAAACAGCTAAAAAGATGGCACAGAGAATGGAAATGGAATTTAATAAAATCAATGAACCCTGATTTGGATGATTTGTCGGAAAGTTGGTATGATGAAGAACTGCTTAAAGAATTAGACCCTGAAACAAGTTCAGGGTGACTACTAACTACAAACCCTCCCTAACCATCCTTTTCCAAAGGAAGGAATTTAAAGACTCGAAATCGACTCCACAATCCCCTCCACAACCGCATCCGGGTCGTCAGCCTCGGTGATTGCCCGGCCTATGACGAGGTAATCGGCTCCGCTGTTGAAGCCTTATCAGGGGTAGCAACTGATTCAAAAATCTGTATAATTCATCTAAAAGAGGACTCAATTGGTACATACGACAAATCATTGCTATATCGTTAAAGACGACCAAATCCTGAGCGGCGAGCCTATTATAAGGAACACACGGACCCCGGTGCGCGCCATAGTAGAAATATGGAGGATGGGGGTTTCGCCGGAAGAAATACCGGAGCGCCTCCCTCACCTGAAACTTTCTCAAGTGTTCGACGCCCTAAGCTACTATTCCGATAATCAGGACGAAATAAACGCTTATATTGAGCGTAATCGTATCTCAGAACACGAAATAGACCCCTTAGTTCAAAATAACGGCTCTGGTAAAGAAATCTGAGAACAAACAGTATCTCCCTGTTAAGAATCAGCAATTAAGAAAGTTTTTCGAGAAAACTTGACACGCTTTTTTAAGGCTGTACCTAATCTTCTTATGAATAAGCTTTTCTCTGAGCTTTATCTTGATGAAGATGTTGACGTTCTAGTTGCCAGATTGATTGAAGCACATGGTTTTTCCGTTATAACTACAAGAGATGCCGGTCAATTGGGTAATACAGATATAGAGCAACTCAATTTTGCAGTAAATAATGGTAAAACTTTGTTAACCCACAATCGGGTTGATTTTGAATTGCTCGCTAAAAATTTTGCTGATATAAGTAGAGAGCATTCGGGAATAATAATAGCTTCACGTAATTCACCATATGAAATTGTCAGGAGATTACTGTTAATTCTTAATCAGGTAACTGCCGATGAAATGAAAAACCAGGTTCGTCATATTTAACTCGAAAAATTGATCGATTGATCACGAAATCGACCCCACAATCCCCTCCACCACCGCGTCAGGGTCGTCAGCTTCGGTTATTGCCCGGCCTATGACTAGGTAATCGGCACCGCTTGATATTGCTTCGGCGGGTGTCACCACCCTCTTCTGGTCATGAGCTTCCCCCGCGGGCCTTATGCCCGGCACTACAAGCGTAAACCTGTCCCCGAACTCCTTCCTCAGCATCTCCACTTCCCGTCCTGAACAGACAAGCCCGTCAACTCCCGCTTTGTCCGCGAGTGATGCGAGAGTCAGTACGACATCTTTTGCCAGTGAGTTAATGCCTATCTTTTTCAGGCTATCGTCATCGTGGCTCGTAAGAACGGTTACAGCGAGTACTAGCGGTTTATCCCGGTGCAGCTTTTCCGCTTCCCCGGTTACCGCGTCAGCGACGGCTCTCATCATGTCCAGGCCGCCGAGTGAGTGAATTGTAAACATCGAAACGCCGTAGCCCACAATCTGCCTGGCCGTTTTCTCCACTGTCGAGGGAATGTCGTGGAGCTTGAGGTCGAGGAATATCTCCGCCCCCATGTCGCGGAATTCCCTCAGACCTATCGGCCACGCGTCGAGGAATAGTATGGGTCCTACCTTAAAGGTCTTTATTCTCCCCCTTAGCCCCTCGACCCAGAACCTGGCAATGCGAAGCTCGGGGAAATCGAGAGCGAGGATTATACGTTCGTGGGGTTTTAGTTCCGGTCTTGCCATGAGAGTATTATTACATATTTTCTTAGCAGCCATCCTGAACTACGATTGCGAGCAAGTAAGCAATCGGGTCAATTTGTTGAATGCAACAGAGTAAGTATTCCCCGGTTATACCTGTATTAACCCTAAACATTCAGGATCTCGTCTTTAAGAGAGCAGTGTCTCCACTTCCTTCACAACGTCTTCGAGCCTCACGTTTTTCGAGATACCGCCCTTCCTGAGCTTTACCTCAGCCTCCCCTTCCTTTATCGTCCTCGGCCCTACCGCTACCTGTACGGGGATTCCGATCAGCTCGGCGTCCTTGAACTTGAATCCCGGGCCTACGTCCCTGTCGTCTATAATCACCTCGTATCCCCTGCCGGTTAATTCTTCGTATATCTTTTCAGAAGCGGACATTATGTCCTCGTCCTTTATCTTGAGCGGCAATACAGTCACCTGAAAAGGGGCGAGAGATTTCGGTAAAATCATCCCGTTCTCGTCGTGGTTCTGCTCTATCGCCGCCGCTACAGTGCGCCCGATGCCTATACCGTAACATCCCATGATAAACGGCTTCTCCTTCCCGTCGGAATCGACGAACGTCGCGTTCATGGCCTCTGAGTATTTCGTGCCCAGCATAAATACGTGCCCCACCTCTATACCCCTTGTCGAGGTCAATACGCCATCGCATTTGGGGCATTTGTCCCCGTCGGAGGCTACCCTGATGTCGTAGAACCCCTTAACTTCGTAATCCCTTCCGAGACTCACGTTTATTATGTGATAATCCGCTTTATTCGCCCCCGTGACGGAGCTTCCCATCCCTGCTACGGCCTTGTCAGCGACGGTTCTGACTTTTAGCCCCACAGGGCCGCTGAAACCCATCGGGCCGCCCGTCACGTTTTGTATAATCTCAGCCGAGGCAAGCTCCACTATCTCGGCCCCTATCGCTTTCCTGAGCTTTGTCAGACTAAGCTCGTGGTCGCCTCTCACGAGAGCTGCTATTGGCTTTCCATCAGCCTCGACTATCATTGTTTTGATTAGATTAGAGGGAGTTACATTTAATACTTGAGCAACTTCTTCAACTGTTTTCAGCTCAGGCGTATGAACCTCTTCTACCGGATCAGCCCCCCCTTGGTCCCCTTCCGGGGAACCTTCGGTCCCTCCTATCTCGGCCAGCTCCAGGTTTGCCGCATAATCGCACTTGGCGCAGCTCATGATTACGTCTTCCCCCGTAGGCGCGAGAACCATAAACTCGTGCGAGAAGCTCCCGCCTATGTTTCCCGTGTCGGCCAGCACGGCCCTGAATTCGAGACCGCACCTCTCGAATATACGGTTATACGCCTTGTACATCGCCCAGTAAGACCTCTCCGCCCCCTCTACGTCAGCGTCAAAGCTGTAAGCGTCCTTCATTATAAACTCCCGCGCGCGCATCACGCCGAACCGCGGGCGTATCTCGTCCCTGAACTTCGTCTGTATCTGGTAGAGGTTTACGGGTAATTGCTTGTAAGACTTGATGTCCCGCCTTACTATATCGGTAATTATCTCTTCATGAGTAGGGCCGATGCAGAACTCCCTATCGACCCTGTCCTTGAAACGCAGAAGCTCCTTCCCGTAATATTCCCACCTTCCGCTCTCTATCCATAACTCAGCGGGCAGAACCGCGGGCATAAGCAGCTCTATGGCCCCTGCCCTGTCCATCTCCTCGCGGACGATATTCTCGACTTTACTTATAGAACGGAGGCCGAGAGGCAGGTAGTTGTAAATTCCGGCGGCGAGCTTCCTTATCATCCCGGCCCTTAGCATAAGCTTGTGGCTCACTACCTCGGCGTCCGCCGGGTCTTCTTTGAGTGTCGGTATAAAGTATGTAGAATATCTCACAGTAGGGGTATAAATTACCGATTTCACAGTTAAATGCAATATTCGCTTAAACTGCTTTTTCGCCGTTCAACAGGGCTCTTAAAATTTAATTGACCTCAGAGAACACCGGGTTATCCTATTGAACTAAACTGGCCGCAGACAGAGACCTTGAGTTTGCTCATCACGTAAATAATCAGATTCCCATACGGAGGGACCGATGGATTTCAACAATGGAATATTCGAAATGATCAGCAAGGGCGGATTTTTCATATATCCGATCATCCTGTGCTCGGTGGTGGGCCTGGCCATATTCCTGCAGAAGATGTTTGTCCTGAGACCCAAGAAGGTGATACCCGACTATTTTCTGGGACATCTCTACAGGCTGCTCTCTCAGGGGAAGATGAGGGAAGCTCAGGTTTACGCGAGGGCGAACGATTCCTCTATCTCAAGAGTCGCCATAGCGGGGCTGGAAAACGCGGGCAGGCACAAAGAGGAGCTCAAGGAGGAAATCGAGGAAGCGGGCAGAAAAGAGGCGCTCGATCTAACGAGGTATATAGAGGGACTGGGCGCCATCAGTAACGTCGCCACGCTGCTCGGACTTCTGGGGACTATTTCGGGTATGATCAAGATATTCAGGGTTATTGCGGATAAACCCATCGTAAACCCGCCCGAGCTTGCGGGCGGTATATCCGAAGCTCTCTATACTACGGCCCTCGGGCTTCTCATAGCAATCCCCGCGTTCATAGCCTACAAGTACATTGCGGGCAGAGCCGACGAGCTTATATCGCTCATGGAAGAGGAAGGGAGGAAGATACTCGAATACGTAACGCTCGCCAATGATAAAGACTCCCAAAGAAAAGAGGAAGCAAGGGACGTATCGGTATGAGGTTCAGACCAGTCAAGAAAACCAAAAACGGTATAGGGAGCACGCTCGATCTCACGCCTATCGTGGACGTGGTGTTCAACCTGCTCATATTCTTCGCGCTTTCGCTTAATTTCGCGGCGACTTCAGGGGGCATCAACGTAAAGCTCCCTTCCGCCACCTCCGCCGAGCCTGTAAAGACCGAGCAGGTTACAATTAACATGACCAAAGACGGCAAGCTGTTCTATAACGATAAAACTATCGACATAGAGGGACTCAGGGAAAGGCTGAAAGGGATAGAGGACAAGGACTCCATTGTAATTATAAGGGCCGATGATTCCGTGCCGCACGGTAAAGTCGTGGAGGTCATGGATATAGCGAAATCGGAAGGTCTCTCCAGACTCGCAATAGCGGTGCAGCAGTCCGCATCGACGGGCGCCGAGGAAAACGGCGAATAATCCCTTCACAACCCCCGGGACGCCGCCCGCTCTGATTGACACGATTTCAAAACTAATGTAGCTTTTGCCACCAATCATATTACCTCTTATTATGAGCCTCTCTTGAAATACTTGAGTTCGATAAACAGCGCCGTAACCAGCTACTTCACTTTCTGGATTATCATTTTATCGGTTGTCGCCTACCTGGCCCCCGCGCCGCTTGCGGGCTTGACCTATCTCATAGTTCCGGTTCTGGGAATCATAATGTTCGGGATGGGAATGACGCTCACCGCAGGCGACTTCAAGAGAATACTCGAAAGTCCCAAAGACGTAGCGGTGGGCGTAGCGGCTCAGTACGGAATTATGCCCTTTTTGGGTTTCGCGCTCGCCGAGATATTCGGCCTCGGCTCAGTGCTTGCAGCGGGCGTAGTGCTGGTCGGCTCATGCCCCGGGGGGACGGCCTCTAACGTTATCACCTATCTTGCAAAAGGGGACCTTGCGCTCTCGGTTACGATGACCTCAGTTTCGACCCTACTCTCGCCCCTCATGATCCCCTTTCTTATGTACGTCTATGCGGGGCAGTGGATTGACGTCCCGGTCCTCCAGCTGTTTGTCTCTACGCTGCAGATTATTATCCTTCCCGTCGCGCTCGGCCTCGGGATCAGAACGGTCCTCGGGGACAGGATAAGATACGCCCTGCCCGTTATGCCCGCTGTGTCGTCAGTGTCTATAATTTTTATAGTCGCAGTAATAGTGGCGGCAAACGCCGGCTCCATAGCGGAAGTCGGTCTAAGCATTGGAGCCGTTGTTATACTACACAACACGCTCGGTTTATCGATAGGCTACTTTGGCGCGAGGATTTTCGGAATGGACAAGACAAGGGCGCGAGCCGTATCCATAGAGGTGGGCATGCAGAACTCGGGGCTTGCCGTCGCGCTCGCCAATGCACATTTCGGCGCGCTCACTGCTCTGCCTGGCGCCGTGTTCAGTGTATGGGCTAACATTTCGGGCAGCGCTCTTGCGTGGTGGTGGAGAAGAAATATTTCAAACGCAGGCGATTGAGCATATATCATGGCAAAAGAAATATCTGCTAATTCAAGTGAAGACAGATTTCCGCTTAAGGGATATCTCTTCCTTGTGGGTACAGCTCTATTCACGGCGATTTCCTACGCCCTTGGGAGAGCGGTGGACAGGAGTCTTACGCCCGAGGCCATAACGTTTTTCTGGTTTCTGGGTGCATTCCTCTGCGCGTTCCTGGTTGTAATGTCAGTACCCTCCCAAAGAGCCGAGATAAAGAATCTGAGAAAATACACGAGAATTTTTATATACAGCTCGATACTTACCGCGATCGGGGCCGCCCTCTGGATCTCCGCCATTAAGACAATAGGAATACCCCTCACCTCCTTTCTTATGAAGGCTCAGACCCTTTTCTCCCTTATGCTCGGTATGATATTCCTGGGTGAGAGGCTCAACAGGGGGGAGAGCGTCGGTATCGTGATAACTGTAGCCGGGGGGGTAGTGGTGGCTTATCAGAGCGACATATCTCTTCTGATCGGCACATTCATGGCGTTAGGCGCGGCTTTTTTCTATTCGACGTTGGCTTTCGCCGTAAAGAAAGTCGCGCAAAACCTTAATATGCTTACCGTGGCTACGCTCAGGGCGCTCGGAGTATCACTTGTCCTGATTATATATCTAATAGTGACAGGAACACTCGAGATGCCCGAGCCTGTAGACTTAATCTACATGGCCTTCGGTGGGATAACGGGGGCTTTTATAGCAAAGGGGTGCCAGTTTCAGGCGATCAAGCTCATTGACGTCTCGAGGACTACCGCCGTAATGCCCATGGAGTCCCTGTTCGTCGTGCTGCTGTCCTATTTCATATTCGACGAGATACCGTCTGTCTTAAGGCTCCTAGGCGGGGCGGCGATAATCACCGGCGTGATATTCCTGGTTATATACAGGGATGTTAAGCCGATTGACCTCGGCGAGGGAGAGTGAGGCAGTGTGTTCAGGGATTTAATTCAGGGAAATCGAGCGACTACAGACAGGGTCCTATGCCGCCTGAATGCCCAGAATACTTAAGAACGCATACACCCCGCAGGCAAGTATGAAGATTCCGGTTATCTTGTTTACATAGGAAAGACCCCTCTCGCCTATCCTTCCTCTCAGGTTCGCAACCACCCAGCATAGCGCGGTCCATAGAAAAAGACACCCGGCGAAAATACCCAGTACAAGTATTGAGGCAGCTCTGTAATAGTCACCCTGCTTTGTGACGCCCAGTATGGCGAAGAGAGCGAGTATCGAGAGTATGACTATCGGGTTTGAGAGCGTAAGCAGGAATGCGGAGCCGAATGTGCCGAAATGATTTACGTCGCTGTCAGGCTCCGAATAGGAAGGCGGCCTCGAGGAGTACACACGCACGCCGAAGACGAGGAGAATTATGCCGCCTATAACCCGCACCCAGACTTCGTTTTCGGCAATCAGTCCCGATATGAATGTGAGGCCGAACGCGGCTATTACCGCATAAACGGCGTCCCCTACTGATGCTCCTACCCCGGATACCATGCCCGAGAACCTGCCGTTATTTATCGTGCGCTGGACTATAAGCGCGCCTACCGGTCCTACCGGGGCGGTGATTACTATTCCTACTACGAATCCTTTAATGAAATAAGTTAAATCCATTCTTGAAAGCTCAGACAACAATATACCAGAATAGGAATCGGTTTACGTAATTTACAAAAATTAACACTTTCTTTATAAATTCCGATAACTCAACCGGGAAATGCTTTTTAATTGTTTATAGTCCGTCTATTTCATCTATGTGGCGTTTCTTTTCCACCTCGTCAAGAAAGGATGCGGTGAAGCTGTTTTTGGCGATTTGAGCGAGCTGCCGGCTGCCGAGTCCGAGGGCTTGCTCCACCGCTAGATAATTCTCTTCAACATAGCCTCCGAAATAGGCGGGGTCATCCGAGTTTATCGTAACCCTGATTCCGCGCTCCAGCAGGCGCTTAATGTTGTGATCTTTCATCTCGTCGAAAACGCGGAGCTTTACATTGGATAGAGGACATACCGTTAGCGGCAATTGCGTATCGGCCAGATACTGCATTAATTTCTCATCGCCGCTACACCTGACGCCGTGATCGATCCGCGATACCTTGAGCAAATCGATAGCCTCCCATATATACCCGGGCGGCCCCTCCTCACCGGCGTGAGCGACGGTCAGGAAACCTTCACTCCGGGCTCTATCGAAGACTTCTTTAAATTTGCCGGGGGGATTGTCGGCTTCGGCGGAATCGAGACCCACGGCGATAATACCGTCCTTATACGGCAGCGCTTGATGAAGCGTAGACATAGCCGACTCCGCGCTCAGGTCGCGTAAAAAGCAGAGGATAAGCCCCGAGTTTATGCCCAGGCTGAGGCGTCCATACTCTAGGGCGCCTGTTATGCCCTCAACCACTGCACCGAGAGGAACACCGCGCCTTGCATGGGCTTGAGGATCGAAGAAAATCTCGGCGTGCCGTACGTTTTGCGACGCGGCTTTTCGCAAATAGGCCACAGTGAGATCGTAAAAATCCTGCTCATTGAACAACACGTTTGAGGAGTTGTAGTAGATATTGAGGAAATTCTGCAAATTATTGAATTTGTAGGCTTGACCGACCTCTTCAACCGAGGCGTAAGGCAGTTTGACAGAGTTTCGTTCCGCGAGCTCAAACATCATTTCCGGCTCAAGCGTGCCTTCAATATGGAGGTGAAGCTCGGCCTTAGGCAGCAGGTGGATGTAGGTTTTGAGTCCTTGCTCCATTGAACTCACGCTCAGCTTTTATACGTTTTCAGTATGACTACAAAAGTTTAAGCCTATTTGAGCAATCGGCATATGGGCGCATACTTGTTTAAGGTTTTAAAAGACTTATTGCTTCAGTTCCCGGATACGATCTCGGCAACGAACTCCGGAGGGAATTTCTCTCCCCAGTTTTTTACGACTTCGTTAGTCGCGTAGTCCTTTATTTCCGATTCTGTTTTCAGCTTAAGGCAATTTTTTGTTATCTCCCTCGATTCCTTTTCGGTAATCGTGTTGAGGAGCTTTTTCACTTTGGGTATGGAATGGGTGTTCATGCTGAGCTCATCCACGCCCATTCCGACAAGCAGCGGCACACAGGAGAGCTGGCTCGCCATCTCGCCGCATACGCTTACGGGAATGCCTTTCTCATGCGCGGATTCGACGATGCCCCTTATAAGACGCAGGATCGCAGGATGAAACGGTGTGTAGAGGTAGGAAACATGATCGTTTATTCTGTCCACGGCCAGAGTATATTGAATGAGATCGTTTGTTCCTATACTTAAAAAATCCACCTCTTCGGCGATATCGGAGGTCAATATAGCGGCTGAAGGCGTCTCAATCATAACGCCTATTTCCCACGAGCCGTCCGTACCGGTCTCCCGGGCAATCTCGGATATAATCCTTTTTGAATCTCTGATTTCTCCGAGCGTGGAAACCATAGGAATTAATATCCTTACCTTGCCGCCGCGGGATGCCCCGAGGATTGCTCTTATCTGTGTGCGGAACGTACCCTCGTCCTGAAGTGAGTATCTTATCCCCCTCAAGCCGAGAGCGGGGTTTAAGCGGTTCGTGGGCTCCATACCGGCGGGGAATTTGTCGCCGCCTATATCAAGGGTTCTTATCGTTACCAGGGGTGAATTAAGAGCCGACATCACTTTTCTATAACTTTCCAGCTGCTCTTCTTCGTTCGGGAAATAAACGGATTTCGTGAAAAGGAATTCCGTACGGTACATCCCTATCCCCTCAGCCCCGTAGCACACAGCGTGATTGAGCTCTTCTATTATTTCTATATTCGCGTTTACTTTTATTTCCTTCCCGTCAAGGGTCCTGCCCGGGAGCTTCGCATAATCCAGAAGCTTCTTCTCAAGCGCGATGTAGTCGCTCCTCCTGCTCCTGAACCCCTCCCTCTCCCCCTCGTCGGGAGTGAGAATTACAGCGCCTTTGTATCCGTCTATGAAAATTGTGTCTCCCGGGGACGCCCTGAGAGTTATATCCTCAAGTCCCATCACCGTGGGGATACCGAGCGATCTGGCGACGATCGCGCTGTGGGAAGTGGGGGCCCCGATATCGGTCGCAATACCGGTTATATGGTGCTTGGCGTAACCCACGACATCTACGGCGGAGATGTCATGAGCGACGAGAACGGAATCGTGCGCCAGCTCGGGCAACTCATCACTTACCCCGTGAAGGTTCCGTAGAATCCTCTCGCCCATGTAGTAAATATCCGCAAGTCTCTCTTTCATATATACGTCTTCAACGTTTTTAAATGCTTCGCTCTTCTTCGACAGCACGGAGTTCACCGCCCACTCTGCGTTCACCAGCTCGGCCTCGATGAACCTCATCACCTCGTCCGAGAACAGCTCGTCCTCGAGCATCATAATGTTGATATTCAGTATTTGCAGGTGCTCACCCGTGTCGGACGACTCGAGTCTTTCCCTGATGGAAACAAGCTGTTCCTTGGATTGTCCGACAGCGGTGAGAAACCTCTCTTTCTCCGACTCTATATGCTCCGCGTCTATCGTCGTCCGCTCCACGATCATCCTGGAACGGTCGAGAAGCACCACCTTGCCAAGAGCTATCCCGGTCGATATCGGAATTCCTTTTCTTTCGACCCTCATACGCCTTCTCCGAAACCGCTTTCGATGAGATCCTCGATTTCCTTCATGGCTGCAGCCGCGTCATCCCCCCTGGTGACAACCCTTACTTCGCTTCCCTTCGTAGCAGCCAGCGACAGCACCCCAAGTATGCTTTTACCGTCGACTTCGTATCCGTCTTTGCTCAGCTTTACGTCGGAGCTGAATTTGCCCGACAGCCTGACGAAAACGGCCGCCGCACGGGCATGCAGACCCAGTTTGTTCTTAACTGTAAATTCTTTGACAACCTCTATTTCGGACACAGAGCAGCAACCTCGGGCGATGTGTGAAATATACAGTCTTTTCCCGGATCAGTATGAGCGCGATTTGTCATTAGATTTTAATTATAGTTTTCTGACGCGTGAATTTCAAATTAACGTTTTATGTGGATGGCTTGAATAATCTGCCGTCAACGTTTTTATTCAGTTCAACGTCGGGCTCGTACACAATATTTATGGATAGTTCGCCTGTCTTGAAATCTATCTCTTTCGGAAAGTAATGGCCGTCCACGAGCTCCCCGAAGTAATCATATCTTATCATGGCCCTTTTTCCGTTTGCCAGTGAGAAATCCGCTTTTTCGACGCGGTAATTCTCAGGATTGACCCATATGTGGTTCTCCGACCCGGTGCCCGCGTCTTTGTACGTAAGCTTTATATGACCGGAATCGGCGGTAAGCACAGGACTGACCGGAGAGTCGTAAATTTTGTAGGGAAGACGTCCCATCACCAGGTTTACGAGGCTATCGGCAGTTATCCTGAGGTCGAGTCCGGGGTAGACATATGAGAGATCGAACTCCTCGCGGGAATCGTAAACATCCCTTTCCGATGATGAAATAATATAAATATTTTCACCGTCGGATGAAATAAAACCGACAGTGCTTCCGAAGGGATTGAGGGCTTCAAGCCTCAGCAGATTAGGCTCTCTGGCAACAGTAACCTGAGTGTAGGAGACTTTTTCGAGCGGGGTTTTTATCCTTACCCTGGCAAGCCCTTTGACCGACCTGATAACGCCCTGGAAAAGCTCCACCCTTTTAACGATATCGGCGGCGGAAGCTCTTTGTGTATCGGCATCCGGAACCCTCGGCGCGCAGGACGCGACCAGGATAAAAAAGGACATTATGAAGAAAATTTTATTCATAGGATTTTTCACTGCTAGCTTTCGACGTTTGGATTTTGTGTTATACGATTTATTTTTTCCTGCAGTCTTTCTTTGATTTCATTTTCTTCCTTGCTGCCGGTTCCGTCACTGGCAAGCATTTTTAAACCCTCTCTGTAATATCCAAGAGCGGCGGAGTTATCACCCAGATCGCTGTACACGTCACCCAGGTGCTCGAAAATCGCGGGGTCGCTGGACTCAAGCTCAAGAGCCTCCTTCAGCGCATCTATCGCTTCCCCGTATCTGCCCTGCTTGTAATAGACCCATCCCAGACTGTCCAGTATATACCCTTTATTGGGTGAAATACTGAGGGCTTTCTTGACGAGCGCTTCAGCTTCATCGAGATTTTCCCCCTTTTCCGCATATGAATATCCCACAAAATTGAGGGCGTCGGCGTGATCGGGGTTTATCTCTATCAGCTTTTTCATCGTGGCGATCGACTTATCTTCCCGATCTACCAGATAATATGTGACGCCGAGGGAATAATATATAGTTTCGCTGACCTTGTTTGTATCCAGGAAGTTCTCATAAAGCCTGACGGCATCTTCATCCCTGCCCATTTTCCTGTAAACGCTGCCCAGATAATTCACTATTACTTCGTTATTCGGCTCCCTGGCGTATACCTCCTCCATCATTCTGAGCGATTCTTCCAGGAAACCCTGTTTCTCGAATATAAAGGCCTTTTGTACCAGACTCTCATCATAGAATTCCGAATACGCAGGTACGGAGTTCAGGATTTCTAGCGCCGATTCGTATCTCCCCGTCTCTATATAACCGAGGGCCAGATAGTATTTTGCCCTTTCGTCCTCGGGATTCCCCATGAGTATGAGCTGAAACTCTTCGATAGCTTTGTCGTACTCCCTGTTCTCGATATAAAGGAGCCCCAGCCTGAGCTTGAGGTCAGGGTTTTGAAAGTCCAGCGTTTCCGCCTTCTCGAATTGCTCTCTCGCGTCTTCCATGCGGTTTACCCTGAAAAGGAAATTACCGTAACGGACGTAAGACTCGAGGCTGTTCGGATAAAGCACTATGACATCCTTGTAAATTTTCTCCGACTCTTTAAATCTGCCCTGCTGCTCATACACAATAGCAAGCTCGACAAGGGCAAGGCCGAAGCTGGGATTTATGTTAAGCGCCTCCTTGTAACTCTCCTCCGCCAGGGCATAATCCCCTTTTTCGTAATAAAGTTTTCCCAGAAAAAAATATCCCCTTTCGTTATCCGGGTAGAGCTGGGTGATCTTTTTGAATTTCTTTTCGGCGTTCTCGTAATCCCCGGCCTCTGTATCCATTATCGCGAGGAAAAGCAGGCTTTCGGCGTCATCGGGATTGAGGTCTACGGCGCGTTCGAGAATTCCGACGGATTTCTCCCTTTCTTTCGGATTTGAGGAGGAGGCATAGACTTTGCCGAGAAGTGTATATGAAGAGGCAAAACCGGGGTCTCGCTCTATGGATTCTTCAAGCTTCGTGAGGGCTTCATTCATCCTTCCGGCCGAGATATAAAGGAGAGCCAGGTTGTATTTCAAATAGGCGGAATCCGGGTCAAGCTGCTCGGCAATTTCAAGCTCCTTTAGCGATTCAGTGAACCTGTTATCGAGAAATAGCATCCTTGAGGCCGCAAAATGGTAATAGGCCTCGTCCTTCGGTTTCAACGAGGATTCGATCGGAGAGTCGGCATCCGCCACTGCGTTTGCTTTCACATTTTTCTGCGAGCAGGAAAGAAAAGCCGGCGCAAAAAGGATTAAAGCCGCTACAATGCCGGTTGTTAAATAACTTTTTTGATTCATGTTAAGAGGCTTCAAGAATTCTAAGATTTATTTTACCGACTACTTTCATGATGCGGGAGCTTTTTTCTAAATCTCCTTCTATGAATTTTATGTGTGTCGCGTCCGCCGGTAGCTGACCGAAGGTAGGATCAGCCGCAACCCATTCACCCACGAAAACCTCATTCCAGGCATGATAGTAAAATCTGCCGTCGATGTATAGTGTACCTGAGACGGTTTTGGTTGGAATGCCCGAAGCGCGCGCAAGCGCGGCGAACAGGGCGGAATGTTCGTTACAGTCCCCCTCCCCCGTCCGAAGCACATCCAAAGCGCTCGGAATAGTAGCGGAACCCTTTTTTTTCAAGTTGGCATACACCCAGTCGTTAATCTTTGATGCAGCCCTGAGTGAATCCGTTTCACCGTCAAGAATTTCTCTCGATTTTGATATTATTTTCATGTGCGTGCTCTGAACAAGTTCATCCGCCTTCAGATATTTCCGGAATTTATCGCCTCCGTAGGGAAGCTTGTAGGTGTTTATCCCAGAAGGCTCGCCCGACTTTATCTCTACCGTCCTTCCGTCCCACGACTGCCTGTAGCCGTCGCTGAAATCAAAACCGCCGTCCGAACCGACGCCCTCAATCCTCACCTTCATATAACTCAGGTCTCTCGCATTCCCGAGCCTTGTATCAGAGGGAATAGAAGTGGTAGCGGCGACGTCCCATTCGGAGAGTTCCGTTTCCATAATATTGGATTTTGTATCTTTATACGCCGTCATTGACGGGGGGAAAATTTGTTTAATCGCCTCCCCCTTATCGGTAATCCAGGTCGTGAACTCGATATCCGGCAGGGCGGTTACGACCTTGACGGTCTCAAAGCTGCCGAGAAACGGTACATCTACCATTTCAGCGCCAGCTATGCTATTTACCGCATTCATGCTCTTTTGGCCGGAACCCGTAATTATCAACGCAGGATCGAAAATGAGCGCGTTATACGACTGCCCCGGCTCGGACTTCTGCCCGGCAAGCCACTTGGGAAGCATAGAAGGCGGAATCAGGGGTACCGAAGCCGGAAAATCAAGCTCTCTTTCTTCCGAGACGCTTTTAATTTTTATCTGAAGTTCGCCTCCCCGCCTCACGCCCTCGGCGCGGGTTACGCCTGAGGGGGATTTGAATTCGTATTCGAATTCTTCGATCCGGTAGCCGTCGAGCACATACTCTGCTCTGGTATCGATCTCCTGCGCCGAATCGAGCAGCCTTACCCTGAGCCTCATGATTTCCGTAACTTCAGTAAGCCCGTCAACCTCTTTTTGCGAGCTGTAGGAATAGCCGATCCTCTTGCCGCTCGAATAAACGGCCATCCAGCTTTCTTCGGCTCCCGTATTTTTACCGAAGGAGACTGAAAGGAGGGGCGACAATAGGAGGACGGCCAGAATACAGGCCTTTAAATAATTAGTCATTATGCAGCTATAATTTACCCTCGTTTGGTAAGGCAAACAACGGATACTTCATACGCGACGTAATTAGAGAAAGCCCGGTGAGTTTCAATTATTCGTCAAACCATTTAGGTTTAACAGGGAGAAATTACAGATTGACAGTAAACTTCATTTTAGGTTCACTAAATATGGAATGAATGTAAAAGATATATTCGGCAAGGTATTTGAAGGTGAAAGGATAAGCTCAGATGAAGGGCTTTTCCTTCTGAAAAATGCGGACACAATACAGATGGGCTCGCTTGCCGATTCGGTAAGGAGAAAGTTTCACCCGGAAGGACTGGTAACCTTCGTCGCCGATACAAACCCCAACTATACGAATGTGTGCGACACCGAGTGCCTCTTCTGCGCATTCTGGAGACCGCCGGGCGTTCAGGACGCCTACACACACAGTGTGGACAAGGTAATAGAGATGATGAGGACGTCGTACCACAACGGCGCCACTACGGTTTTGCTTCAGGGCGGGCACAACCCTGAGCTTAAACTGGATTATTACCTCGACATTATAAGGAGAACTACGGAGGAAATACCGGATTTACACCTGCACGCTTTTTCGGCGCCCGAAATCAGCGCCATAGCGAAATACTCCGACCTTACGACCGAGGAAGTGCTGAAGCGGTTCTGGGACGCCGGGCTCAGGACAATCCCCGGGGGCGGGGCCGAGGTGCTTTCAAACCGGGTAAGAAAAAAAATAAGCCCGCTCAAGATAGACGCCGACCAGTGGATGAAGGTCACAAGAGAAGCCCATCTGATCGGGTTTAAAACGACCGCGACAATGATGTTCGGACACTTCGAGGAGGACGGGGACATTCTGGAGCACCTGGAGAGAATAAGAGCGCTTCAGGATGAAACGGGAAATTTTCTCGCCTTCATACCCTGGACCTTCAAGCCCAAAAACACCTTCCTTGAGAGGAAGCTCCCGAACGAAACAAGCGGCGACAGATACCTTAGAGTGCTCGCCCTGTCCCGAATTTACCTCGACAACTTCACGCACATACAGGGCTCCTGGTTTACTCAGGGGAACAAGGTCGGCTCTCTTTCGATGCACTACGGCGCAAGCGATCTCGGCGGAACCCTTTTCGACGAGAACGTTCTGAACTGCGCGGACAATAAATACAGATCAACCGTGGATGAGCTGATTCATATGATCAGGTCTGCGGGATTTGTCCCGGCGCAGCGGGATACATACTACCGCGTGTTGAACCGTTTCTGATCAGGTCAATTTAATCCGATATTTGAGTGATATTAATTATGTCCTATGTCGGTCGGGGAAGCGGGATCTTCTATTTTAATTCTCCACGCGTTTCCGGTGAACTCCGCTATACAATCGAACGAAGAAAGATTCGCGAGCAGAAAATCGAAGAACTCGTATGCGGAGCTGGTATCAACGGGCCTCCCGGTATAGTGACCTACATCGGCTTCTTCGGGGTTCAGGCTCTCGCCGGGGGACAGCTCGAAATCCACCGATTCCTCTCCCGGGCTCCCTTCCGCCTTGCCCAGACTCTCTATCGAGATATTCCCCTGAGAGTCTTTTTTACTCACATTGAATCCGAGCGCTCCGCCTCCTGCTTCGATTAAGCGCTCCGCGAGAAAAGCGTCGATCTCAGAGATATGGATTTCTTTGATAGCACCTTCTTTCACTGTAAAAACATAATATCAGAACTGCGAGTTCAATCCATACTTAGTAATGAACCCTCAGCGCGACGCGAGAGACGACGGGGACGGGCTTATCTCCGCCCCGAGCTCGTTACGTACGATTTATTGTTGAATGATCTTGGCGAAGCGGCCCTGCCACGGGTCTTTACATTGGAGTAGTTATTATTTGTGGCCTTTGTCCCTTTATTGTTATATTTGTGGGGACCTCCGCGTTGAGCCTCTCTATTCACGTTCTTTGCCTGCGCATTATTATTTTTGGGATTGGATCTGTAGGCAGGATTATTGTTCCTGGCGCTCTTATAATTATTCTGCTGTTTCCGGGGGGCTCTGTTTTGCGCCTTTATCTTGTTACCGGGGCCGTTTTTATAGTTGTTGCGAGCATTTTGCTGATTCTTGCCCGCGCTATTCCGATCAACCGTTTGCCGTACCGGTCTTGTCTCTGTCCGACGCGCCCTTACATTAACAGGGTTCATTTCAGGTGGCTTCCGGGACTGGTAAGCCTTCTCCGCATAATTCGCGCCGTTGTTTCCGGGTTTGTAGGAGGGACCATTAGCCCTTGTGCGAATTTGCCTCGAAGGATGCGCCGTATTCCCCTGATACCGGGTGTTCCTTTCAGTCTTGCGGTCCAATACGGGTTTCCTGTTTACCTTCTGTTCCCTGATCGTACCGTAGTCGTTCTTATGGTTGCTGTAACGGGAATTGTTCCTGTTCAGGGTTTCACGCCGTTCTCGAACCGGCCCGCTGTTCAGGCTTTTATTAACTCTGCCGACCCCGGAATTCGAGTTTTTATCGCTGACTTTCGGTCTTAAAGCGCGAGTCTCTCTGACGCCCGTATTTTTGTTTCCGGAGTATCCCCGGTCGAAAGGTGTTTCACCCTTTCTTTTCTCGACTTTGGGCCTGTAAACGTTATAGCTGTTGCCTTTCACCGTATTTACGTCTTTTTTCCCTCTGACGACTGTGAGATCGCGGTCGACCAGATTTAACTTGTTCAGTTTCCTGTTGGTCGTTCTTTCTATATGGCTCCTGTCCGGTCCGTAGTTGATGACCTTGTTATTGACGACTTTTATGTTGGTGACGTTTTTAACATTCCTGATGACGGTAAGGTCATGAGGGCCTTCAAGCGCTGCAAGGCGGGCATTTTTATGCGTAAATTTATGCTCAGGGACGAAAACATAATGATCCCTGCGGGGGTAATAATCATTATCGTAGTAATGATGCCTGTCGTGATGATGGTGGTGGTGATTGCGACCGTAGTAGTAACCGCCGTAACCATAATTGATGAAGCTTATGCCGATTTCGAGAAAGAAATTATTGTCGGGCGGAAGGGGCGACCATCCTACATACCCCGGGCTCTGGTACCACGAGACCCATGCCGGCGCCCATGCGGTTCCGGGTATCCAGACCCAGCCGTAATAGTCGTCGAATATCCATCTGCCGTAGTGGTACGTTGCCCATCCCCAGGGCTCGTATGAAACCCATAGCCAGCCCTGGTCAGACCATTCCCACCTTCCGTCCGTGTAAGGTTTCCAGTAGGGGTCCGCCTGGGCCGGGTACCATGCGTATCCGTAATCCGGCACATCGACCCAATTGCCGTAAACAGCCAGAGAGTCGAAAAAGAGATCGAAGCTTACTGACGTGCGGGCGTGCGCCCGGTCATCCAATGCGGCTCCGAAAAATAACGCTATTAATAATGCCCCGACTGCCAGTCTGTTTCTCATATCACACTTCCTCCATCTGTTTTCAACACTACCATATTAAACTCGCGGAACATACAGAAAGTTTCAGAGGGCCGGATTTGGAAATGAATACATCGGATAACCGTATAAAATAAATGAAGGTTTATGAGCGTTAAGGGGGTGTGAATTCAGCCGTTATTGAGGAGATTCTTGTAAATCTGCGTATACTTTTTGCCCGAACTCCTCCATGAGAGGTCTTCTCTCATGGCCTTTGTAATGAGATGTTTCCATTCATCTTTGTTTTCATAAACGGAGATGGCCCTTATAAGCGCGTCCAGCATACTTACTGTGGAGAATTCATGAAACAAGAACCCGTTCCCGTTCTCTTTGTCCTCCGTATAGTCGCTGACAGTGTCGAGAATCCCCCCAGTGCCCCTCGCAACCGGCACGGAGCCGTATCTGAGCGCTATAATCTGCCCCAGTCCGCAGGGCTCGAATCTCGAAGGCATGAGAAACATATCGGAGCCCGCATATACTTTTCTTTCAAGCTCGTCGTTGTTAACATCCACAGTCACGGAGATGCTGCCGCTGTATTTTCTCATTGCCCTCCTGAGTGAATTTTCAAATTTGCTCGTTCCCGCGCCCACTATAGCCATTTGATATCCGAGATCCAGTATCTGGGCCAACGACTCCGTTATCAGGTCAGTGCCCCTCTGCTCGTCGAGCTTTGAAACCACACCTATGAGCGGTTTATCCTCGGATGAATCGAGCCCCAGTTCCTTTTTCAGTTTTTGTTTGTTTATTTCCTTGTTCTTTAAGTTCCGGACTCCGTAATTCCGGTAAATGCACTCATCCTTCTCCGGGTTCCAGCTTTCATAGTCTATGCCGTTCAGTATGCCTGTCAGATTGTTATGATCGCGGGAAATCCATTTCAATACCGCGTCAAGGCCGTAAGCATACTCTCGCTTTTTTAATTCCTCCGCGTATGTCGGGCTTACGGTGGTTACCAGATCGGAGTAGATTATCCCCCCTTTCAGAAGATTAGCCTTTCCGTAAAGCTCAAGCCCCTGCGAAGTAAATAGAAATTCCGGAAGTCCGAATTTATCGAGAAGCCCTCTTTCGTAGAGCCCCTGATATGATATGTTGTGGATAGTAAAAACCGTTTTTGTGTTCTTGAAAAACTCGTCGTCCTTGACGTGCTTTCTCCATTTAAGGCATATAGGCAAGAGCGCTGTCTGCCAATCGTGACAATGTATTATGTCGGGCTCGAAACCGACCTTTTTAGCTACTTCCAATGCTCCGAGCGATAAAAACCCGAACCTCATGTCGTTGTCTTCATAGTCGCCGTCGTGTGTTGAGTATATGTATCTCCTGTTGTAATACTCGTCGTTTGACAGAAGATACACCGTGACGCCGTCCGACTGAATTTCCTTTATCTCACCCTCGACAGGGAGCCAGTCCATGCACAGTACAACTCTCTCTTTACGGTCTTTGGGTTTGATTCCCAGCCTGGACAGATTGCTTTTGACGCTCCGGTAGTAGGGTATGACCACCCTGACGTCTAAACCGAGCGCGGCGATTCTCCGCGGCAGTGAGCGTATTACATCAGCGATTCCGCCTACTTTGGCAAAAGGCGCCATTTCCGAAGCTACAAAGAGGATCTTCATTGTGCAAATCTTTTATACAGGTCTAATTTAAAACTACCTGATAATTATAATGCCACGGGCGCAATCTCACGGTTTTATCGTGCCTGCTAATCCCGCGACGAATTTTCGCGCGTTTTTAGCTATAACATCGGGGTCTATCTTTTTATCCTCTCCGAGTAGAGCGCTCGAGACCCCTACCGCCGAAGCGCCCGCGTCAAAAAAATCCAGGTAGTTGTCGATTCCCACGCCGCCCGTAGTCATAATTTCTATATCGGGCAGAGGCTCCTTCATGGCCCTCACGTAAGAAGGCCCGCCGACCGAGCTTACCGGGAAAATCTTGACCATATCCACACCGAGCTTCCATGCCCTTACGATCTCGGAAGAGGTGAACGCGCCCTGTATAACCGCCATATTATTCTTCCTCGCGAACGAGACAAGCTCCCGGTCGGTATGGGGGGAAACCAGAAAACGCGCTCCCGCCTCTTTCGCTTTCCGGGCCATATCCGGGTCTAAAACGGTGCCCGCCCCCGTGAGCATCCCTTCCCTCTCGCTCAGCTTCGACATGACCTCTTCAGCGCCGGGGAAAGAAAAAGTAACCTCGATTAGTCTCAACCCGCCCGTTATGCAGCCCTCCGCGAATTGAAGCGCGGCCTCGGCATTATCCGCTCTTATTACAGCTATAACCTTATGTCTTCTGATTGCATCCAGTGGGTTCACCTCAATTAACTTACCGACGTGGGGGCTCCTTGCAAGGGCTATAGCGTTATAATTCGGCAACCCGCTCTTTAATCAGAGATTTCATACTCTCCGCAAACACAAATTCTGGATATTTTTCTAGTTATTATGTAAAATTAACGAAGGAAAAGTTCCACGATGAATTACATAAATAAAGAAATGATAGAACAAAGGGTGCACGAGTTTATCGAGCGCAGCAAGGACCTGGGCCTGAAAGTCACACCCCAGAGGATTGCCATATACAGGGAGCTCGCCAGCACCAACCAGCATCCGAGCACGGAGAATATCTACAAGAAGATAAAAGATTACTACCCTAACATATCTCTGACAACAATTTACAGGACCCTCGAGACGTTCGAGAAACTGGGTTTGATCTCGGTTGTGAACGTTCTTTACAACGCGGCGCGCTACGACGCGAACCTCGACCCGCACCACCACGTCGTCTGTACGGAGTGCAAAAAAGTAGAGGACTTTTACGATGAGTCCCTGTCGAACCTCGATGTATCGGACATGACTATGAATGGCTACCGTATTAAGGGCTATTCGATGCTTCTTAACGGTCTTTGCAAAGACTGCAGGGACGAATAAATTCGCCCGTTCTTGATCAGCAATTTCCATCTCTAGATAAAACCATACTTTTCATTTAGATAATATTTGTGTAATCCTATTCGAAAAACCGTTAAGGAGAACCGTATGAGTATCCCAGAAGGACTTAACGTCGCTCTCAATTTCGGATTTATGGACGCAGTTTTCACGAGGCGCTCCCGAAGGTTCGGACTGGGGATGGAGATAAAGGAGGGGACGCTCAAGCATCAATCCCGGCACGATCCGGTGCCCCTGTCGGAGCTTGAGGAGGCGTTTTTAATATGGGCCGGTACGGGGATGACCGGGCTCTCGCTGGGCGACCTGCCGCGGACGGGGATCTCGTGGCTCTTCCAATGGACTGGGCGGAGCTGGCCCTGCTCCTGCAATTCGCACTCTACGGAGCTTTTCTACACGAATGACGACGGGGTCTATATGGTGAGACTCCACGACATGATGCCGGCGCACGGAGAGACGACGATATTCCACGGACTGACAGAGGACAAGAAGCTGGAAAGGGTGCTCAATCTATTCAGGAAGAGCCTGGTCAGGCTCGAAGACGGAAGGGCCGACCTACCCCAAGGCGAGCCGGGTCTCTTCGACTTTAACGCCTGGAACTGCAACCGGCCGGGCACGACGTTTTTTATTCCGGTCACCAACACCACTGTCGAGTACATGGTTCTCCTGTTTATATATTTCGGCGCGAAGTACGGCTTTAATATAATCGACGAGCTTAACGGGGGGAGGTCCTGCGGGCTCGATAAGTGGATAGACAAGGGTTACATAAGAAAGGACGTCGAGCTTTCATTATTCGACCTCGAGCTCAGGGTGCTGACTACGCTCAACGTGGAGCAGGCGTTTATCTGCCAGAATATGAACCTCGCGCTTCAGACGCTCGGCCTAGGCGGATGGGCGTTCACGGGACTTCTCCCGCATTACGCCCTCGGAGTAAACCCCGAGTACAAGGGCCTGGGGTTCAGATTTACGCGGCCCGAAAAGACGCTCAGGAGCGCGACCCCGCCCGTTCCCGTGGGAAGGGACGGCGTATTCGAGGCGCTCTGCCCGCCATACGTAAATGACATGGGGGAAGCGGTCGATAAATTCCTCATGATGAGGGGAAGGTTCTGGGAGGAGGACAACCCCTACCCATATAAAAACCCGGAGGGTGTGCTTGCCGACGAGTATCATCCGAGTGAAGTGAGAATCGAGATTGTGAAGGATTTCTGCACCTACGTTTACGAGAATTACGGACGCTTCCCGGCGTTTCTGGACCCGATGTTCGCACGGCTGGTATTTCAGGCTCATCATCTGGACCTCGAATTCTATGACAAATATTACTCGGAAGGCGCCTATACGGAAGTCCACAAGAGCCATTTCAAACTATGGCATCCTGATACAAAAGACCCGTTTGGATAGAAATTACTGAGTTTGAATTACTGCTAATTTTGAATGGCTTCTAATAAATCATATACTTTCTTTATCATCAACGATGAAATATCTTTTTGGCAGTCCTCATTTCTAATTAAGTTTTCATCAATCCAAGAACAAATCCATCCATCTTCTTCAATTACTTCTTTTTCTGAGTGCCTGAAAGTGTTAACAATCGTATTATCGTACTCGTTACCATCCACACCATAGCAAAGTGGTTTCCCATATTTTCCCCAGAATTGATACCACACTCCAAAGTAGAGTAACTCTTGGTTGTTATCGTCTTGTATATATATACTGTATTCTTCATTGTTAGATAAAGGTCTCCTAATCTTAATTTTGTTCCCAAACTCAATAGTAAGGTCATCGCGTAGATCGTCAACTATTTTGAATAGTTTTGTAATGACTTGAGGAATTTGATCAGAGAACATAAGTTTCACCTCCGAATTAGTAAATATTATAGGCATTCTCTCAAACCAACTCTTTAAGATGTTTACAAAATCATTGAAGTATTGATTTACACTGGGAAGTTCATGCTTTTCTAGTTGCTCGATTATATCATTCCAATAGAGCTTTTGAGTTTTTACGTTTGAGTTCGGTAATACTATAGGTGTTCTTTTCCGCCATTCTTCTTTTTTAATTTCTCCAGGCATTCCTTTTCCCCACAGCTCTTTATGTCTATAATCTTTGGGGATTAAAAAAACTAGCCATTTCGTATTTTGATTACATTTGTTCAAATATTCAAGATAGCTCTTTGGTTGATTATTCGTGAGAGTGACGCTGCTAATTTTAATTTCAAAAATAATTTCAACATCAACGTTACTAATGATTAGGTCAGGACGCCCATAGCGATAAAGAAATTTCTGTGTATCACAGTCCTCAAACTCAATCTTATCTAATATTTCTTTTTCTAAAAACAATTCGAGAACCGCAGATCTAAACGGTTTGAATTGCAGTAAATTACAAAACAATTCAGTTATAGTATCTTCATTTCTGACTATATTGTGAAATATATTGCGGTATCTATTGTTCATTTTCTTAAAAAACATTTGTGATAGTAATATTTTTTCATCTAATGAGCAATGTTTTCATATATATGACTCATGATTGCTTCGCTAAGACTCTTCCGGTCCTACCATTTCGATTTTAAATTCTATGACAAATATTACTCGGAAAGTGCCTATACGGAAGTCCACAAGAGCCATTTCAAACTATGGCATCCCGGCGCGAAGGACCCGTTTAGCTCTAAATAACGAGTAAGGTCGAATAACTTCACTAAGGTTCGGGTTCACAGAAAACCTTTCGGTTCTTACACCAAAAAAATGTTCATTTAATATGGTTTAGTAACAATTAGTTGTATGCCATACTTTATGTATTATACGAAGCCAAACTTTTCTTCTTGTATCCTGTTAATTCCACATTTACCTTGCTATATTACACTCTTAATAAAATGGTTTAGGTATAGGTCTATATATACAGTACCTACGGATAGATAAACATAGATAACTAAGGTATTTTCTAGGATATGTCGCAGTCAGGAATTCCGTGTAAAGAAAGATATTTGTTTTTATACCTTTTATCGTCCGTTACTTCGGCCCCGAGCCAATCAGGAGGAATAAAGGTTTTACTTTGATCCTCAGTTTTGAATTCAACCTCGGCAACTTTAAGCCCATGCAGATTGCCTGAATATATGTCAAGCTCGATTAAAAATCCCTCATATTCTATCTCATATCGGGTTTTCTCTATCCTTTTACCCTCGGTCATGGGCCAGAGAGCCTCGAATTGATCCCGGCTCAGCTCAATTTCGACCTCTCTTCTGACAAGCCCGCCGTCTGATTTGACCGTTTGATAGTATTGATCCCCCTTTTTACGCAAGCGGACCTCAAGGTCATCCGTAACAGCGATATAGCCCTGCTCTATTCTATGATTCGGATACTTATTTAGTTCCGGAGGCGGCTTAACTACTAAAAATTTTCTCTCTATTTCCCGGTTCATCTTCAGTAAAGTGAGTTTAGAATATGAAAAGCTGCCCCCTATTTTTGGTTCATTATTCCCTTAATTTCATTCCACAGTTCCGTGTATATTCGGGTCGAGGGCGAGCCCGGCTCGGTTGCGGGCACAGGCTCCCTGTAAATTCCCATCTTCTCTATATCCGAGCGGTACGGGATGAGGGTTTTAAGAAAGTTATTGTCGCCGGAGGATAAATTATCGATTATTTCCCTGTGCAGGTTTTTTCTGATTTCCACCATGGAAAAGAACGTATATAAATTCTTTCGCTTGAACCCCTTCTTCTTAAAAAAGCCGAGCAGCTTTTCGTAGGTGAGTACGGACAGGGTTGTCGGGACGAGAGGCACCAGAATATAATTCGCAGCGTCGAATACGTTCTCAGCAATGAGGGATATGCCCGGGGGACAGTCGAGGAACAGGTAATCGTAATCATGACGTACCTCTTTAAATATCCTGCGGAGACGTGTGCCGGATTTCTTCATGTCGTCGAGCGCCAGGTCGAGATTTCGGAAGGATAGCTTTGAAGGAAGGAGGTCTAAGTTAGAATAGTCCGTGCCCCTGATATTTTTAACTATATTCCCCCCTCCCTTGATGAACTTGTTAGAATTAAAGTTCTTTGATGCCTTGATCCGAAAATAAAAAGAGCATGCCCCCTGCGGGTCGAGGTCACAAATGAGAGTGCGAGAGCCTTCAAGCGCGGCCAGATAGGACAGATTCACGGCAGCCGCTGTTTTACCTACCCCGCCTTTCATGCTGTAAAGGGCAATTGTTTTCATAAGACCACTACTCTAATGGCCGGAGAATAATTTTTCAAACAACGCATCAGTCTCTTCATTGCTGAATTCCTCGAATCTTTTTTTGAAGGCCGCTCTTATTCCCTTCTGCCGTCTGTAGAGCTGGGATATAAGCCCGCCGGCAGACGCTATAATATCCCTTTCGGAATCCGTGCCGGAATCAAGCCCGGCTATATAACCCTTCAGCGTTTCCTGCTGGACGTGAAGGTCGTTGTAATCACCCAGGTTATCCTGAAGACCTTTTAATTGTTTAACCGTCTGCCTGATTTCCCTCTCCGGGAAAAGGGATTCGAAAAATTCCAGAAAATACCTGAGCTTTTTACACTCGATGCGCAGGGTATGCAGATCGCTTTCGGGCGAATCGTCGTTTATTTTATTGCCGAGCTTCAGAACCTTTTTATAACGTTTTCGAATGTGCTTGTCCGCAAGCTCTATAACCGGCATAGCCGCATTCTTCGAAGGCCCGTCTGTTTCGTGAGGTTCGTTCAAAAATTTTTCCCAGGACTGGAGAACGTTCCTGCAGGCCGGACTGTTTATGTATTCTACAAACTCCCGGTGGGCCTGCTGTCTTTCCTTCCGAATTATGGCGAATAACCTGTCGAGCCCGGGGCGGAGCTCCGCGGGGAGCATTTCCAAGTATTCGTCTTTTTTAAGAAGATATATATCGAGGTCCCTGAGTAGATTGGTCTTTTTGCCTAGCCCGGCGAAATCCCTCTTGTACCGGGTCTGTATCCTTTTTTGAAAGACGCCCTTTATGAGCGTCAGCACGGAGCGGGTTCTTCTGACCGCCACCCTGAAATCGTGGAGGAACTCGATGTCGATATCCTCCACAATTCCGTCTACATTTACCTTAATTGTATCGAGAAGGCTAAATAGTATTTTTCTGACAGCCTCCGAAGAGGACATATCCGGCTCGAGCTTGACGTTTATTTTGGACGAATATTCCCCCGGTGTTCTTCCCGCCAATTCGAGCGCGAGGGAGAGTAAATTGAGATCTGTTTTTTCAAGGCCGGGACGGTCCAAATACTGCTTCATCCTTTCGAGCTCTTCTACATACCCCCTGACAGGCTCTATATAAATCATATTAGCGGCTTTATTCTCGTGGCCGCCTTCAGTTAACCTTATTTCCTCATGACCGAGGAAAAGCACTGTTTTGTCATCCTTGTTAAGTAGCCTGTATCTGCTTATCAACCTCTCTACGCTCGTGAGAGGTAGGAGTGCCCTCACATCAATACAGGAGCGCAGTTTCTCCCTAAAAGAAGAGTCGGCAAAGTCCCACCAGAATTTAGGTTTCTTTTTCGTTTTGATGATAACCGAATCCACTGTATCGTTACCTTGTGCTTTTATAAGAGCGTACCGGCTGCCCTCTCTCGCGAGCAAAAGACCATTTTTGTAGATTTTGTAATCGAAGGTGTCAAAATAGTTTTCCTCCTTCGTATGAGTCCCTTCTTTCCTCAGTTTGTAATTACTCTTGAGCTGACCAAGTACGGTATTGAAACCGGCCTCGTCATCGATAACAAAATATTCGATATTACTCAAACCCAACTCCATTTGATAAATTATAAATAAAGGGCATTTTATAATTTAACCTACGCCGAATGCTTTACCATACCGGTTACGTTTCAAATCTTGAATGCAGGGAAATGATAAGCCGGGAAGATACCGGCTTTCAACCCGTAATTTCCATTTATTTCTGTGAATTTGTCAAAACCGTGCATCAGGATTGAATTTCAGGCTTAATTGTATTACCGACTGTAATAGTATATCCTTTAAAATTGCATAAGTTTGATAGCTGAAAGGGTCGATAAGCAATCTTTAACATAATATGTTCAAATTCTGTCCGGAAAACTCTTCAGCCAATCCTTTGACGCTTCCTTAATTTCTTTACATCAAACGGGACTCAATTCAACATTTATGTGAGATTTTGTTCTCTGAAAATTTGTCGACCCGGGGTCTCTGCGATTTTATATGAGGACGGAAGCCAAGGGGGCAGGTTGATTTATGTACGAAACAGCGATAAATAAAATATGCAATTCGATGTTCCCGGTCTTCTATACGATTCACCGGAACGGAATTACGACAGTCGGGATTTGCGGGACCGCTTTTTTTATAAACGATATCGGACACTTCATGACCGCGCTCCAGGTGACGAATGATATACCTGCGGGATCAAAATTAATGTATGCGGGCAACCTGCCACACAGCTCGCTTGACCGCCCTATTGAGATTAAAGAGGTCTATCAAAACAAGTTAAAATTTATTTACATCGGCAAAGTGCCCGAATCCGACCTGCGTGGAGTAAACTTCTCTGTAGATTCCTCCAGCATCGGCGCATCCGTATGTATGGGCGGGTATCCGGTGACCGATTTGCCTATCAATACAGACGATACGGTGAATTTAAGCACCGTGAGACAGTACTGGCAGCCTACTACTGTAATTGACGGGATAGAAGCCGCTATTAATCACGGCACTCGAGGCGGATTTGTAACCCTGCACTCACCACTGAACGGAATGAACGGGGGCCCGGTCTTCAATCAGGAGGGGCTTGTATGTGGTATGGATATCACATCTTTTATACGCGAGGTCCCCGAGCCTAACGGGGGAAAAACCTTTGTTAGAAATGGGGTGGTAATAAGCACACTCAACTTAAGAGATCTTGTGCCGGATCATATTCCTCTCAGTTGAGAACTTCTCGATTAATCCCTAAGTCCTGTAGCGATAACCCCTTAAAGCACCAGCACCTTAGCCCCCCTTATCCTGCCTTCCTTTAACTCCAGTAGCGCGCGGTTCGCGTCTTCGAGAGGATATTCTTCCGTATCGGGCTTAATCGGAATCCTTGCCACGAGCTCTAGGAATTCGCTCACGTCCTTTCTGCTTACATTGGCGACACTCTTTATCCCCTTCTCCATCCAGAGGTGTTCCGTATAATCCAGTTTAAGAAGGTAGTCCTTATCGACGTCCTCTTTACGAATTGCGTTAATCACGAGCCTGCCTTCGGTGTTGAGGTTCTTGAGCGCCTCCACTACAGGCTTCCACACGGGGGTGGTGTCAATTACGGCGTCCAGTCTTTCAGGGGAATATTCCTCCGTGTCCCCGGCCCATACGGCGCCCAGCTCCTTTGCGAACTCCCTTTCACCCTCGCTCCTCGCGAATACGAATATTTTAGTGTCCGGGAACATCTCTCTCGCCATCTTTATGACCAGATGCCCGGAGGCTCCGAATCCGGTAAGCCCCAGACGCTGTCCGTTTTCTATCCCGGTTAGCCTGAGCGATCTGTATCCTATAGCTCCAGCGCAGAGAAGCGGGGCGGCTTCGCGGTCGCTAAAGGTTTCAGGTATGGGGTAAGCGTATTTTTCGCTTACTTTCATATACTCCGCATAACCCCCGTCGGCGTCCCTCCCTGTTGCCGTGAAATCCCTGCAGAGATTATCGTTCCCTTCGAGGCAGTATCGGCACTCCCCGCAGGAGGAATATATCCAGGCTACCCCTACCCTATCACCCTTCCTGAATGAGGAAGCGTCCTCTCCGTTTTCCTCCACTGTACCTACGACCTGATGACCCGGAATTACGGGCAGCTCGGGCGGCGGGGTCCTTCCCTCTATTTCGTCAAGCTCAGTATGGCAGACCCCGCAGGCGGTTACGCGTATTAGAATCTCGCCCTCTCCGGGCGCGGGGTCGGGCACGTCTTTGAGCTTGAGAGGGTCCCTTTTATCAATGAGCGACACTATTTCGTTTAAAACCATTGCCTTCAATTCACTTCTCTCCCCTGAATCATGTTATACACTAATTTACAATCAAACCGTCTTCGATTTCAAAGATTTTTTCCCTCGCCATAATTAACGTCACAGAAAACTACATATATACAACCGGCACATTCCATTCAATCACAGAGGCTTGACAGACAATCTTTCGACTAAATTATTGAGAATGATAAATGTCAAATTTTCTTACAACGTACAGGAAAACAATGGTAGTTAACAAACGCGTCAAGAGGCAGCACACCTAAAACATTCCGATGTTTCATATGGCATGAAAATTGTATCTATATCGTATATATAGATCTTAAAACAAGGGGGTAGTAATTATGGCACTGAAAAGATGGACACCGAGAAGCATGGAGAAGTTTTTTCATGAGATGTTTGAGGAGCCTGTCCCGGAGAGATTCCTTAGAAGGTTTCCCGCTCTCAAATGGATGAGGGACTATGAGGAGATATCACCTGCAGTGGATATGTACGACAATAAGGATGAGATCGTCGTAAAGGCCGAAGTCCCCGGAATCGAGAAAGAAAATATCAAGATATCGATTTCAGATAGCGTTCTCACCATCAAGGGCGAGATGAAAAAGGAAGAGGAGACCAAGGAAGAGGATTATTATTACTCCGAGAGGTCTTACGGCAGCTTCCTAAGATCGCTCAATCTTCCGGCAAAGGTAGTGGAGAATAAGGTAAAGGCCGAGTTCAAGGACGGTATACTCGAAATTCACATGCCGAAAGCTGCTGAAGCGAAGCCGAAAGAGATAAAAGTCGAAGTCAGGTAACGGGCAATCGGGAGGAGAGTATCCCTCCCCTGTTTCTCTTTAAACGGAGGCCGGAATGAAAATAGATAAAATCGTTTGGGGGACTGACGGATCGAAAGATTCCATGCATGCACTCAGGCTGGCGGAAATCCTGTCCGCAAAGTTTAAATCCCGTATTCTCGGTATTTCTGTAATTCCCGAATACTACACGGTAGTGAACGCGTTTCCGCCCGCTGAGAAAGCGAAGTTTCACGACTGGGTCGAGCATAATCTGATAACAAGGAATAAAGAGAGCATGGAAAAAATCAAGCGGGAATTATCCAGGAAAGAAATAAAATTCGATTATGAAATTATAAAGGGAATACCTTCAAAATCCATAACGAAATTTGCCGAGAATGAAAACGCCGACCTTATAGTGCTGGGAAGAGGCAGGCTCCCCGAGCAGACGATCCTCGGCGGCACTGCCCTCAAGGTGCTCAGGACATCGAGGATACCGGTCCTGACCGTACGGGATGATAAATTGAAATACACGATAAATAAAATCCTGGTCCCTATAGCTCTGTCCCACGGTTTATCAAAAAATTTCGGCTACGCCATGGACCTGTCCCGCGAGTTCTGCTCAATGGTGGATATTTTGAATGTAGTCGAAGTCGGATACCACCATTACCCACTCGAGCTTGCCGAGCTGCTTAAGGGGTTCGCTCACAGGGAGCTTCAGGGTATCGTCGGAAAATCCAGAATAACGGACAATCTCGACATGCATACCGTTACCGCCGTTAACGGATGGCGGGGAATAGTGGATTTTGCAATACGGAAAAAATCGGATTTAATTGTAATGAGTAGTTACGGGGAAGGGAAATTTAAAAAGGAATTTATAGGGAGTGTCTCGGAGAAGGTAATACAGGAGTCCCGCTGCCCTGTAATCACGATGACTCCCTGAGCACGGAGAGCGGCGGAGCGCTTATGGAAATAACTAAAATCCTCTGGGCTTCTGACGGTTCCAGAGAATCGGATGAAGCGTTTAAAATGGCAATTTATCTGGCGGAAACATTCGGCGCGGAGATACTGTGTCTTTTCGTCAACGAAGTCCACATACCGGTTACGCATCTCTACCCGAGCTACGAAGAAGTTATTCTGGGAGCGACCGAGAAAACCGAGTCCAGATTCAGGAATATGTTCGAGGAGCTGGGTAAAAAAAATCCGGGTATCGAATTCTCATCAAAAATCGTCAGGGAGAACATCGTGGACGGAATAATAAAATCCGCACGCGAAGAGAGCGCCGACCTTATAGTCATGGGGAAAAAGGGTCACGGGCTAATAGGGAGCGCGCTTCTCGGCAGCAATACCCTTAAAGTGCTCAGGAATTCTCCCGTGCCGGTTCTCTCGCTGAAACTCGAGGAAGGCAGGCAGTCTTACCGCGTCGGCAGGATACTCGTCCCGGTTGACATTTCGGACACAGCCGAATCCGCGCTCTGGAGCGCGCTCGGGCTCGCGGAAAAAACGGGGGCCTCCATAACGGCCGTTTATGTTTTCTGGATTAACGGAAATATATACGACCTGAGCCCTTCCCTGGTCGATGAGCTTATAGACCATTCGGCCGCTGAACTGAAATCCAGGGTGAGGCAGGTAAAAGAGGATTATGGACGTGCGCATAATAAAACCCCGGAGAGTGATATAAAAACCGAGGTGCTGAGCGGTGTAAGTCCCGGAGTTACAATAACGAATTACGCCGCGGATAATAATTTTGATCTCATAGCGGTCAGCACCCACGGAAGAAAAGGGTTTGAGAGGCTGATACTCGGAAGCGAGACCGAAAAGGTTATACGAGAGGCCCGTTGCCCGGTTCTGGCCTTAAAGCCCTAGAGAGAGTAATGTAAATCGACCAAACCGCTTCTATTGAGTTTATCGGCGGAGGACGCGCGAGCCTGAAGAGAGCCTTCTCCCGCCGATACCGCGGGAAGATTACGGAAAACTGACAATCCGGCAGAGAATGCCGCCCTGGGCTCCGTAATGTTTCGCGACAAGAAATCTTCTTCATGAAATCATTGTCAAATGCAAAGAGGTGGAAAGCATTATTTTTATTAGGTTATTTAATCGATTAAAATAAGTGCCCTACAAAAGGAGATAAGGAGGATTAAAATTGATTGATAAAATCGTTTGGACATCAGACGGTTCCAGAGACTCGCTCGACGCGCTGAATTACGCCGTGAATCTTGCCCGGATCTTTGGCTCGGAGATAGTGGGTCTCTACGTCATACCGGACTACTTCGAGGTTCCGACTCTCGATGAATTCCCGAGCACCGAGCTCGACCTCCTCGCTAGCTGGATCAAGGAAAAGGAATCAAAGGGCAGCGACAGGCTTAAAAGCATAGCAGAGGACCTGAGCTCGAGGGGAATAAAGTTCAGCACGCGCATTACTCAAGGGGTTCCCTATCTTAAAATTATAGAGACGGCTGAAGAGCTGAACGCCGACCTCATAGTAATGGGCAAAGGCAGGGCCGAGGAAAAAAATATTCTCGGCGCAACAGCCCTGAAAGTTATCAGACGCTCAAGGATTCCCGTACTGGTAGCAAAAATGGATAAGTCTAAGGCGGAGATAAAGAGAATCCTCATTCCAAGCGACATCTACAACATTCGTTCAAGGGATTTGGAGCTGGCGCTTGATTTCTCAAAGGATATGGGGGCCGAGCTTTTCAGTCTCAATGTAGTCGTAACCGGAGAGGGGAAATATCCGCCGGAGGTGATAGAGCGGATGAGGGGAAACGCTTACGACAAGCTCACCCAAACACTTGATGATGAAGGGCTGGGAAAGTTAATAGAGCCTGTAGTCACTACCTCAAAAAACGCGTGGATGGGGATTGTAGATTTTGTTAAGGAAAAGGACGTAGACCTTATTTTCATGAATTCGTATCAGGGAGGCAAATTCCGGAGGGAGGAGTTTATAGGAAGCGTGGCCGAAAGGGTGGTACAGGAGGCTTCATGCCCTGTTATCACCGTAAAACCACTGTGAAATTGACTCCGGTATAACGGGGTAATACGGAAACGTTTGCAAATATTTTTTAAACTGGCGGAAAATGGTTCTAAAATTCAGAAGCAAGCTCCTGCTATCAATATTCCTCATAGTTTTTATCACCGCTGTAGGCACATCAGGATACATGATTATAGAGGGTTGGAATTTCAGAGATTCTCTATACATGACTGTTATAACCCTTACCACCGTCGGATACGGCGAGGTGCATGAGCTCACGCCCGCGGGTGAGATATTCACCATGATAATCCTCATACTGGGTGTGGGGATCATACTCTACCTGCTTGCCGTTGAGGCGAAAATAATTCTGAGCGGGGAGCTTAGAGATATTATCGGGAGGACAAGAATGGAAAAAAGAATAAAGGATCTTCGCAGTCATTATATTATATGCGGCTACGGGAGGATGGGGAAAACCGTAGCGAAGGAGCTGTTGTCAAAAGACGAAAAGTTTATTATTGTCGAGAAATCGTCATCGAAGATACCGGACGACGAAGAGCATATCTTCCTCGAAGGCGACGCCACAATTGACGAGGTGTTAAAAAAAGCCGGTATCGAGAGGGCAAAGGGGCTCGTATCCGTCCTGCCGACAGACGCCGAGAACCTCTTCGTAGTACTCAGCGCCCGTGAGCTGAACCCGAAATTATTGATCGTAACGAGGGCGAGCGAGGAGACCTCCGAAATCAAGATACTCAGGGCGGGAGCCGACAGGGTTGTTTCCCCTTACTACACGGGCGGACTGAAGATAGCGCACATGATACTCAAGCCCGCGGTAGTGGACTTCATCGAGTTCGCGACGAAAAACGGAAACCTGGAAATTCAGATGGAAGAAGTAGCAGTACGTCCGGGGTCGTCACTGGCGGGGGCCGAGCTTGAGGAGACAGGGATCGTGAAAGACCTGGGGATAATAATTATCGCCGTTAAGAAGTCCGACGGAACCATGCAATTCAACCCCGCCTCAAGGGCCGTCATAGAGCAAGGGGATACTTTGATAGCGCTCGGAGAAATAACGAAACTAAACGAGCTCGAAAGGCTTTCCGGAAAAGTGGCGGTATAACCACTAGTCTTCTTCGTAGCCGGCAGTCGAGGCCCTTTTGAGCATATCCCTTACAACGCTCAAAGCCTCCTTTGAGGCGCCGCGCCTATCGTCTTTATGCCCGCTTACGCTCACTATTACCCTGATGCTCCTTATCCTCCCCTTTATTTTTTCCTCCTTTTCAATATATCCTAATGTGGCCTCGGTCGCGTCCCTCTCGCCGTTATATGTAGTATCAATCAGATAAAGGACACCGTAATCAGACATAAAGACCTCCTCCGTCATCAATAAACAGCTTTAGTTTTGCAAATCCGGAGCCAAATTTTATCATGCGGAAAGGAATATGCATTTTTCCGGGCGGCTTCGCTATGAGTGTCAGAAAATCCGACACACGACACAATCACTCTTTAATCCGCCGTGTAAACGGCTTGTTTAGAGTTACAATCAGGGTTTCGCGCAGCGGCATATTTGTTGCTCTATTCTATTACAGCGAATGTCGATCGGTTTGAGCAAAGTCACACGATTTCGGAGATAAATATGAGAGGCAATATAAAGGATGTTCCCGATTTGTTAGATGAGGTCATAAACAGAAACGTCATCACGATTTCCCCTTCTTCCCCCGTCTCGGAGGCGGCCTACATAATGATGAATGAGGATATAGGCGCACTTGTTATAGTATCGGATAATGATACGAGGCCGGTCGGTATAATTACGGACAGGGACCTTGTTATATCCGTCATGGCGGAGAGGAGAAACCCGGATGAAGTGACGGTTGAGGAGGTTATGACCAAAAACCCTGTAATCATCGACGAGAATACCGATATATTCGAGATGCTGAGAAAGTTGTCCGAGCACTCCATAAGAAGGCTCCCGGTAACGAAGCGGGGAAAACTTGCGGGAATCGTGTCTGTCGATGACTTGATTGTGGTTGTGGCTACCGAACTCGTAAACGTGGCAATAGCTATGAGCAGCAAATCGAAGATTCTTTGATATAAGAGAGGAACTAAATATGTTAGACTTATCTGCCTTTGCGCTCAGTTGGAAATAAAATGGAAGCGCGGAAAATAAATAAAACGGGTAGCTGAATATGAAAATAAAAAGAATATTATGGGCGACGGACGGCTCGACGGAAGCCGAGGCGGCGCTTGATTACGCAAAATACCTGGCCGCGCTCACAAAGGCCGAGATTATAGGGGTGCACGTTATACCCCTCCCTGTACAGCTTCTTTTCAAGGAGCTGAGAGAAGAGGACGTCAAGTTTCATGAATGGGAGTCGAGGGCCGAGAAAAGGGTTGCCGACAGATTCAGCGCCATAGGCAAATCCCTCGATAAGGCGGGGATTAAATTCGACGGAGTAATACTGAAGGGAATTCCCGGCGATAAGATACGTGAGTTCTCCCGCTTGAGGAAAGCCGATCTGATCGTCATGGGAAAGCAGGGTCACGGGCTCATTGAAAGCATGATGGTCGGAAGCGAGACCGTAAAGGTCCTTAAGAAATCGCACATACCCGTCCTTGCCGTAAAAGGAGGGGGAGCGGGGAAAAAGGTCGGCATTAAGAAGATTCTTGTTCCGCTCGACCTTTCCGACGACAACGTATCCGCCCTTAACTATGCCATCGGTCTTTCTACTCTAACGGGCGCTGCGGTCACGGTTATCTACGCGCTCAGGCTTGACATGTACGCTCAGGACATGCCCACGGGGGCGCTCGATATAGTGATCAAGCAGTCGGTCCGTGAGATCGAAAACAGGGTGAGCGACATAAAGCAGAAATTTGAAAAATCCGGCGGTACAAAATTAAAAACCGATGTCAGGACGGAAGTTATTCACGGACTGAGCCCGGCAATTTCCATAGCGAACTACGCATCAAGAAATGGCAGCGACCTGATAGTGATAAACACGCACGGGAGGACGGGAATCAAGAGACTCATTCTCGGAAGCGTTACCGAAAGATTGATTCCGGAATCGCCGTGCTCCGTTTTATCACTCAGGCCCTGACAGTACGTCAGCACTTGAACGAATGCTAAACGAAGATAGTGTGAAGAGGTCGGATTTAATCGATTTCCTTCTTAAACCCTCCGCCTACCCTCATAACCCCGACAAAGTAATTCACATACAAACACACGCCTCTGATGTTTTCGTCGTGCCTCCCTACGTGTACAAAGTAAAAAAACCCGTGGACTTCGGATTTCTGGACTTTTCCACTCTGGAAAAAAGAAAGCTGTTTTGCGAAAAAGAAATAGAGCTAAACAGAAGGCTTTGCGGGGAAACATATATAGGAGTGGAGGAAATTAAATTCAAAGACGGCGCATTTGCCTTTTCAGGGGAAGGGGAGACAGTCGAGTACGCCGTTAAAATGAATAAGCTCCCGGAGGAGAAATTTCTTATTAATATCCTCGGAAGGGGGGAAGCGACCGAGGAGAATTTCACAAGACTGGCTCGCAAACTGAGAGATTTTTACAGCGGGCAGACTACCGGGACAGAAGTGCTCGATTACGGGGCGCCCGAGAGGATAAAGGTAAACATTGACGAAGTCCTCTCTATCTCAAGAACATTCACGGACACTACGCTGTCTCCCGCACAGTATAACGCGATCAGCTTTTATAACGGGCAATTCTTCGCAAACAAAACCGGCCTGCTGCTTAAAAGAAAAGACGAAAATTATATTAAGGACTGCCACGGCGATCTGCATCTGGAACATATAAATTTCGCCCCCCCGGAAATCTGTATTTACGACTGTATAGAGTTCAACGAAAGGTTCAGGTACATAGACATCGCCTCCGACATAGCGTTTCTGGCAATGGACCTCGATTACAACGGCTACTACGGCTTCTCCGGCTTCTTCGTTTCCGAAATCCAAAAAGAAATGGATGACAATACAATGGGAGAGGTTATTGACTTTTACAAGTGCTACAGGGCCTGCGTAAGGGGGGAAGTGGAGAGTATAAGGGGGACTGAAAAGGAAGTGCCGGAGGAGGGCAAACGTCTCGCGCTCTCAAGGGCGGAGAAATATTTCAAACTCGCCTTGAGATATGCCCTTTTCGGCTCCCCTCCAGTGGTAATCGTAACCTTCGGGATAATCGGCACGGGAAAATCAACGCTCGCCGGGAAGCTTGGAGAAGAGCTGGGCGCAAATGTAATATCCTCGGATTATATAAGGAAAGAGATAACCGGTATGGCCGCTCAGGAGAAGAAATACGAAGGTTACGACAAGGGTATATATTCCCCGGACATGACGGAAAGGACTTATAGAGAGCTGCTCGCGCGCGGAGGGGAGGAAATAAAAAAACACAATATCGTTATCCTTGACGCGAGTTTTTCAAAGCTTAAATGGAGGGAGCTGCTCGCGCGAGACGCCTGGCTAGAGAGATATGAGGTTTACTACTTCAGAACCGATGCCCCGGAGGCGGTCATACGGGAGAGGCTCATAAAGAGAGAGCTTGAGGGAGCCTCCGTATCCGACGCCCGGGTAGAGATAATGGACAGATTTATGAGGGAGTTCGAGGAGCCGGAGGAGCTTCGGGACAAGAGTTATTTCACCGTAAATACTGTGGGGGATGAAGGCGGGATTATAGATTCCCTCTTTCGGGAAATTATTTCAAGGCAATTCTCTACCGAAGCCGGAGAATAAAAAATGGAAGGAATAGTCAAATCCGAAGCTAAAATCAGCTCCTACCTTTCGGACTTCGTTTTCGGCGGAATCGACGGGGCGGTTACGACCTTTGCAGTGGTAGCGGGGGTGGCGGGTGCTTCCCTTTCGCCCACTATCGTGCTGATTCTCGGATTCGCAAACCTGTTCGCGGACGGATTCTCCATGGCCGTCGGAAACTACCTGAGCACAAAATCGAGGAAGGAGTTCGCCGAGAAGGTGAGGAAATCCGAGGAACACTCGGTCCACAATATCCCCGAGGAAGAAACCGAGGAAATAAGGGATATATTCTCCAGGAAAGGCTTTAAAGGCCGGCAGCTCGAAGAAGCCGTCGAGACGATAACGGGAAACAAGGATATTTGGGTAGATACAATGATGAAGGACGAATTCGGGATATTCGAAGACCACACCTCCCCGGTTAAGAGCGGGGCGGTTACGTTCGTATCATTTAACCTGATAGGGTTCATACCTCTTCTCGCTTATGTCTGGGCATATTTTATCGGGCCCCTAAAAACCGATACCTTCGCAATTTCCGTGGTTCTGACTTCCTGCGCGCTTTTTATAGTCGGTTCGGTAAAGGGAAGAATAATGGAGCACAGGTGGTATTATTCGGGTCTCGAGACCTTCTTTGTCGGGGGCGCGGCCGCCCTCATAGCGTACATCGTCGGCTATCTCTTAAAAGGCCTAGCTCAATTTGGATAGCGTCCGGTCGCATTTTATAGAGCCATACGAATACAGAATCAATTTCCGGGAATTAATGACAATCTATGGATATTAAAGCTCCCTACAGCATCGAGCCAGACGAGCTACTCGGACTTTTAGACGTTTCCGCGGAAACCGGCCTTAACAGCGCGGGCGCCTCGGAGCGGCTTCGTAAATACGGCAAAAATCGCCTGGCCGCCGCAACGCGCCTGAGCGCGTGGACTATCCTGATTAGACAGCTCAAAAGTCTTATAGTCGCGCTTCTGACGGTAGCCGCGATCATCTCTATCCTTTTTGGAGATTGGCCCGAGGGAATAGCGATAATAGCTGTCATCCTTATAAACACCGCAATCGGGTTCTTTACCGAAATCAGGGCGGTAAGATCGATGGAAGCCCTCTACAAGCTCGTACGCATTGATGCCAAGATCAGGCGGGAGGGAAACGTAAAAGTGCTCCCTTCCGAGCAGATCGTCCCGGGGGATATCGTTATCCTCGAAGCGGGCGACATTGTTCCGGCCGACCTCAGGATCATAAAGGCCTCCAACATCGAGTCCAGCGAATCCTCGCTCACAGGGGAATCCGTCCCTGTCGGCAAAAATACGGAAGCTGTATCCGAGGACACGCCCATTGCCGACCGTACAAATATGTTGTTCATGAGCACCCCCATAACAAAAGGCAGAGGGGAAGGAGTGGTTACGGCCACGGGACTCAATACCGAGATAGGGCGCATCAGCGCTCTCGTCCAGGAGGCCGAAGAGGAAAAAACCCCGCTCGAGAAGAGCCTCGACCGTTTAGGGAACAAGCTCATATGGGTAACCATTCTTCTTGCGGTGCTCGTGATCATAACCGGGATTCTCCGGGGCAGGGACATACTGCTCATGGTGGAGACAGGAATCGCACTTGCCGTAGCCGCGATCCCGGAGGGACTTCCCGTTGTGGCTACAATCGCCCTTGCGAGAGGCATGCTCAGGATGGCCGAGCGGAACGCTCTTGTAAACCGCCTGAGCGCCGTCGAGACCCTGGGCTCGACAAACGTAATATGTACGGATAAAACCGGCACGCTCACTGAGAACAAAATGAGCGTTGAGCTGATAGCAACCGATTCGGGAGCTGTCCGGATAGTAGAGGGAGGGAAAGAGGGAGAGGCTGCTTTTCTGGTAGACGGGGTCAAGGAAAATCCCCGTGAGGACGATATTTTAATGAAAGTCCTCGAGACAGGAGTGCTCTGCAACACTGCGTCTTTAAACGGCAGCTCTGAAAAAAACGCAGACGCAATCGGCGACCCTCTCGAAATAGCTCTGTTAATCGCGGGATTAGACGCAGGTATCGATAGAAACGAACTGTTGTCGCGCTATCCCGAGACCGGCGTTGAGCCTTTCGACAGATCCGTAAACATGATGGCGACTTTTCATAAATCGGACGGCGTTTACAGAGTAGCGGTAAAAGGCGCCCCCGACTCGGTCCTTGAATCTTCCACTTCAATTCTCACCGAAAAAGGGGAGATGGAGTTGACAAAAGAGACGAAAGAGGAGTGGAGCGAAAAAAACGAAGAGCTCGCCGGAAGGGGCTACAGAATAATAGCCCACGCGGAAAAAACTGCCGGAAGCCCGGACGAAGAACCATACGCAAATCTCACATTCCTCGGTCTCGTATGCCTTCTCGACCCTCCGCGCTCCGACATAAGGGAGTCGATTGAGAGGTGCCTTGAGGCCGGCATTAAAGTAGTAATGGTAACGGGAGATCAGCCGTCCACGGCGAGAAACATAGCTCATGCGGTAGGCCTTGTGGAAAACGAGGAAGCGAAGGCTATACATGGAAAGGACCTGAGAAATATAGAGGGCCTGTCCGAACGAGATAAAGAGGACATATCCGGGTCGCTAATACTAGCCCGTGTGAGTCCTGAGCAGAAACTCGACGTCATCTCGTTATATCAGGAGAGAGGAAACGTGGTCGCTATGACAGGGGACGGTGTAAACGACGCCCCCGCCCTCAAACAGGCGGATATCGGAATCGCGATGGGCCTGAGAGGGACGCAGGTTGCGAGAGAAGCCGCGGATATAGTTTTAAAAGACGACTCCTTTTCGACGATAGTACACGCAATCGAGCAGGGACGAACCATATTCGGAAATATAAGAAAATTCATTTTCTATCTGATCTCCTGTAACGTAAGTGAAATAATGGTCGTAACCATAGCTTCGTTCGCTTCTATACCATTGCCCATACTCCCTCTTCAGATTCTGTTTCTGAACCTCGTTACAGATGTCTTCCCCGCGCTCGCGCTCGGGATGGGAGAAGGGAACGAAAATATAATGAAAATGCCGCCCAGGGAACCGGGGGAGCCGATAATAACCAGAAGAAGCTGGCTCGGAATCGCCGGATACGGTCTGCTCATAACGGCGGCAGTCCTGGGAGCCCTCCTAATATCCATAAAAGAACTGGGATTCGACGACCAGAGGGCGGTATCCGTCTCATTTCTTACGCTCGCCTTCGTTCAGCTGTTTCACGTATTTAACATGAGAGAAGCCCGTTCCGGCCTTGTTAAAAACGAGGTAACGCGGAATAAATACGTGTGGGGCGCGATCATGCTTTGTGCGGTAATTATCCTTACCGCCGTATATTTCACCCCCGCGGCTCAAGTTTTGAGTGTAGCAAACCCCGGCGCCGACGGATGGACACTCGTTATAGCGATAAGCCTCATTCCACTGGTAATCGGTCAGGCGCTTAAGTACGTATTAAGACCCTGATTATCCGTTATAAACTTATAATCGAGTAAAATCACTTCCGAGTCCCAGCCGCGGTTTTAAGGGGAGCAGGTTTAAAAAACCGCCAGTATAAATTAGAATATATAAAATGAGCTACAGGGAATCCGATCAGTGCGGCAGATTTCTGGCCAAGCTTAGAGCACAGGGCAAGGAAAAAGGCCTAGTTCAGTACACATACAACCCTCCCCTTCAAAGGGTGATGGATATAATCTCAATAGTCATGCTTGTGGCCGCAATACCGGCTGCCTGGTATTTCGGCAAGTGGTATTACGCCCTGATTCTGGGTCTTGCCGCATTGTTCACGTTTTCGATCAGGGAGCTGTTCGTTCAGGACGACAGGACTCTTATCAGGATATACGGGCCGCTGGGCAGAGTACGCTATCTGTTCGAGGACACGTTCAGGGACAAATATCTTCAGTACTTCAACGAGACGAACACAAACGGGAGGCCGATTCCGAGGATAGTCAGGGACTACATATATCAAAAGGCAAAGCGCATAAAGCCGCTTTCGAGCTTCGGAACCGAACTCGACATGTTCGATCTCGAAAACACCGCGCAGTCTCACATACTGCACCGCAACTTTACCGGCGCTCATACCAAGGCAGGCTACGAGGTCATAATCGGGGAGAAAAGACCGGAGGTGAGACCGTTTAAGGTAAGGAATATTCTGAACGTCTCAGCCATGAGTTACGGATCCATAAACTGGAAGGCCGCCGAGTGCATAAGCATAGGCGCCCGGGACGTTGCCTACGTAAACACCGGGGAGGGAGGATACGGCCCGCACGGAGTCGCCGGAAACGACGTAATATTCCAGATCGGCACGGGCAAGTTCGGCGTGGGGAAAAACTTCGAATTGAATGACGGCATGCATACACGTCTTCTGGACGATGCTCTTCTCAAGGAACTCGTCCGGGAGCACGATAATATAGGGATGATTCAGATCAAGATTTCCCAGGGGGCCAAGCCGGGAATGGGCGGTGTGCTGCCCGGCGTAAAGGTTACCCCTGAGATAGCGGCTGTGAGAAAGGTAGAGCCCTGGAAAACCGTCATAAGCCCGCCCCAGCATGCGGAATGTATCGCCTCCACACCGGGAGACTCCGTACTCAAGCTCATGGAATTCATAAAAAGGGTAAGGAAGCTCACCGGGCTTCCTGTCGGTATAAAAATGTGTGTGGGCAGGATCGAGGAGATCGATCTTCTGATAGAGGCAATGAAGCACACCGGAGACGGCCCGGATGCCATACAGATAGACGGGGCCGACGGAGGCACAGGCGCGGGAGAGAACATTTATATGAACTACGTCGGTTACGGGAGCGCGTTCGAGACCACCTACTATCTGGATAAAAAACTGAAAGAGGCAGGGCTCAGGGACAGTGTAACGATAAGCTGCTCGGGAAAGCTGTTCACGCCCGCGCACGCCGCTCTCGCCTTCGCCGTGGGAGCGGACGTAATCGACACGGCAAGGGGCGCCATGCTCGCGCTCGGATGCATACAGTCCTTAAAGTGTCATACCAATGAATGCCCTACTGGAATCACCACTAACAGTAAATGGAGAATACACGGCGTTAACCTGCCTGAAAAATCCACGCGGATACATAATTATCTGACGGGGTTTCACAGGGACATGCTCGACCTTACGGAAGTGCTCGGTCACAGCGACCCGCGCGATATAAACCCCAGTGATATAAGGATCATCAGTTATAAAAACGTTTTTGTCAGGTTTTTCGATGAAGACCCGTTCGGGGTCTATCTGCCTTCTAATCCGGGACTGGAAGAATCGATAGACGATCAGCTTTACAGAAGCCTGAAAAGCTGATTCTTTCCAGGCGGAACCCCTTAGACCCTAACCGCGTAAGGAATAAGTTTCACTACGTCGGATCAGACACAATCTTGTATATTACGCTGTTCCCGCTGTAAAACGGCTGGTAGTAAGCTCCGCCGAAGAGAAAGTACGTCGCGCCGCCGACTTGAGTTTTCTGCGCTCCGTCGGGAAGGTACTGTACCATTGCCCCCACGGGAGGCTCGGCTACCCTGTATCCGTTGCCGGCGCGGGAGTAAAAAGCTCCCCCGCAGTCGAAATATTCGCCCCCTCCGGCATACACTGTACTGCAGCTCGGCGGAAGTGAAACGACCACAGCGTTAACCGGGGGCGGTACCACCACGTATTGATTGTCCTGAGGCGCGTAGTACACGCCGTCGGAGTAATAGAAAGGATTTCCTTCCACGTAAACTGTGTTGTAGGACGGAGGAAGGCTCGCTATCGCCGCGCCGACCGCCAGGCCGCCCGCGAACGCCCAGCCGGAGTAGTAGCCGTTCCATGAGTTCCAATAACCGTGCCAGTAATTGTTGTAGTAGTTATCATTATAAATATTGACGGTGTTGTTATTGAAGTTATCTATGTCGTTACGCCTGTTCTCCTGATTGTTAGAAATGGAGTCCTGTCTGTTCTCTTGATTGTTCCCGATAGAATCCTGTCTGGATGTCTGATTGTCGGATATGGCGCCCTGCCGGGAGCTGATATTTTCCTGCCTGTTCTGACTCCAATTGCCGCTGTCCTGGCCCTGCACGCGGCCTGAGCCGAGATTGCCCGCCTGATAGCCGCCGTAGTTAGAGCCCCTGTCGGAGCCGAGACTGTTCCCTGAGTACCTGACGCTACCCATACCCCTGCCCCCGTACCCTGAACCGCCGAAACCGCCGCCTCCGCCCCGATATCCTCCTCCGCCGAAGCCTCCTCCGCGTCCGCCGCGGGCATACGCATAGGGAGTGAGTATCAGACCGATAAGCACGAGAACAGCTATCACGGTCATAAGAAAATATTGTTTGCCGGATTTTTTGTCTTTATACATTGCTATCCCCCTTCCTGATTTGCTAATTTTATAAAATCGATCCTGGCCGCCCTTTTCGGTATCACGGGTTTGAATATGGATTCGCTTCCCTCCGGACCTAAGTTCCACTCGGAGAACACCGCTGTGTACTGGGGCGAACCCGGTACTGTCTTATAAGTTATTACGAGCTTGCAAGGGAGTTTCTCGACGCCCCCTGAAACCCAAAGCTGCCAGTCTATATATTTCTCTACGAATGCCAGATGGCGGCACTCACTGCCGTTTATACTGCTGTTCCCAACCACAACGCCCGCGCGGACGTTCTTCATTAAGGAGCCGTACGGGTCGCTGAACACTATATCCGCGAGAGGAAGCGTAAAACCGTAGTCTTTCATCAGATAATCCATAGTCTCGTCTAAAGTGGCGGGCACCTTGAGCTGCCCGTAAAAATTGTCGTCCGTATTAAGGACGGTAACTTCATCTCCGCTATACCAGATCTTTCTGCTGTGAAGATCCCCGTTGTACACCGCGTGGAGCAGGTTGGGGCGTTTTACCGTGACGCTTGCTTCACCGCCAAACTGTATCTTCTGACCCGAGGGCAGCAGCTCGTCGAAGGTAATGTTGGCGTTGAAAGAAAGCTCCCCGGCCGACTTGAGCGTATTGCCCATTTCCTTTAGCAGGGCGTCTGCCGAGGGATCGACTATCGGTTTAATATTTGCGGCATCCTGCTCGTTCGACGTCGTACCCTTTTCGTTTTCCTCCGCCGCCGCAGGAATGCCGGGCGTGTAAACCGGAAGTATCGACAATACGGCAAACAGAGCCGCGACAGTGAACACTTGCGGTAAATTCTGCAGGAATTTTATCATCTCGTGTTTCTCCCCGGAGTGATGGTATTACCTAATACTATATCTTTTTTTAATTAAAGAACATACTGATATGGTTAGTCCGTCTCGCGCCTTACTACCAGCACCGGACAAGGAGATGTGAACATCACCCTGTGGCTGGTAGTGCCTACCGAAAGCTCGCCCGTCTCGGTTTTGAGTCCGTGAGAGCCCATTATTATAAGGTCTATATTTTTATCTTTGGCGTATGAGTTTATAACCCTCCACCTCGGACCGATTATTATTTCCGTATGAACGTTCAGGCCCCTTTTCTCGAAAACCTCCTGCTCATGTCTCATTTTCTCCTCGAGCTGGCCTTCGAGGTTCCTGTAAAATTCCTTAATTTCCTGGTCTATCTGATCGTATTCGAGCGGCTCGATGGCATGGAGAAGATAAACAGTCGACTCGAGCGCTTCCGCAAGATAAAGAACATACTCTCTCGCGCTTAGTGATCTGGAAGAAAAATCCGTCGGGAAAAGAATCTTTGCGATCTTCATGAATGGTCTCCTCTAGTGAAGCAAATTCAAAGATTCAGGTCAGGGTGAAAATTTACTTGTCTTTGACCTCGTCGAGCGCCTGAACGAGTCCGTTCAGAATATCGGTTGTCGTCAGAACACCGGTCAGCTCGCCGCCCTCTGAAATCACGGGAAGAGCGTTAAACTTGTTTTTGCTGATCAAACGGGCCGCATCCTTTAGCTCCGCGTTTTCTTTTACGATGACGGGGTCGAGCGTCATTACAGATTTAACCGTCAACGCGGGCTCTGTCTCATACTGAACAAGGGCCATACGGAGATCCCTGTCCGTGATAATCCCCTGAAGCCTGCCGCCCTCTATGACAGGTGCCTGCCTTATGTTGTGGTCGGTCAGTGTGTTGAAGGCGACCTTTATGTCTTCATCGGGTGAAACCGTGAGAGGGTTTTTTGTCATGTGTTCCTTTACAAGCATTACCGTACCTCCATTAAAATAGTACCCAATTTCGGGGAAAAGTAGTTCTACTGCCAAATGCGTCCGTGCAGCGCCGGATATATCGTACCCATTGAAACCAAAATCGCTTTGCATAACGTTCCGTACCGGTGTTATGCCGTATTTCCCCGTCTACTTAAAGAGGACTCTCAGGGCCGATTTTTTTGTTTCCTCTATCAGTTGTTCATAGGGCGGATTCAGTATGCCTTTTTTATGGAATAGTATGGTTCTGGTTATCATTCCGATTATGTGAGCAGCCATAAGGTCTTTTCCGGCTTTTCTGAATTTTCCCTCCCTGATTCCCTCCGCTATAACTTTTACGAACAGGTCCTTGGGTTTTTGCTTTTTAAAGGGCATTTTTTCGAGCTCCGTGTAATGGCCCATCATGATGTACGCATAAGCCTGGGGCTCTCTCTCGGCGAATTCGAAGAAAGATAAGATCATACCGGACAGCTTTTCCTCAGGGAGGGAGCCGTTCCGTGCGCCGTCGGCGAGCTTATCCCGGAACATATCCATATACTGCACAAATAAGTGATAAGCAATATCGTTCTTGCTCCTGAAATAGTTGTATATGGTACCTTCCGAGATACCGGCTTTTTTCGCGATCTCTTTTGTAGTCGTTCCCTTTATGCCCTTTTTTATAAAAAGGCCTAGCGCGGCGTTGCTTATTTTGGTTCTGGGGTTTTTGAGCGCTCTATTCATAGTAATAACATTCGGTCCCGGATCAGGCGTATAGGATAATAAGGGCTCACCTTAATATCAATATACTAACAACTCGTTAACTGAAGAGTACTAATCCCTGTAAGGGTCTTTATCTATGACCACCCTGCCCTATCAATTCGCCGAAACCGCCGAGCTCCCGCCCTTTTTCAAAACCCGGATACGCGAGCAGGGATTCTCTATCACCGAAGGCGATTATACCGTAGCCCATGGGGGTGTTTACATCGCCGCTCCGGAGATAAAACGCCTTTTTCCCGTCGGTCCAGCCCCCGGAGTTAAAGTCCACAACATAAACGGCGGCCAGGTTCGTGATCTCATTTTCATTCTCTCGGAAATGCTCGACCAGGCAACCGAGGTCATCGAACTTTCTGGACTCCCTTCGGGGCAAAAGATACTGGGCCGCGAAATTCTTTTCGCTTATTATCATCTTGCATCTTTCACATACATCTTCTCCGTAATGTATCTCTACCGGCCCTGTTCCGGCTTTATCCCTGCACGAGACGAGCAGAATAACAACCAATAAAACAAAAGAGGCCCTCATAACTCCTCCCTCCTCAATACGCTGAATGAAATATAGGCGAGCGCCAAAGGTATAAAGGTCCACAAAGCCATTATAGAGATGAGCAGAATCATGAGCCCCTCCTTACCAAAAGTTCTTACGGCGTATACCCCCACCGGGCCGAGTATCTCGAACCGGGGGCTGAGAATGAGCACGGACGAAATCTTGAATACCTCTGCGGGATTTATCACAGCGAGAATAAACAGCTGTTTTATCCCCAAATCCATAGCGGCGGCAGTGCCCATGATTCCGAGGTCCCCGAGTATTATGAACACGAGCCAGAGGAAAACGGAAATTCCTATCGCTTTGGAGGACTTTCCGGAGTATACGGAGACTACGAACCCCACGCTCAGAAGCGCGGCTGCCAGAAGCCCCGACATCAGCGCTGTGAGTATGTAGCCCGAAACATTTCCGGCGCCGCCTTTAAGAGCGACGCCGACTCCCGCAAGCCCGAATCCGAGCGAGATCGAAAACCATATCGGAACCAGCACGCCTATGAACTTCCCCGTAAGAACCTCGGCTTTCGTAACCGGATGCGAGAGAAGGTAGTGGAGGGTGCCGTTCTCCCTCTCGTTTGAAATGCCGATAGCCCCCGTGACAAGCGCTATCAGGGGAACGAAGAGCAGTACGAGGTTTATAAGGCTCGCAGCCGTCCTGCCGTATCCTGAGAAACCGGCGATCTCCCCGCCGCCTCCGGCTATGAACAGAATCAGTATCGCCAGCGCCGAGAAAGATACTGTATAAAGCACGAACCACCTGTTCTTGATGGATTCCCTCATCTCTTTACCTGTAATAATCAGTACGTTCCTAATATCCATTTCCACCCTCACTGTCAAGAATGTTCTCCATAGACGGCTCATCCATAGTGAAATCGATTACGGGGATTTTCTGTGTCATAAGCTCATTGAGCGGTTTCATCTTTTCCACCGCGCTCACCTCGACGATAATGCCCCTTCCATTTTTTCCATGAACCCTGACGCCCGCCCGGGCGAGAATGTCAACGGCTTCTCTTATATGCTCCTCCGGGATTTGGATATTCATTCTGAGAGCAAGACCGACTGACTCCGCAAGATTCCCCGGACTGTCTTCAAGGACCAGCTTCCCGTCCCTCAAAAGAGCCGCCCTGTCGGCGAGATAATCCACCTCGTCCAGCCTGTGGGACGAGAACACAACCGTTTTGCCGCCCTTCTTATACTCTCTCACGAGATTCAGAAACTCCCCCCTAGCACGGGCGTCGAGATTTGAAGTAGGCTCATCGAGCAGAAGAACTTCAGGCTCCGAAAGGAGCGCGATCGCGAAAGAGAGCCGCTGTCTCATTCCTCCGGAAAGCTCCGAGGCGTATTTGGATGAGTGTCCGGCAAGACCCACTTCACTCAGCACCCTCTCGCCAATTTTGCCGTCCACTTTCCTCAGGCGGGCGAAAAAACGGATTATATCTATCGTCTTCATATCATAGAAAACCGGCTCCTGCGGGAGGTAGCCGATAAGGGACTTCGCCTTCTTCGAGTGTTTTCTTACGTCTATCCCGTTTACGGCAATCTCACCCGTAAAGTCGAGAATGCCGAGTATGCATTTAATGAGTGTGCTCTTCCCCGCGCCGTTAGATCCTAGTAGAGCGACCGCTTCGCCCCACGCTACTTCGAGGCTCACGGAATCAACCGCCCTGAGCTTGCCGAAACGCTTCGTTACGTTTTTTATCTCTATCAATTTCTATCCATCCTTTAACTCTTGAGTAAATACCCGTAGAAAGAAAGCGGGATCAGAACCATCGATAAAGATAGGACAAGTAAGGCGGGGGAGAGCTTCCGTCTGTCTTTTTTCAGATGTTCCGGCACCCCGGCCCCGACAAGAGGATAATCGTCCGTCAGCTTGGGCGCGGGCTTCATTAGGGGAAAAGCTTCCGACGCGAGCTCGATAGCCTTTGATACGGGGCTGTGCACGAATATCCTGAGCTCGGGTCTGGAATCTATAATGTTCTCAAAAAGGCTCTCCGATTTGTAGGGTATTTCCCCTATCCCGTCGCCGTCTCCGTCATAACCCACGTAATCGCTCCAGTAATTTCCCCTGTTGTGCTCGTTCCATTCGTTTCCCTTGAGCTCTCCCCCTCCCCTGACCTCGACCTGCTCGTGGTTGTCCATAAAACTGTTGGAGACGAAAATATTCCTCTCGATGGAGGGCATCATCGAAATGCCGATGTCGTTATAAGCGATTACGTTGTCGTCAATTTTATTCCAGGAGTCGATGAGGTGGGGCGAGTTGTCCAGGTACATACCGATCCTGTTGTCTATGAAGAGGTTCCCTTCCGCTACTATGTCGTCGAGGTCCTTAAATCCTATGCCGTACCCTGTAGCGGGGCCCTGATTTCGCGCGAATATATTGTTATGGAAGGTTATACCGCTGCTGTACATAAGGAATCCACCCACGTAGTTATCTATGAATACGTTATCCTTGAAAAGGTTGTCGTTACTGTACATGTAGTGAAGTCCGTACCTCCCCTTCTCGACCCTGTTCCCCTCGATCACCGTGTTCCCGGACCACCACATCACGAGGTCTCTCGCGTTTACGACATGGTTGTTCAGTATCTTCGTGCCCGAGCTGTACCAGAGCCTTATACCGTCCCCCCTTTCGGGAAGGGGGAGGTCTTTGCCTCGTATAAAGTTCTTGCTTATTAGACCGTCGGGAGAATTTTTGAGATAAATACCGAACAGGACGTCATCGAGTCGGTTATTTTCTATTACGCTTCGGGGCGCGGAATCGAGCAGTATACCGCCGTGCTCCAGATTAAGGCTCTCCCCGCTGCCCGTAACATTGAAGCCCCTGAACACCGTGCCGGGGGCCTTAATCAGTACGACAACGCCCTTTCCTTCGCCGTCGATTACAGGATAGTCCTCCCCTGTGAGTGTAAGCGTTTTATCGACGACAATGTGCTCTTTGTATTCGCCCGAGCGGACCCGGATCGTGTCGCCTTTCTCCGCCGACTGTATAGCCGCGGAAATCGACGTGTAGGGGCCCTCGGGCGAAACCGTATGAACGGTCACGTTAGAATCTGCGGCTGCCAGATATGCCGACAAAATAAAAACAATTGCCACTATACGCATTATCATGACAAAACGCCCCTCCCGAGGATTACATTAAAGCCGGAACTGCACAGTTTTAATTTCTTGTCCATTTCCGGGACAGAAAGAGTATTTACGCTCAAGCGCTCCGGGCTTCCCGGGAATCCACAATCAGTGGCTTGTATGCCCTCCGGTGAAAATATAAGCCGATGATTATCAGCACGGACGCCGCGATCGACATATAAAGTCCTATCTCCCAGGTAGCGATAGTGCTGAACTGCGCTATCTTCCCCTCTCCGAGTATCGGCGGGACAAACGGTTTTATCGCGCCGCTCAGGGGTGCGTTTCTGTCGAGGTTCATGCCGAAATTCCGCATCCAGAAATAGAGGTCCCCCAGAAAGAACACGGGATAGAGGAGCGCCGGAATACAGAGAAAAAGGGCAACGGGGCTGTGTACATAAACCGCGCCAGCTATGAGAAGCGCAAGGCCGATTATGATGAACACGCTCAGCGTGCGCTCAAGGACAGCCGCCTCGCCCATAGGCTTCATACCTATATAGTGGTTGAGCCCGTCTATCTCATGAACATCCCCCGTGAGCCTGTTGACGTACATGCTGGCCTCAAGGCCGTCCGGATACTGGGGCGCGAAGAGCGTTATTTTCCAGTAAGGCAGAAATATGGATATAAAGAGAATGACCGCCGCAGCGACCAGAATTATCGACGGAAGAAGAAACCTCTTTCTCTCTTTTTCCCATAATTCTTTTGGGATACGGGGGCCGAATATAAGCTCATTTTCTTTCATTAATAACCTCCGGAAGCAGTAGAATAGAATATCGTGCTCCGTCACTCGTTCAGGGGGACTACTCTCGTATGCTGCCTTCCTGGAAGTAATCCCCCATGAATCGGGGAAGCGACTTAACCGGGAATCTTATTGTCCCGTCAAAATTCTTTTGGCGTTCAATCCCGCTGTCGCGGCTTTTACGTAATACTGCCATGCCATGTTGTAGCCGAAATTCGCCTTCTCCCATTCCTGTTTTTCCATGGCTTCATCACCCTGCGCCATATATTTATCCCCCTCGCCAAGCTGAGCCACAGCGTCGGCGATCAGGTCTTTTGCCACAGGGTTATCCTGGTCTCCTGTCTTTTCCAGCTCCCCGTAAACACTCATGACCGCCGCCCTCGTGTCGGTCGCCTGCTCCTGCCACGACCTGGCGGTTTCTTCATTCTCGGCGCCGGTGGCAATACCAGAGACTGCAAACATCATTATCAATCCGAATAATACGCCTAGCTTTCTCATTACGTAACCTCCCTCGGTACATAGTTGATAAATGCACTTCCCGTTGTATCCGCCTTGCCTCCCTCAGCTTTAACTCCGTGCGCAGGGGAGGCAAGGCAATTCGCGGCATTGCTTCAATTACCGTCAGGCTCCACGAGCAGATAACCCATCATCTCCAGGTGGAGAGCCGAGCAGAACTCGGTGCAGTAGAAGGGATATACTCCGGGCTTGTCGGCCACGAACTTGACCGTATTAGCTTCGCCGGGCTCGATACTCAGGTTGACGTTATAACCGTCTATAGCGAAGCCGTGAGTAGCGTCCCTTGCGCGCTCAACATTCGTTATGTGGAGGATAACCTCATCACCCTCGTTAACGGATATATGCTCGGGGTTGAAGTGGCTCCTGATCGCCGACATCCATACTTCCACCTTGCCGTCCTCACGGACGATCTTCTCGTTTCCGGCCGTTGCCGCATTCGGGTCCACGCTCATTGTTCCCGGATTGAACCCTACCTCCGGATAAACGGACCACGGATCGAGTTTGTCAGTCTTTATCATCTGAACGTAATGGGGCTCGCCACTGCCTATGGGCATATCGTAGAGGAGCTGCATTTTATCTCCCGACACGTCAATAAGCTGGAAATTTTGCGGGAGCAAAGGACCGACAGGGGTGAATCTGTCGATAGACCACTTATTCAGCGCGACGCAGTATTTTCCGTCAGGAGAAACGGTATCGCCCTCGGCGCAGACGGTGTGGCCTATATTGTAATGGACCGGTATCTTCTCCGTGAGAGTCCAGGCATCTTCACCCTCGTTGTAAGGGGGGCCCAGCTTCCACTTGGCGAGCGTGCTCTCTATGAATACGCTCGTATAGGCGTTACCCTCATTGTCGAACTGGGTATGTAAAGGCCCGAGCCCGATCTCGAGCTGCGCCGTCACGACGTCGTTGTAATTGAGAATGGGAACGCCGTAAGTGTCTTCTCCTTCAATGAGTTTATCCTTTATCGCTTTTTGAATTTTGTCAAACCCGTAAATTGTCGCGTGAGTATCGAGCTTGCCCGCTACCACTACGTAATCGCCGCCGGGAGCTACATCCACGCCGTGGGGGCTCTTGGGCTCGGGTATGAAGTAAAGCAATCCCTCCGCAATAACAGTTTCCATGGGAATAACGTTTACCCCGCCGATTTCCACGGTTTTCCCGGGCTGTCCCGCAACTTCCGCTGCCTTCTTCCAGTCGATCACGTGCATATAGTCCATGTCCCTTGCCGACACGCCCGCCTCGAAAGGAGGATTTCCCTGCTCTATACCGCCCGTAGCCATTTCGGTGTTTATAGAGTTACAGAAGAGCCAGCCCTCGCTTACTTTCTTTCCGGCGTCGCATAGGTCCTGCCAGTAAGGTGGTACTTCCATCTGGAATGACCCTTCCTCCACGATCCTTCCCTTTTCCCTGTCGAACTTGTGGAACGCAATAATACCGCGGTACTTTTCCTGATACTGGTCGATCGGAGCGTACTCGCCCAGTAGTATGGGAGTCGCGTACTGAGAAGCCTCGATTACGAACTCGGTATTAGGCGTAACGAAAGTAGAGCCGTGATCCGAGATCATATTCGGCGTCTTTATTATCTGCTTTACTTCAAAGTCGCGAAGATCGATCACCGCGACCCTGGCGTTAGCCTTGTCGTTGATGAATAAGAACTGCCCGTCGTAATCGCCGCCCGTCTCGCTCAATGCCGGATGGTGAGTGTCGGCCCACCTGAGCTCTCTATTCTCACCGAACGGCATATTACCCGAATTGAGGATATGCTCGGACTCAACGGAGCCGAACCCGAATCCCTGCCACGGCTCGGGCGTAAATACCGCTATCTCCTTGAGAAGGCGCATGGACGGAACGCCTATAACAAACACCTGTCCGGAATGACCCCCGGAGGCAAACATCAGGTAATCATCATACTTCCCTGTAGGCACATAGGTCTTAAGCGCGGCTTCCACGTCCTGCGGCGTGAGTCCGCGCGCTTCGGCTATCGCCTGCGCTCCATTGCCCACTTGCCCCTCCTGCCTGACCGTCTTCCCGTTTTCATCCTTTTCCACCTCTCCTTTCTCCTGACAACCGGTGAAAAAGGCTATCGAGAGGGCCAGGAGCAACAGCGGTAATACCCCTAATAACCTCTTGGATACTGTCATCTTTCAATACCTCCTTCTGTGTTACTGATTTTATTAAGCTACTTCTCAGCTTTTTTAGAGTCTTCATATTCGAAATACTCGATCAGAATATCAATTTCCTCGTCACTGAGGCCCTGATTGGGCATCGGAACGAGGTATTCCTTTAACATTTCCTTGGCTATAGGGTCCGTATATATCATCGTGTCCGGGGACTTGAGCCATTGTTTAAGCCATTCCTCCTCCCTCCTCTCGGTGACGCCCAGCAGGTCGGGCCCGGTAATTTTGCCCTTGCCTATCGAATGGCACGCAACGCACCCCTTTTCCTTGAAAATAGCCTGCCCTTTTTGCGCAACCCCTTCATCCGCGCCTGCGGCGGAACTGAACGTAATTGCGGCAAAGACCAATACCGGAATCAGCAGTGTAAAAAACCCGAACTGTGAAAAACGCGACAAGAAAAGTGAAATCATATCAATACCTCCTTTCCCCATTTATTTAACAATTTGGGTGCCATTCGTAATCTGCCGTATTTGTTTGATATTACTTATTCAACGGTTGTAAGTTGTCAGAAAACCGTACATTAAAAGTGAGCGCTCACTCACAATGAGGGCGGACAACTATTAAACGACAATTGTGGCGGGGTAATCCGAGGGGGATGAGCACTAAAAACCGGGATAGTATGAATCTCCCGGTATAAAACTGTATTATTGTACGGAAGTCGGTGACTTAAGGATTATTGCCTGGTTTGTAGTTTCTCAAGGCGGAAGATAATACTATCCGAAAATCCGTTTGGCTTTCTGAAGCGCCTTGATTGCGAGGTCTATTTCCTCTCTGGTATTGTAGAGGTAAAAGCTCATCCTGGCCGCGTAATCCATCCCGAGCTCCGCCATGAGCGGCTGCGCGCAGTGATGGCCTGAACGTACTGCTATACCCTCTTCGTCCAGCACACCAGCCACGTCGTGGGGATGCACACCCTCCACGTTAAACGATATTACGCCTACCCTGTGCCCGGTACGCGGGCCGTAAATCTTTATCCACTCAAAAGCGCTCAATCCCTCAATCGCGTGCTCAAGGAGGTCTTCTTCATGGGACATGATATTATCGAGTCCGGCGGCTTTGAGGTAATCGACTGCCGCGCCTAAAGCGATGCCGCCCCCGATATCCGGCGTCCCGGCCTCGAACTTCCACGGAAGCTCGTTCCAGGTGGACTTTTCCATAGTTACCTTCTCTATCATATCGCCGCCGTAGAGAAAGGGATCCATACCGGAAAGAATTTTTTCCCTCGCGTACAGAAAACCCGTCCCCGAGGGGCCCATCATCTTGTGACCGGAAGCCGCGAGGAAGTCGCACCCTATATCGTTAACATCAATCGCCATATGGGGGACTGACTGAGCGGCGTCGATTAGTACGAGCGCCCCCGCTTTCCTGGCCTCTTCCGCTATTCGCTTCACAGGGTTCACCGTACCGAGGACATTTGAGGCATGGACTATTCCCACGAGTTTAGTCTTCTCGGTGAGGAGCTCCGGAAGCTTGTCCAGGTTCAGATTGCCTTCACTGTCCACCCCGAGGTACTTGAGTTTTATTCCCCTCTTGTCCCTCAGCATCTGCCAGGGCACGATATTGGAATGGTGCTCCATGATGGTTATGAGAACCTCGTCCCCTTCGCCGAGATTATTAAGACCCCACGCGTACGCGACAAGGTTTATGGACTCCGTAGCGTTACGGGTGAATATGATATTTCTCCAGTCAGGCGCGCCTATGAAATCCGCTACCTTCTTGTGCGCCTCCTCGTACATGACGGTGGACTCGTAGCTTAGAGTGTGCACGCCTCTGTGTATATTGGAATTATGCTTTTTGTAAAAATTATCCAGTGCCTGTATCACCTGGATCGGCTTCTGTGTCGTAGCCGCGTTATCGAGATAAACGAGCGGCTTCCCGTTAACCTTTCGTTCGAATACGGGAAAATCGCTTTTTACCTTATAAGGGTCAAAGCCCTTCAGTGGTTTGATCGATCTTTGCATGGATACACCGTTTATTTGCCGAAAGCGGCTTTATGCTACTCAACGGCTGTTTTCGCCAGTAACGCTTTTTTGAGAACCTTAAGTCCGAGGAGAGCGCATTTGAATCTTACCGGCGAGATTTGTTTTCCCAGAGACTCCAGCATCTCGTCCTCTTTAAGAGAGAGTATTTCGTTTACGGTTTTGCCGGCCACCTTCTCGGTCAGAATCGATACCGAAGCCTGACTTATCGCGCATCCCTTTCCGGTAAATTTAACGTCCTCAACCCTTCCGCCGTCAAGCTTGAGATCCAATCTGATTACATCGCCGCAGGAAGGAATACCCTCTTCGTGTGAAACGTCCGCGCCTTCTATCGTTCCGTAGTTTCGGGGATTCTTGTAGTGGTCGAGAATGAATTCGTACTGATCTGGTTCCATATTTATTGCCGGTCGCGTTCCTGTTTATATAGTATTTAATTTATTATACCAGAGATTGTATTCGCATCCATGCCGAGCGGGATAAGAGTAATCCCGGGGGATGCATGGAGCTTCGGATCTTGGATTTTTGTTTTAAACGGCTTCCTCTGTCGTCATTTAACTATGAATGGTGCTTACCTTCGTGTTTCCGGCGCGCAGCTCCTTCTCCACTTCGCCGAAATTACAGTTGACTACCCAGAAATAGTAGAGCCTCCGGTTTTCAGGCGCGACACTGAACGAGAGAACCTTTTCCGAATGGTTTTGTATCACGTGGAGCACATCGAAAAGACTGACATCGTCCGGCATCTGGACTTCGAGTCTGAGAGGTTTTTCATGAAAGCCGAGCAGGTTGAGGAACGCGTCGAGAAGGTCGGTTACGCTCAGAATACCGACAAGCTCGTTCCTGCTCGAAACAACCGGCAGCGCGTTGAATTTTCCGCTCCTGATAATTTCAGCGGCCCCCTCGACGGACGCGTAATCAAAAATAGTAATCGGACCCGATGACATTATGTCACGAACCTTCAAATCCTTGTTACTTCCAATATGCGTCCTTATGTCCCGGTCGGTTACTATACCGACCAAATTGCCGTCTTCGACAACGGGGCACTGTCTGAAATTGAGCTTCTTCATCATCTCCAGGGTCTCGCCGGCTCCCGCTTCAGGACTCACGGTAACCGGGTTCGGTGTCATACAGTCTTTGACGATCATTTCAGGCCTCCTGAATCAATGCTCACAAAATTTCGGTTGAATACGGCAACCCTGCTCGATAAAGCTTCATAACTAAAACGCGCAATTATAATACATTTAAAATATACAAATTTCAGCAGATTGTTCAATTCTTGACATTAGCCCCGGGCTTCGGTTTTCTTTTACAAACCGTCATGGTAAAAAAAGGAACTGTTTATCTCATAGGAGCGGGTCCGGGAGACCCCGGTCTTATGACCATCAAAGGGAAAGAGGTACTGGGGTCCGCTGATGTAATCGTATATGACTACCTGGTAAACAGGAGATTGCTGGAGCTCGCCCGGAATGAGGCCGAAACAATATACGTAGGCAAAAAAGCCGGTGTAAAAGAGATGTCTCAGGAAAGGATAAACGCGCTCCTGGTAGAACACGCCGAGAAAGGCAGAGCAGTCGCAAGGCTCAAGGGAGGAGACCCTTTTATATTCGGCCGGGGCGGCGAGGAAGCGGAGGAGCTGGCAAGGAAAGGTATCCCTTTTGAGATCGTACCGGGCGTGACCTCAGCTTCGGCGGTGCCCGCTTACGCCGGTATCCCCCTCACACACAGGGATATCACTTCATCCTTCGCAGTAGTCACCGGTCATGAGGACCCCTCGAAGGCGGAGTCGAGCATTCCCTGGAGAGTGCTTTCGAAGATAGGAACTGTCGTGTTTCTCATGGGTGTAAAAAAACTGGGCGTAAATATGAGAAGGTTAATTGACGCGGGCAAACCTCCTGCCACACCGGCAGCCGTTATAACATGGGGAACATATCCGTCACAGTCAACCGTCACGGGCACCATAGAGAACATTGCCGAGACGGTGCGGAAGAGGAAAGACATAACCTCGCCCGCAATCGTGGTGGTCGGGGAAGTGGTGGCCCTGAGGGATATAATGAACTGGTATGAAAGCAAGCCTCTATTCGGGAAAAAGGTGGTCGTGACCAGAGCGGAGGAGCAGGCTTCAACATTTACCGCCCTGCTCGAGGGAGCGGGGGCTCATGTTGTCCTGTTCCCGGCGATAAAAATAGAGCCCCCGAAAAGCTATAAATCTCTTGACTCGGCTATAGATAAACTGCATAAATACGACTGGATAGTTTTCACGAGCGTGAACGGAGTAAAGAGTTTTTTCGACAGGATGCGGGCGAGGGGAAAGGACCTCAGGGAAATGCACAGAATCCTGATCGCCGCTATAGGGGAAGTTACGGCATCCGACATAGAGAAAAGGGGCATGAACATAGAGCTTGTTCCTCAAGATTACAGGGCCGAGGGTCTGATAAAGCTCTTTCGAAAGAAAAAACTGCAAGGCGCCAAGATACTGATACCCAGGGCAAAGGAGGCGCGCGATATTCTTCCGGCGACCCTTCGCGAGATGGGGGCGGACGTTCAGGTAGCCACGGCGTATGAGACAAAAATGCCGGGAAAGAGAAGAGCGGACAGGATTAGGAAGATGCTCTCTCAAGGGGAAATAGACGTTCTTACATTCACGAGCTCCTCAACGGTAAGGAATTTTCTTTCAGCCGTAGGAGGGCTTGATACCGCGCCCGCGAAGCCCGTTATCGCCTGTATAGGACCCGTCACGGCGAACACTCTTAAGGAAAATGGATACAGGGCCGATATAGTTCCGGGAGAATACACGGTCAATAGGCTGACTGAAGAAATTATTCTTTATTTTAACAGGCCGGGCAATCGGAAGTAGCGTTCTGACAATCATCTTAAAAAAACCGGTTTCATGCTATGATATAATCACCCGAAAGACGCCGGGGCCGGAGACTGAAAAAAGAAATGCCGAGATTCCCGATTTCAGAGAAACAGATAAACGGATCGAAAGCCGTTATCGGAGGCGCAGATTACAGGCATATCGTAAAGGTGCTCAGGCTCAGGACGGGCGATCCCGTGACCCTGTTCGACGACTCCTCGTTTGAGCATTACGGCACTATAGCCGAGATCGGAAGCAGGGAACTCACAGTCAAAATCTCCGAGACCAGGAGAGTAAACACCGATTCCCCCATCCGAATCACTCTTCTCCAAGGCCTCCCCAGGGGAGACAGGATGGATTATATAGTGGAGAAAGCCACCGAGCTCGGGGTGCATACTGTCGTGCCCGTTATTACCGAAAGATCACAGGTGAGAACATCTCAAAAGAAAAGAAGATGGGAGAGGATAGCGGTTGAGGCCTCCAAGCAGTGCGGGCGTACAATACCTACAGTAATAGAAGATACTTTAAACTTTATTGAAGCATTAAATATATATAATGACAATGCGTTAAAGATAATACTTCATGTTAATAGTGAAGCAAGCATGAAAGAATTTCTTAATAATTCTTTACAATTCTCCAAAAATATAATATTATTCATAGGACCGGAAGGTGGATTTTCTGAAACAGAAATTCTCCTTTCCAGTGAATTGGGTTTTACCTCCCTGGGTCTGGGTCCCAGGACTCTTAGAACGGAGACCGCAAGTGTAGCGGTCCTTTCTATAATCCAGTTTCATCATGGAGACTTGTGATCAAAATCGCAGTCTCCGTGTAATCTCCACAAGCTCGGCTTTCTTCGATTCCCTTAGCTTCCTGTACCTTTCCTCTTCAACTCCTCCCGCTTCGAATCTATCGTCAAGTGCGGCAATCTCCCTTATAAGGGAGCTTCGTTTATCGAGGAGAGACTCTCTCGTTACAGGCTTATTCTCCTGACTCTTACTCTTTCCGCCCCTGACCGAGGAGTATATGATCCCCGCTCCCACAAGGAGTACTATAAACCCTAAAGCCGCCCATTTAAGGTATTCGGAATAATCACGCGGATTAATAAAAGTTATGATGATTTCATGTCCGGGTTTCAGATCCGCCCCTGTCCACCTCAGAAACTTCTCATTCTCTATCTCTACCGCTTCCTGTCCAGACAATCCGTCTACCTCTATTTCGCTTCCTGTATCTGAAACAAGCAGGAGAAAGCTCCCGGTCGGGTATTCAATCGTCTTGTCGATGCTGGTATCACCGGAATCAAGCGGCAGGTTATACGCGAAGACCACACGTTTGTCGCCCGGCAGAACCCCTGCGCTATCGGAAAAACCATTTTCGGTCCTGACTACGCTCCCGGGGTCGAGACCGTGTATGAAATTAATGTTTCCAGCTTCCTCTGGCACGCTGAATCTTATCGTTTCTTTCTTCCCCTCGCCGATATCCATGCTGCCCGTATACATTTTGTCGCCCTTATTCTCGAATATGGAAAGGTCGGCTATTGAAAGTCCTTCCTCCATGACCTGTACAATCATGTGGGCTTCTTTCACCGTTATGTCCGCGTCGCTTGTCGTAGGCTCGTAGACGGGAAGCTCAAGGGTCTTCGTATCCTCTCCCGGGTAGAAAACCATCTTGTCGGTCGAATATTCCGCGTCTTTGTGTCTTACGGTAACGGCGTAGCTCCTGTCCCAGGAGAGGTCTCTGAACGCGAACTCTCCGCCGGGTTCTGTTACGGCTTCCGTCTTTCCGGTCTCTTTGTCCCCCATAAAAGAAGTGAGCGTGATATTTATTCCGGACGCGGCCTCATCGTTTGTCTTATTTACTACTTTGCCCGAAATGGCGCCGCCCTCCCCCGCATCGGGCTTTACCTTTACGGTGAGCAGGTAATCCGTGATGGCGCTTGCCGCCATCGGGTGTATTTGCATGGGCGGCATTGGAGGATACCCTTCATTAACCGGCATCTTTCCCGTTGACTGATAAATCTGCTGCGGGTTTTCGATCCATTTGATAATTTCCTCTCGCGAGTATCTTTCACCTACCCCCTTCAGATCGGGGCCGACGAACCTTCCCCTGCCTATCGTATGGCACCTTACGCATCTGTTCTCGATAAAGAGGTCCCTGCCCATGTTCTCCATATCATGGGGGGAGTTCTGGCCGTATGAATCGCGAACCGTAAAGAGAGAAATTATTAATACGGTGAGCGCCGTAATCACGAGTGAGCTAGAAAGTAGTGGCTTGTTTATTTTCAGCATCCCCCTTTATCTTGGCTCCGCACTTCGAGCAGAACAGGTCCCCTTGCACGCCTTCGTTTCCGCATTTCCGGCATACGAGCCTGTCTTTATCCATTTGCCATGCCGCCTCGCGCGCCCTGAGGATTTCTTTCTCAATCTCCTCATCTTCATAATCGGAAAGGAGCAGTTTTCTCTCGGCGCTTATCTCCTTTTCCAGATCCTCGTCGGTCATGATATTGCCGGACTTGCTAATCAGTATATCCATTTCCCTGAGAGCGGAAGCGGCTTCCACCTTGTATTTATCGCGAAGCTCCTCGAAATCCTCCCAGGACAGCTTTCCGAGCCCGTAGTCGAACTCTATATCTTTTATGGCTGATAGAAGGGATTCCTTACGGCCCTCAAGGGTTTTTATTTTCTCCAGCACCGGATCTGGATCGAGACTCCCTTGCTCAGAGCCGGGGTTCTCCCTTCCGGACCCGAGAAAAAACGGTAATGAAATAAAGAGAGCGGCTAAAGCCGCTATAACCAGAGCTGGTATCGTTTCCAAATTAGTTCCTATAGATAAATTTACAGCAAATGACGAAAAGGACTGTTCATGCCTTTACAGTACTGTCCTTCTCACCCAGAGTGTACCTGACGAACGCCCCCTCGCGCTCCTTCCGTCCCTCGGGCCACATGGTAACAATCGCCCCAAGAAGGAGCACCAGGCCTCCGGCCCATATCCAGCTTACCATAGGGTTTATTATGATCCTGAAAGTAGCGGAGCCGTCGTTTGAAAAATTCATCAGAATGACGTAGAGATCATTCGTGAATGTAGACCTGAGCGCAACCTCCGTTTCCTGGTTGATTTCGCGGTTGCCCTCATACTTGTAAACGTTTTTTTCAGGCTCGATCACACCTATATCCTTTCCGCCCTCAAATGCGGCGAGACTCGCTACAGTCGCGTTCTTGGCGTCGGTGGTGTATTGCTCGATGCCCTCATACGTAAAGGTGTAGTCTCTCAAACTGACCGACTCGCCTTTCTCAAGCGTAGCCTGAATCTCCGTAACGAAAACCGAGGAGGATGTAATTCCTATAACTATCAGAACGACTCCTATATGCACTATATAGCCCCCGTACCTTCTCCTGTTTCTCGATACGAGACGCGTGAAAGCGAGAAGGGGATTCTCGCCCCTCCTGCTCCTGACTCTGACACCCCGGAAAAATTCGGTAAACACTGTCATGGAAACGAACGCGCAGAAGGCGTATGACAACAGGGCGTAAATTTCGCGTATGCCCAGTGCTATCAGAACCGCAGCAGTCACCGCAGCGGCTATAACGGGAACCAGGAAATTTTTGGCAAGGTTTTCCCTTGACGCCTTTCTCCATGATATAAGCGGGCCCACTCCCATGAGAAATATTAATAAAAGCCCTATCGGCACGTTTACCCTGTTGAAATAAGGGGAGCCCACGAGAATCTTCTCCCCGGTGACCGCCTCTGAGATGATAGGGAATAGCGTTCCCAGAAAGACTGCGAACGCGGCGCCCAGGAATAAAAGGTTATTGAATATGAAAGCGCTTTCCCTTGAGAGTATGGAATCAAACCTGTTCTCCGATTCCAGATCGCCGAGCCTGTAGAGGAACATGGCGAACGAGAAGAGAAGTATGAACGCGATAAAGCCCAGAAACAGCGGGCCTATGTCGGACTGAGCGAAGGAATGAACAGAAGATATTATGCCGCTTCTGGTAATGAATGTCCCGAATATCGCGAGGAAGAACGTAATAATAATAAGGGACATGTTCCATTTTTTCAGCATGCCCTTTTTTTCCTGGATCATGACGGAATGTACAAACGCCGTTCCTGCAAGCCAGGGCATGAATGCCGCGTTTTCCACCGGGTCCCATGCCCAGTACCCGCCCCATCCGAGCTCCAGATACGCCCAGCGCGCGCCCAGAAGAAGGCCCACGCTGAGGAACGTCCATGCGAAGAGGGTCCATTTGCGCGAGTATCTTATCCACTCGTCCCCCAGTCTCCCGCTCAGAAGAGCGCCCATACCGAACGCGAAGGGCACCGTCACGCCCACGTAGCCCAGATAGAGAGTGACCGGATGAATGGCCATATAGACGTTCTGCAGAATTGGATTTAATCCCCTTCCCTCTTGAGGCACAAAGGCAAGCTTCTCAAACGGATTCTCAACGAAGGCCGTGATGAACAAGAAAAATACGGATACGGCGCCGAGCGTCGCTATTACATAGGGCATGAGCGCCCTGTTCTTGTTTTTCGTCTGCAGAACTACGATGGCCGAATAGATGGAAAGGATGAAAACCCAGAGCAACAGAGAGCCGGCCTGACCCGCCCAGAGCGAGGTAATTCTGTATATAACCGGGAGATCGGTGCTTGTATTAAGCGCAACATACTTCAGACTAAAGTCGAGATTAATGAGTGAATGCAGAAGGGATATTATCGCGATAAAAAGTAGTATAAACACGGCGACGGTCCCGTTCCGCGCGCTTTTTACGAAATCCCTTCTATTGGTTTTCGCTCCGTATACCGAAGCCAGCACGACGTAGATGGAAATAGCAAAAGCAAGTAAAATCGAAATCTTGCCCGTCTCTACCATCAGTAAGATTCGTCCCCTGAATAGTTTTGCTGCTGATACAAGGAATCCGTAGATTCATATTTCGTAGGACATTTGGCAAGGAGCGTATCGGCCTCGAATACGTTTCGCTCTGTATATACGCCTTCAACAACCGCTTCGACATCGTCCTTGAAAATATCGGGAACAACGCCGCCGTAGACGACATCTATATTGTTCCCGTCTTCTGTAATTTGAAACTCGAGCGCGCCGTCAGTATCCTGGTTAATCGTTCCGGGCACCACTGTTCCCGAAACCCTGACCCTCTCGTTATAGACCGAGGGGACTCTCTGTTGAAGCTCCTCCACCGTGAGATAGTAAACCATTGTATCCTTAACCCCGCCGTAGACCAGATAACTTATGCCGAGAGCAATTACCAAGATAGCGATTATAAATTTGAGTTTGCCTTTTAGCATTTCTCCCTGCCTCTTTAGGCTCCTGCGTCCAGGCGCCCTACCGAGCTGCCGTCTCCAGGGACGCCAGCTCCTTTTTTATCCTTCTCTGTTTTCCTATCAAGTTATAAATATATAGTATGAGTATTATCCATACAACAGCGTGCCCCCAAAAAAGATAGTCGATCCTCAGGGGACGGGAGTCGAGCGCTACGTCGTCAATCCACACCTTACCCTTCCCGTCAACGACCAGGCCGAGTAATACCTTTTCCGGCTTGCCCCCCTTATCTACATATAACACCGTCTCCACAGGGGTCCAGTCAGTAGTCCCCGTAGGCGGTATTCTCGGGCCCCGTGAAACAAGCTCCTCCCCGTCCGGGAACAGGACCTTCATCTCCAGATACGCAATCCCCTTCATTTCCCCCTCCCCGCTAAGCCCCTCCGTTCTGATCATCGCCCTGTAAACCGCTCTCGTATTGTCGAGACCGGGGTCCTCGATCTCAAACAGCTCCACAGTTTCGAGCGACTCGGTCCGGAGCATCAAAGAGCCGTTTCCGTCTGAAGAAATTTCCCTGTCGATCTCGACCCCCGTTCGGGTGCTCAGCTCGTCAATGTCAGAGACGGGGAAACGAAGATTTACGGTCCCGCCGTCCCGGGAACCGTAGCATCCTGACACCAGGGGCAATACAGCAAGAGCAAGAAATAGCATAAGAAAGTTTTTCTTCTTCATACGAGTCGGGGCTTTATTAGAATACCTGCCACGGGCACTATTCGAACTATCGCGCCTACATTGATTAAGACGCATAAGCGTGCAAACGGTTGCAGTTGTTTTAATTTTCATAGATTTTACCATACGGGTCAATGATTAATTTTAGTTATAAGCCTTAAACCCGCAGCCGGCAACGGTCATTCAGCCGTTTTTTCCGCCTCCTCCTCTCCCTCGGCAACTCCCTCTGCCTCCTCGCGTCGGAGAAGCAGCGCGTACTGGACGACAAAGCCGAACACGCCGAGACCGAACCAGATTATCGCCATCCTGTAGAGCTGATCCTCTCCCAGGGTATTGAGGAATCCGGGATCAAGCGGGTCGAAGTTCCTGGTCAGCAAATACGCAATACCGGTCACAGCAGCGAATGCTCCGCCGAAGGACGTGGCAAGAATAATCATCGGCTTCCGGAAGAAGACTGCCAGAATCCCCCCTGCCGCCGACGAAGCCGCCACGACCCAATAGACGGGACTTTCATTAAGGAGACCGTAAACGTACGCCGTAATCGCGAAACCGAGAGCGGCTCCAAGAGCAAAAACCCCTATAAAATAGAGCCAGTAAATGAGTAAAGCCCCTATAAAGCCGCCCGCCAGACCTACGATAACTGAAATTAACTCACTCCCTCCGGATAGCTCGAACCCGAGGCTTCCTGCAATAACCGCTCCCGTTATAAAACCTATCACTCCCAGTAGAAACCTGAATATCCTGTAACCGAAGAAGCACTCGATTAAACCTACAGCAGATGCCGCAGCCATGTAGAAGTCGAACATATCGGTATTTATATCCATTACCCGGCACCTGTACCTGAGCAACCAAATCAAACGCTCATACTACGTCATATATACAGAATGTTCGATGTAACATGCCCTACTGTTTATTTAAAAATACAAGTCTGTTATCGACTGCATTACCACAGGGATAATACCGAATTTTAGACCTCTGTCCCGAGTTTTAGCTTTGAAAGCGTGTCATTCATACGCTCAAGGTCCATGCGCTCGAGCAGAAGCACTATAAAAAGAAGAGAGCAAGCTACGAGGTTTATGAGCAGAGCGTGCATCATCTGAGACTCTATCCCTCCCCCTCCGGGACCGAATACCACGGGAGAAATACCCCTCATTACCCTTACGGATATATAGACCAGAGGCAGGTCGATAAACGCGATTATTCCGAATACGGCGGCGAACTTGGCCTTCTTCGTATCGTTTCCGGCAGAAGACCTGAGCACGAGGTAAACGAGATAAAGTATCCAGAGTATGAAGGTGGTCGTGAGCTGCGGGTCCCATGTCCACCAGGTTCCCCATACGGGTTTTGCCCATATGCTTCCGGTGATAATTGTGATGGTCAGGAACAGAACGCCGAGCTCGGCGGAGCAGTAAGCAAGTATGTCCCACTTGCGAGACTGCTTCCAGAGGAACATGATGCTTGAGACAAATACCATTATAAAGGCGACGGTAGCCACCCATACAGTACCCATATGAAAATAGAATATCCTCTGTATGTGGCCCATTTTAGGCTCTGTGGGAGCGTAAATGAACGCCGCGTAGAGTGAAGCAACCATTGCTATAAACGTGAGTATTACGAGTAGTAGTCTCATTTTTTTATGCTGTGCGGATAGCCCCCTCAGGTTTTTATGCTGTGCGGATAGCCCCCTCAGGATTCTTCTATTACGAATTCGAACACCACCGCGCAGGCGGCAATAAAGATTATATCGAAAGCAATGAGGAGTTGTAAAGCGGAAGACCCTTGAGCTATCGATTTCCCGTCCAGAACCTGTCCCGATAATTTTACGGCGCTTACTATAAGAGGGATTATAATCGGGAAGAGCAGTATGGGAAGGAGCACTTCTCTTAGTCTCGTGTTAACGGCCATAGCCGAAAATAGCGTTCCCACGGACACAAACCCGAGGGACCCCAGAAATAGAACGGGCACCAGCGGGATAAGCGTATCCAGGAAGCTGTAATTGAAAAACAGTACGAACATCGGAACTATGACCAGCCCGACCAAAAAGACGAAAACGGTGTTGCTAATCATCTTGCCGAAATAGATAAGGCTTCTGTCGGTGGGTGTGAGCAGAAGACCCAGAACGGCGTTCCCCTCTTTTTCCAGCGCGAAAGAGCGGGAGAGACCGAGAACCCCGGCGAATGTAAAAGTAATCCAGAGCATCGCGGGCGCCGCGAGCCTGACAATCTCGGCAGAAAAACCGAAAGCGAAATTGAATATTACAATCACGAGCAATGCGAAAGTGAGCATGGAGGTAAATATCTCCTTTGTTCTAAGCTCCGTAACTATGTCCTTTCTTACAATCGCCAGCACCTTTTTCAATGCCTGTTCATCCTCCAGATCCTGCTTTTTCCCGGACAGGAATGCTATTATAACAGATTGGGGTATCGAATATAAGATATTAAGGGATTAATGAAAATGGAAATTGTATTTACAGCTTATATATTGTGGATTGTCGGCTAGTTAGAAATAATATTTAATAGCCTCATTTAAAAATAAAAAAGGCGGTGAGGTTAAACTCTTAACTCACCGCCCGAAGAAGCGGAGGGTATTGAGACAATACTTCATAACTATAACATAACTCCTCTTATTTATTAGGATTTTACTGGTTAACAGGAGTCATGATGTTGTGAACCCCGCCTGTAGAGGCGGCGTGGCACATAGCGCACATCGTGTGCTTTCCTCCCGCAACGGAAGTGGTCATCTTTTTCCCGTCCTTTTCCATTTCCATAGTGGCCACAGTGCCATCCGGATTGAATTTAACCCAGAACCAGTCATCCTTGTCGTCGCCTCTCTTGTCCATGACCGTGATAGCAGCAAGCTTCTCATCGGGCATGTAGTTCTCCTTTATAAGTATAGACCCCATGGGAAGCTCCTTAGCGCCCGACTTAAGCGCCTGATCCGCTGTCTCATTAACGTAAGTAGTCAGGAGCATACCGTGAGGCTCGGTCCCTTTGTAGAGTTTTCCCTTCCCTGGAAAGAGAGCCCAGTTATCCTGATACTTAGCGTCCTGAATCGTGCTCCAGAGCTGAGCGGCCTGCTTTTCGGTATCCCCTGCGTAACTCACGCCCGCAAGGACAACGCCAAATAACAATGCAATAACAGACAAACAGATAATCTTCTTCATAGCATACCTCCCTGAAACTGTTTATAAGATAAGATGCGCCTGCAAGTAATCGGTTTCAGAAAGATTGTTCGAGATAAAAATTCGAGATAAAAAATGTATGGTCAGTTACGGATTAAATCTTTTCTACCTTGGATAAATAAAGTTCCTTGAATTCCCGCGCGTCCATGCCGTCACGTGCACCTTCATACACCATGCGCCCGCCGGCCAGTATCCCGACCCTGTCACTCAGGTCGAGACCTTCGTCGATATTGTGAGTGGTCATGAGGATAGTGCGATTATCTGACTTGAGCAATGTGAGCATATTCCCGAAAACGCGCGCGCCGTGCTGATCGAGCCCGGTATAGGGCTCATCGAGGAGGAGAATCGAAGGATCGTGCACAACGGCTCTTGCGACCGCAAGACGCTGCTTCATGCCCCGGCTGAAATTCCTGACGAGGTCGTGCATACGCGTCCCGAGGCCTACCCGATTGATTACATCCCTGGCCTTCCTGTCTATGTCCCAGACTTCGTAGAGCGTCCCGAAGAACTTTATGTTCTCAAACGCGCTCAGGTTTTCGTAGAGAAACGGGTCGTGGGATATTACTCCCGTAATCTTCCTCACACTGTCGGCTTGCTTTTTCGTATCATATCCCGATACGGTAAGCGTTCCCGCGGAGGGTTTTATCAGCGTCGCAAGCAGTTTTATAAAAGTTGTCTTACCGGCGCCGTTAGGGCCGAAGAGTGTAAAGAACTCACCTTTTTTAATATCCAGATCTATGCCGCGGAGCGCTTCGAAATTACCGAACTCCTTTTTTATTCCCTCGGCTTTTATTTCATAGACGGGATTTTTGATCGAGTCAGGCATGTCAGTGGCAGAAAGAAAATTACATTAAAAGCCGTGGGGTTGCAATCATGAGGCATCGTCATTATTCACGCCGGGAAATAAAGGGCGGCGTTTTCAGTACTTTAGCAGCGCATCCGTCCCGCCCAGGAGGTTTACCCAGTCATGCATCTTCCTCATTCCGTCGTCCAAATCGACGGTGGGCTCGTAACCCAGATCTCTCCTCGCTTTCTCGATCGAGTAACTTCTGCTCCCGGCGAGCGCGGCTACAGCGAATCTTGTAAGGACGGGCGGCTTTTCGGACTTGATAAGACGGTAGACAACCTCCATAAACGCCGCACCCGAATATGCCAGCTTGTAAGGTATCGAGAAGCCGGGCTTCCAGTCTATACCCGCCGCCTTGAGCTGCTTCCGGAGAAACTCCATATAACCTATTTTAACGCCGTCGTTTATAAAATAAATGTTCCCGGAGACGTTGCCCTTCTCGGCCGCGAGCAGAAGGGCGTGGGCAAGATTGTCCACATGACACGGGGTTACGGTTCTCTCTCCGCTTCCCATGGGGAAGAGTATTCCCTTCTTCGCAGCCATGGCGACGCGCGGGAGAATCACGGTATCGCCTGCGCCCCAAACGTTCGACGGCCTTATAACTACCGTTTCCAGGCTCTTATTACTGTTAAAACTCAGCACAAGCTTCTCGGCGTCCGCCTTGGAGGCGTTGTAGTTATCATTGTACTTATCCCTGTAGGGAAATGTCTCGTCAATATCCGTGAGGTTGTGTACGTTCCAGAAATCGGATTTCCACACTACGGTGGAAGAGCTCATATGTACGAACCTTTTGACGCCCGAATTAAGGGAGGCTTCGAGAAGCGTCCTTGTGGCGTCCACATTGTACCTGTAGAAATCCTCTCTCTCGCCCCAGTCCGAGACGAGGGCCGCGAGGTGGAATACCACATTCCCGCCTTTCGGAAGCCTCTTTAAGGATTCGGTGTCTCCCAGGTCGCCGTGAACAAGCTCCACCCCAAGCTCCTTAAGAATCTTCACGTCGCTCGTGTCCCTGACGAGGCATCTGACCTTGTAGCCCTTCTCCACAAGCTCCTCGACGAGCCTTCCGCCTATAAAACCCGTACCCCCTGTGACAACCGCTTTCATTTATAAAGCTCTCCCGACGTACAAGGCGTCCACTGCAGCTTCAATTAATATACTCTTAAACCGGGAATGGCGTCAAAAAGAAAGGAAACAATTCATGATTCACGGGGAGGCATGAAAGAAATCGGATATGAGCTTACATCATGCGCCTCAGCACATAACATGTGCTCGCATTCGGGAGCAACGAAACTGACGAGGATGATCGACCAGACCGGGGAGCCAGAAAGAAATCGGATATGAGCGCACATTGTGCGTCAGCGGAGTCGGAACGATACCGCCCCCGCAATTATTAAAAATGAGGAGCTCAGAAGAAATCGTAGAAGCACACCATCATGTGTGCTTGGTCAGTTAGTTGTAAGTAGCGAGCCAGTTTTCCATCCACTCTCTGGTTTTTTCAGCAAGCTCTTTACTCGATGTCGACGAAATCTTGTTTTCATCGAGAAAGACCCCCCAATAAGTAATGGGCGTGTGAAAGTCTCTGATATGAAGCTCCCTATTCATACCGACAGCCTCATGCGAGCAATCGCAAGAAGGTTCCACTGTATATGGGGCGATAGTTATCTCCATTTGTCTTCACCTCGCTATATTTATTTGAAAACCTGCATATCACACATTGCAATTATAATAAGCAATTATCATGCCAATTGACAAATTAAGCATTAATGTCATGAATTCAAGGGCTTATATGGATATTCATATTAATTCAGGAAATAAAATGATTAAAAATGTGCACGAATTTTGCCAAAAAACCTACAAGACCCGGCGCTGATTCTATAAAAATGACGGTATCTCTTAAACAGCTCTCTTCGAGTATTGACATTTCTTCATTTTAGTAGAGAATCTTGGTTTTATTTTACGGAGGTAAAAACCATTGCTGCTACCGAAGAAAGCTTTCATTACGAAAGGCGTGGGAAAACACAGGGAAAAGCTGACGAGCTTTGAGATGGCCCTCAGAAACGCTAAGATAGCCGAGTATAATCTGGTGAAAGTATCGAGTATTTTCCCTCCGAACTGCTCGCTGGTCCCGCGTAATAAAGGCCTCAGACATCTTACACCCGGTCAGATCGTGCACGTTGTGATGAGCGAGAATGCTACAAACGAGCCTAACCGCCTGATTGCCGCCTCGACCGGTATAGCAATCCCTAAAGACCAAGGCAGATACGGTTATATATCCGAGCATCACAGTTACGGACAAAACGATACGGTCGCAGGCGAATATGCCGAAGATTTAGCGGCCTACATGCTTGCCACTACGCTTGGCGCGCCGTTCGATCCTGATAAAAGCTACGACGACCAGAAAGATATATGGGAAATCAGCGGCCATATAGTAAAGACGATGAGCAACACGCAGACCGCGGTGGGTGATAAAAGACGCCTGTGGACGACCGTAGTGGCGGCAGTTGTTTTTGCGGCTTATTAGGCGCTGAAAAAGGTCAGCCGAAAAGCCCCGGGAATTATCTATTAAGAGGTTTGGTCGGTCTTTTCAAAATGAAATTCTCCGGACGCCCCGCCTTTTAGACAATCTTAAAAATATATATACAGAGTGGCTGCGGGAAGCACGGCTTTCTAGTTATTCAGAAGCTCGTGCGCGGCGTCTATAGTCTTCTGAGTGATATTGATCCCGCCCAGCATGCGGGCAAGTTCCTGCACGCGCTCCTCCCGCCCGAGGTTTTTAATCTGAACACGAGTCCTTTTATTCTCGAGCGTCTTTGTGACAACCAGATGAGAGTCGGCGAATTTGGCTACCTGGGGAAGGTGCGTGATGCAGATGACCTGACAGGACTCGGAGAGCCCGCTTATTTTTCTGCCGACTGTCTCCGCGACCGCCCCGCCTATACCGGAGTCAGCCTCGTCGAAAATAATAACCGAGCCCCCTTCTATCTTCGCTATCACTTCCTTGAGTACGAGCATTATGCGGGAAAGCTCCCCCCCTGAAGCGACTCTCGAAAGCGGTTTAGGCTCTTCATCCGGATTCGCTGAAAACAGGAACTTCACCCTGTCAGCGCCGTCAGCCGAGATTTCCTTTTCCTCAAAACTGACCGAAAATCCGGCGCCTTTTATACCGACTTCCCCGAGCTCCTTTTCAATTGAGCGAGCGAGTTTTTTCGAGATATCCTTTCTCTTGACGGATATTTCTTTTGCAATAGCCGTGAGCTCATTTTTCATATCGTGAAACTCCCGCCTGAGCCGGGACAGCTCCTCCTCGTAATTGGCTATGCCGTGAAGCTCCCTCCCAAGCTCTTGTCTTTTATGCAGTATGTCCTCTATTGTCTCTCCGTACTTTCTTTTGAGATCTCTTAGCTCCTGGAGTCTCTGCTCTATTACATCCAGCCTGCCGCTCTCGAATGTAAGCCCGGAGGCGTAGTCCCTGAGCGTAAACGCGGCGTCCCTTATCTGAAGGATAGAATTCTGAAGAGACTCCGCAGCTTCGCTGAGCTGCTGGTCTACCTGGCTCGCGTCCAGAACGTCGGACGAGAGTCTCTTCAGGATTCCAAGCACCGAGGGTTCGTCCTCGTAAAGCGTTTCATAGGCCCCCCGGGCCGCCGAAAGGAGGCGCTCGCTGTTAAGGAGCCTCTTTTTCTCCTCCTCAAGCTCTTCGTCCTCGCCCTCCCGGAGGAGCGCATCGTCGATTTCGGCACACTGAAACTTGAGGAACCCCCCGCGCTCGATGAGGTTCTGCTGGCTTGCCACGAGCCTCTCGATTTCTTTATTCAAGGCTTTATATTTCAGATATAAATCCTTTAAGACGTATAGATCGGCGTTGACCCCGCCTACTTCATCCAGCACTTTCAGGTGATTTTCCTCTTTCAGAAGACTCTGATGCTCATGCTGGCTGAATATGTCTATGATTCCGTCGGTTATTTGCGCCAGAATGGGGAGGGTAGCGATGCCGCCGTTTATAAAAACGCGGCTTCTTCCCTTCCTGTAGATTATGCGTTTTATAAGGAGTTCATCGTCCTCGGAATCGATCCCCGCGGATTCGAGCCTGTCCTTAACGGCGCTAGCGGACGAAATATCAAAGAGGGCTTCGAGATGAGCTTCTTCTTTGCCGGATTTTATATATTCCGGCGCGGCCTTTCCGCCGAGTATAATATTAACCGCGTCTATTATAACGGACTTCCCGGCCCCGGTTTCCCCGGTGATTATATTTAGTCCGGAACCGAAGCTTACGGATATGTCGTCAATAATGGTGAAATTTTTAAGGGTGAGTCCGAGGAGCATCGACTCTACTCGATGAAGCTTTTCAATATCGCCCCCACATCGGAGTCCTCAAGCTTCTCAAGCGCTCTCTTTTCTATCTGCCTTATGCGCTCCCTTGTTAGTCTAAAGTGCTTGCCGATTTCGTCAAGCGTGAGCGTTGTCTCGAACCCGATACCGAACCTCATCTTCAGTATCTGCTCTTCCCGCGGTGTCAGAGTGGAGAGCGCGTCCATTATTTTCGACGTGAGAGTGGCCTTGGCGAAAGCGTAGTCGGGGGTGGAGGAAATATCGTCAGGTATGAAATCCAGCAGAGTGGTTTTCTCTCCGTCAAGAACCGGGGAGTCAAGCTGCACGACTTCCTTAGTGGCCTCGAGCACCCTTTTGACGCCCTCAATGGATATACCGGTCTTTTTTGATATTTCTTCCGGCATCGGCTTTCTGCCCATTTCCTTATTCATCACCGAGCTGATCCTGTGTACTTTGGTAGCCTGCTCCAGGACGTACACCGGCACTCTTATCGTCCTTGTTTGATCGAGCAGCGAGCGTGATATCGCCTGATGTATCCACCATGAGGCATAGGTGGAAAACTTGTATCCCTTCGTATGGTCGAATCTCTCAACCGCTCTCATAAGACCTACATTTCCTTCCTGTATAAGATCGGGCAGCGGAAGCCCGCGGCTCATGTACCTCTTGGCTATACTCACCACGAGTCTCAGATTCGCCTTGATAAACCTTTCTTTAAATCTCCTCGCCCTCGACATATACGCCTTGGACAGGAGGCTTGACCTCCTTATGCTCCTTTTCGCAGCTTCGCCGTCGAGTTTAGCGATTGATGACTTACGAGCGCCGGGGCGCTTTCTACCCCTTGCCGCGCCCTTGGGCTTGAGCCCCTCTACCTGCGAAACCGTGCCTTCGAGAGCCTTGCCGAGTCTTTTCCGGAAAAGATTCTCGAATACGGTTCTCATCTCCGCCGCCTTAGCCTCACACCTCTTTATCTTCGCCGAAACTTCGATTTCTTCTTTCGGAGTCAGTAGCGGCTCCATTCCCATCTCCCTGAAATAAACCTGAAGAAGCCTGAATTCCTCATCAGGGGTAAATTGCTTTTTCTCCTCAGAGCTTTCCTGCTCTTTGGATATATCTTCCTTCATGTCGATTTCAGTCTCGGACAATTCCGAGAGAACCTTTTCATCCACATCAATCAAGAATTCGTCATCCCGCTCCGTACTTTCAGTTTCATCCGAATATTTATCATATCCCGACTTTGTAAATTCAGCGTTCTTCTTTTTCTTTTTGTTCTTGATCGATCCGCTCCTGGATTTCGAGTGATCGGATACAGGATGGGTTTTGCTTTTTAACCTTGCTTTTCTCAATTTCCATCCTCCTCTAATTTAGATGGCACTACTGTCTGATCTGCCCTTCTCCGAAAATAATAAACTTGGTAGTCGTTAGCTCCTCCACACCCATCGGGCCGAACGCATGCAGTTTGGAAGTGCTTATGCCTATCTCCGCTCCGAGACCGAGCTCGAAGCCGTCGCTGAACCTGGTGGACGCGTTCACCATCACCGTCGATGAATTGACACCGTTAATAAACGCCTGTGAATTGCTGTAATTCTCCGTGATAATCGATTCCGTATGCATGGAGCCGTATTTCTCGATATGGTCTATAGCCTCTTCCAAGCCCTTTACGACTTTTACGCTCAATATCAGGTCGAGATATTCCTCGTACCAGTCGGCCTCGTTCGCCGCCTTTACTTCGGGCGCAATTTGCCTCGTCCGGTCGCACCCTCTTACCTCAACCCCTTCCTCGCCGAGGGTTTTTATTACTCGCGGCAGGAATTCGGGCGCAATCTTTTCGTGGACGAGCATCGTCTCCATGGCGTTACATACACCGGGACGCTGGACCTTGGCGTTAACACAAATACTTTCCGCCATACCGAGATCGGCGCTCTCATCGACGAAGATATGGCACACGCCCTTATAATGCTTAAGTACCGGTATCCGGGAATTCTCACTGACAAATCTTATAAGCCCCTCCCCGCCTCTCGGTATTACCAGATCTATGTGCTCTTCGAGCTTGAGCAACTCGAGCACGGCGGCTCTGTCGGTAACGGGTATAATCTGGACGGAATCCTCAGGAAGACCGGAAGCCTTAAGCGATTCCCTCAGGATTTCACCGATCGCGATGTTCGATCTTATTGTTTCCGATCCGCCTCTCAGTATGACTGCATTGCCGGACTTTATACAAAGCCCCGCGGCATCGGCCGTAACATTCGGCCTGGATTCGTAAATAATTGCGACTACCCCCAGCGGGATTCTCATTTTGCCCACGTTAAGACCGTTGGGCCTTTTCCACATCCTTACAACCTCGCCCACAGGGTCCTTAAGACTGGAGACCTCCAGAAGTCCCTGTGAAATCTTTTTAATCCGCTCTTCGGTGAGCGTGAGCCTGTCTATCATGGCTCCTGAAAGCCCCTTCGAACGGGCGCCTTCCACATCCTTTTTATTCTCGTCGATAATGAAACCGGAGCTATTCAGTATGCCTTCCGACATCCTGATCAGAGCGTCGTTCTTAGCGCCGGAACCGGCTCTTCCGAGCTTGTGTGAAGCGTCTTTCGCTTTTTCGGCAATCCCTGTTACGAGCTTTGATAATCGGGTGTGTTGAGTTTTGTTTTTTGCTTTGATATCAGACATTTAGATTGATCTTTAGCCCTACACCTAGTATCTAAATCATAATACATCCCGTAACAAAATGTCAAGCGGTATTTTCGTCTTCAGGGACCCTCTTCATACCAGCCCGGAGACATCACGAAAAGACATATTTTAAAGGATAATCGGTTAACACCCGCGTGCTGAAAGGGGACCTACAAAAGCTCAACCCGGATTCAAATTCCTCTCTGACAGTCTATTTTCGTGAAAGATGATCTTGAAAATATTCTACAGTCCTGAGAAGACCGTTTTCAAGATTGACGAAGGGCTTCCAGTCCAATTTTCGCCCGGCAAGTGAAATGTCGGGCTTTCTCCTCCGTGGATCGTCGTGGGGCAGATCTTTGAAAATAACCTTTGATCGTGAACCTGTTATCTCTATTATCTTTTCCGCAAGCTCCAGAATGGACACCTCATCGGGGTTGCCCGCGTTCACGGGTCCCGTGAAACCTTCGGGCGTATTCATCATGCACAATATCGCCTGCACCATGTCGTCCACGTAGCAGAATGACCTCGTTTGGGAACCGTCGCCGTAGACGGTTATGTCTTCGTTCCCGAGTGCCTGGATAATGAAATTACTCACCACGCGGCCGTCATTCGGGTGCATCCTGGGACCGTAGGTATTAAAAATCCTGAGCACTTTGATGTCTATTCCGTGCTGACGGTGATAGTCGAAAAAAAGCGTCTCGGCGCATCTCTTTCCTTCGTCGTAGCAGGCCCTCGGGCCTATAGGATTTACGTTTCCCCAATACTGCTCTGTCTGGGGATGTACCGCGGGGTCTCCGTAAACCTCGCTCGTCGAGGCCTGGAATATCTTCACCTTGAGCCTTTTGGCAAGCCCGAGCATATTGATAGACCCCGAAACATTGACTTTTGTCGTCTGAACCGGGTCGAATTGATAGTGTACCGGGGACGCGGGGCAGGCGAGGTTGTAAATCTCATCTACCTCCAGATAGAGAGGAAAACAGATATCGTGCCTTACCAGCTCAAAGTAGGGATTTTCGAGGAGGTGCTCGATATTGTGCTTGGTGCCGGTAAAAAAGTTATCTACGCATATCACCTCGTTGCCCTCGGAAAGAAGCCTTTCCGTGAGGTGAGAACCGATAAATCCGGCGCCGCCCGTTACCAGTATTCTCCTGTGCATACATCCTCTTCCTTAGCGGGTACTAAGTATGCGGTAAAAGATTCAATTCGAATTCAATACGTTTTTCTCGTTGAGATAAGAGATGATGCGCTCAACCCCTTCCTCAAGCGATAAATTGTCCGTCTCGATGACTATTTCAGCATTTTCAGGTTCTTCGTATGGGTCGTCTATTCCCGTAAAGCCTTTAATGATGCCTTCTCTGGCCTTCTTGTATAACCCTTTCACGTCCCTCTCTTCACAGACCTCAACAGGACATTTAACGAACACCTCTACGAACTCGCCGTCCTCTACGAGCTCTCTCACGGCGTCCCTGTCCCTACGGTAAGGGGATACGAAAGCCGAGAGCACGATATTTCCCGAGTCAACGAAAAGCCTGGAGACCTCGCCTATGCGCCTTATATTCTCTGCCCTGTCCTCTTCGGAGAATCCCAGGTCCTTGCAAAGCCCTGTCCTTACGTTATCCCCATCGAGTATATATGTCCTTATGCCCGAGCTGATGAGCCTTTTTTCCACCTCGTTCGCGAGCGTGGACTTTCCTGAGCTGGGAAGACCGGTAAACCAGAGAATCAACGAGCCGTGCCCATTAAGTCTCCTCCTGTCGTCCTTGCGTATCTCGTGCTCGTGCGGAATTACAAATCTCTGCATTACTAACCTCCTGTAATTCTAATCGATAATAATTATAGTTTGTCAGATGAAGTGGACAAGAGTTTAAGTGAAATTATGAAAAGGTCAAAATTTTAACGGATGAACCGCTCTGGACCTTAAATCCCGATAGGCTGCCTCAGACGCCTCTTTTGTATCAGCCGGCTTCTATCCCCAAACCCTTGACGCTGTGGGTAATCGGGTCTGCACATGCACCCGGACACGATGGACCGGGTGCATTTTTTTTAGATTTAAAATAGAGTGTATATGAAAGGAGCCACGGCAGAGCCCTGGGCGAAAATGATAAGGAATCCGAAAAGGAGAAGTATAAGAAGCATCGGAGTGATCCACCACCATTTGTTCTGAAGAAAAAACTGAAGGAGCTCCCCGGCTATACCCATTCTGTTGGTTATGCTCTTTAGGAAAGACATACGATAATTTCCTCCGGAAATTACATAAAATTATAACCCCCAGAATTTTATATTATTCCGCGGGTTATGACAATTTCTCCTTGTCAACGAGGTAATTGCCGAGAACGAGCACGTCCATACCGCTCTTGTTAAAGGAGTTAAACGCCTCTTCAGGCGTATTCACTATCGGCTCCCCTTTGAGGTTAAAAGAGGTATTGAGAAGCACCGGAACGCCCGTGGCCTCTCCGAAGGACTCTATGAGCCTGTAGTATTTGGGGTTCAGCTCCTTTCTCACGGTCTGGAGTCTTCCGGTACCGTCCACGTGGGTTATCGCGGGGAGAACGTCCCTCTTGTCTTCCTTCACATCGGTTACGTAAAGCATGAAACGTGCCGGATAGTGTTTTTCGGGCTCATCGATGGAGAAATACTCCCCCGCCCTTTCCATCAGAATCGAGGGGGCGAAAGGGCGGAACGGCTCCCTGAATTTTATCTTGACGTTCACTATATCCTTCATATCCGTCCTTCTTGGGTCGGCGAGTATGCTCCTGTTTCCAAGCGCGCGGGGCCCCCATTCGAAACGTCCCTGATGCCAGCCGATAACCTTTCCCTCCTGGAGAATATCCGTGACTCTCTCTATGAGCCTGTCGTCGTCTTCAATGAGGGTAAAGGGAATATTATTCTCCCGGAGGAACCTCTCGGCGTCAGCCGGGGAGTGCTCCTGTCCCCAGTAAGCGTGCTCCATAACGAATCTCCTGGGCTTCCCGAGAAGGGCGTGATAACCGTAAAGCGCGGCGCCTACAGCTCCGCCGCCGTCACCCGCCGCCGGCTGTATATAAATCTCGTTAAACGGGGTCTCCGTGAGAATTTTCCGGTTAGCCACACTATTGAGAGCCACTCCGCCCGCCATGCACAGCTTGTCCAGACCCGTTTCCCTGTACGCGTAGCCGGCCATCTTGAGCATAATCCGCTCGGTCGCGGCCTGTATGCTCGCTGCTATGTCAGCGTAATACTGGTTCTCTTTTCCAACCTGATCGTAATTATCGGGCTTATCGCCGAAGTAAGAAGGATATCCGGTCGAGGGGGTGAAGAAATGCGCGTCGGGGTCTCTGGGCTTGCCGAAAAGCTCTTCGAATTTCTTGTTAAATGTTTTCTCCGAGGAGTAGTGAAACGAAAAATAGTCCATGTCCAGCTCGAAACCGCCGTCATCGTCAACGTGAACCAGCTCGAAGACCTTGTCCACGTATTTGGGCTCGCCGAAGGGAGCCATTCCCATGACCTTGTACTCACCCTCGTTCACCTCGAACCCTAAAAACGCCGTAAACGCGCTGTATAAAAGTCCGAGAGAATGGGGGAATTTTATCTCTTTAATGAGCCTGATGTCCGTCCCCTTTCCTACACCGAGGGCAGCGGTGGTCCACTCCCCCACTCCGTCAACAGTGAGAATCGCGGCCTCTTCGAAGGGAGAGCAAAAGAAGCTGCTCGCCGCGTGCGAGAGATGGTGCTCGCTGAAAAGTATTTTTGAGGGGGGAATATCGAGCTTTTTCTGAAGCAGATGCTTGATCCAGAGTTTATCGCCGAGCCATGTTATCATAGCCTCCCGGAAGAGCTTCATCGAGCGGGGAAAGGTCTGCATGGTGCAGAGCAGAAGCCTCTCAAACTTGACAAACGGCTTTTCAAAAAACATCACGTAGTCCAGGTCACCGGCCTCGATTCCACCCATATTCAGGCAGAACTCGATGGCGTTTTCTGGAAACTCGAAGTCGTGCTTGATCCGGCTGAATCTCTCTTCCTCGGCAGCCGCGATAAGCTCGCCGTCCCGCAAAAGGGCGGCGGCCGCGTCATGAAAATAACACGAAATTCCAAGAATATTCATTTAATCACCTTACCTGCAGTAAGTACGGACTGATATTGAGAACCCCCGCATTTCAAGAATTACAAAACCGGATATTTAATCCTAGAACTGCCTTTCCGCCCTTTCAAGCGGCGGGATATCATCCTTCTGCTCCCTCGGATGCCACCCCTTGCGGGCCTTTTTCTTGATCTCAAGCGGATCGGTAAACAGCTTTATCAAGAGCGCGAAAGGCATAAGCAATATGAAATAAAAGATCGTAAGTATGACTCTCGCGTTGAAGTCGCCGATCTTACGCGCAATCTTCTTCCACCCCTCCCACGCGCGCCTGAATATACTCTCTTTCTCACCGTCGTTTCTTATCTTCTCCTGAGAGGATTTATGCATCAGGAATTCGTCTCTCCCGTGTATTTATATCCCGCTATATCAGCAAAATTCAAAAGTGTAAACTACCAGAGATTTCATCAATTGAACAGTCGTTTAAATTATGACTCCGGGCGTCTATATTTTGAATAATAAAGGATGGTAAAAATAAATCCCGGAAACAGCGCTAAAAGGGTGAGAGATGATATGTGTGCCGATGTAAACCGGGGTATTAAATCTACCCGCCGATGGTATCAGTTTTCTCTATTTTGTAACTGAGATTAGTAATTTCCCATGTGCCGCCTTTCCAGCTGAGCTGCCAATCGATCGTTCCACGCGAATTTTTCATCGTCCCTGTCCGCTGATCCTTGAATTTGATATAGAAATCGCCGCGTACATACCCGATTTTTTCGCGGAGATTTACATTGTTAACTTTGATATCGTAGCTGATTATATCGAGTGAGGCGAAATTGGATTTGTAGGTATCAATGACACTTGAAATGCTCCTGCCGTTCTCAACTGCGTCCGGCGCAAAAAGGGATTCTATCTTACCCACATCCCTGGTCTTATACGCGGACGCGTACTCGGACACAAAGCTGTAAAGGGAATTTTGATCCGGTTCGGGAGCGGTCCGATAGGGGTTCGCTATATTTTGATTCCCGACCGATACGGCCGTGGCGGAAAGGACCGGCGCATAACCTTTTACCGCCTCTTTCTTTTCAGCAGGTGTCCGGGGGGGACTATCCTTTACCGCTTCCGCCGCAGGCAGGGCGGGATCCTCCTTCTTCTTCGCAGTCTCCTTTTGTCCGGGTTCTATGCGGGTCGCCACCCGGGGAAGCGCCGGGCCTGAAATGATCAATTCCTGCCCGGGCCTGATCTTCTTTCCCGAAAGCTGGTTTAACCTGTCTAACTCATCGGTTGTCGTGTCGAACTTCCGTGCGATCGTCCACAGCGAGTCTCCGTTCCGAACCTCGTACAGCCTGACTGCGCCCGGAGGCTCCTCTTTGTCCGTATCATTATTGATCACAGCGACTTCTGTCGAGGGCTCTTTAGCGACTTCAATTGAGGGTAAGGCACCGCCTGAGACAATCAACTCCTGGCCGGGTTTTATCTTGTTCTCCGAAAGGTTGTTCAGCCTGCTCAGCTCGTCGGTTGTGGTGTCAAACTTCCGTGCGATCGTCCACAGCGAGTCCCCGTTTTGAACCTTGTACAGCCTGACCGCGCCCGGAGGCTCCTCTTTGTCCGTGCCTTTATTAATGACCGCAACTTCTTCCGCCGGATCTCCGGGTTCATTAATATTTATATCGCCCGTATCCTGAACGCTCAACAGAGATGCGAGCTTATCCCCTGCGTCTTCTTCCTCAGTCTCTTTTTCGGGTTCTTCCTTTTCATCAACTGCGGCTAAAGTTTCGCTTTCCTCTTTGGTCTCAGCCCCGGTATCCGGTTCGGCGGTTACAGGTTCGTTTAATGATTCAACAGGAAGATCTTCAGCAATTTCTTCATCATCCGCAGCCTCAAGGACCTTCGCTATAACATCTTCGTCTATTGTAATTACTTCCGAGCCGACCGTATCGCTTTCACTCTCGCTTGATTCAGGCATCTCCGCTACAATGTCTTCGTCATCTGCAGTTTCTTCCGACTCAAATTTATCGTCAATGTTCCTGCTTGATAAAAAATCGGTTATATCTTCCTCCGCAATGCCCGGAGGAGCGCTATCCCTTTTTTCATCCGTTCTTAAAGACTCTCTCTCGTTTTCTGCTATAACCGATTCCATCGGGTCTCCGCGGTACGCGGCATTCGGAAGCCCGGGCTGCTCGATTTTTTTAGCGAACATCTCTTTTTCTTCCTTGGAGCCGAACAAAAGTCCCGAGCCGGCGGCGTATACAATCACGATCAAGAGGAAGACCACGGATGCTCCGTAATAGAAATTCTTATTGAGACCTCCGTCAGATACCATGACGGGTATGAAGGGCAGGTATCTTCGGTCATAAGCGTCCCGTTTCTCCATATTTCCCAATACCGCGTACGCCTCGTTTATCTTTTTAGCCTCGTCCAGCCTATCCGGTCCGGCCTTGTCGGGATGATGGGACTTCATTAGCTCTATCCAGCTACGTCTTATCTCTTCATCCGTCGCGTCGTATCCTACGTTAAGGATTTTGTAATAATTGGTTAGTTCAGCTTGATGGTACGGGACATAAAAATTAAGTACGGATTTGGCCTGTTCTATTATAAAATTTTCGTTCAGTTTCTTTCTACGGGCGATTTTCTTAAGCAGGTTGTAGTTGGGCGAGCGTTTGCCGTCCGAGATATCTTTCAGAATGTTAAAATAGAATATTCTATCAACGGAAAATCTATCAACGAGTTTTCTGATATCGTTGGTGTAAACAAGCTCCGCGACTACTCTGTCGTAAGTGCGTTTATTCAGTCTAATCATCTTAAGTATTTCCCTGGGCGCGACACCCCGTGCGCCCGCTACATAGACTTCGACTTTTTTCCCGCATCAAAAGCACTCAGTATATATATTAATGCCGTATCTACAGATTGCCACAAGGAGAAGTAATGAAATTATATTACCCGGGATCCGTCAGCCTATCAGATATGAAAAGCCGTCGTAGTTGTTCGGGTACGCCACACTCTTTGAAAAACCCCCGTCACCTCTTACGCTCGCACACTGCATACGAAAATGGGATATATATACCGTTTTCATTTTACACTATTTGACGTAACTTACTCAATACCTCAATTGATCTTAAATTTATATTTTTCCGGCGGAAAACTTACAAATATACCAGGCACTCCCGGGAGCGCGTTACAAATCCGTATTAAACTTGTAGAATTTGTAATCGGGGTTTAATTTGACAAAACGAAATTTACGGAAAAAATTAAGGATCAAAAATCACTCGGAGGCGCAAATTGGAACGCACATTATCGATCGTAAAACCCGATGGGGTAGAGAAGAATGTAATTGGAGAAGTAATAGGCAGATTTGAAAAAAAAGGTTTAACGGTTGCCGCGCTGAAAATGATAAAGCTCACGAAAGAGGACGCGGAGGGATTCTACGCCGTGCACAGGGAGAGACCTTTTTTCGGATCGCTTACCGATTTTATGTCACGTGGGCCGGTGGTGATTATGATCCTCGAAGGGGAAAACGCGATATCGAAGGTAAGGGAGATAATGGGCGCCACCAACCCTGAAGAGGCGGATGAAGGCACAATCAGGAAAGATTTCGCGAGTAATATCGAGGAGAATACCGTACACGGCTCGGACTCTCCCGAATCCGCGGACTTCGAGATAAATTACTTCTTCAATGCCCTTGAGATTTGCGGCAGGGAATAGACGGATAGAACGGGGGCCGGTTAAAGTTTAATCAATTACGGATCGGCGAGCCTTTCGGAATGTACTTTAAACACTCGACAGAAACAGCGGACGAAGCGGTCTGAAACAGCTTTCATGTCAAAATCTCTGCCCAGAAGGTTTTTCATGGACGTAACCTCCGCGCCCTCAATTCCGCAGGGTACTATGAGAGAGAAATAGCCTAGATCGGTATTTACGTTGAGCGCGCATCCGTGCATGGTTATGCCGTTTTTGACCGAAACCCCTATGGAGGCTACCTTGCTCCCCTCCGTCCATACCCCGGGGTATCCCTGCCTCCTCTCGCCCCCTATGCCGTATTCAGAAAGCAGCAAGATGAGCGTTTCTTCGAGCGCCCGGACGTAGGATTTGGCGCCTAGTGTAAACTCTCTCAGATTAATTATAGGGTAAGCGACGAGCTGACCCGGCCCGTGAAATGTGACGTCCCCTCCCCTGTCAGTCCTGTAAACCCGGACTCCTTTCTTTTTAATTTCTTCTTCCGGGAGCAGGAAGTTTCCACCCCTGCCGAATCTGCCGTCGGTTATAACCGGGAAATGCTGAAGCAAAAGCAGGAAGCCGTCTCCACCGGAACTTTTCTCTTTCAGCTTCCGGTGATATTCGTTTTGCAGCGTTAACCCGCTTGCATAGTCAATCAGTCCGAGATAATCCCATCCAATCATTTTTTTCCGGACATCTTCCATAGTGATAAAGATTATAATCGATTATACGCGGCTCTCCAGACGACTTGCCCGGCGACTCGGGCTCGAATATACTCCAGATTAAAACTACGTGCGCTCAGGGGGAATGACGAATTACCCCCTCAGGTCAATCTATATGAAGAAAAGGTCTTCCTCCAAAGCCGGTTTCGATGAATTTATGAATGCTCTTGCCTCCGGGGAATTGAGCCCCGTGCTTATTTTTACGGGGGAGCAGTCCTATCTCACGGAAAAGGCTGTCGAAGAGCTTAAAAATTCCTCTCTCGGCCCCGGAGACAACATAAACCTCATTACCTTCCACGGCGACAGCGCATCGGGGAAAGAGATCGCCGATACCGCGAGCACCTACCCGATGTTCTCCAAGATGAAGCTCGTAGTTTTAAAAAACGCCGAGAAGCTTCAGGCCAGGGAGCTGCCCCCGCTCGAAACCTATATAGAGTCGCCTTCTCCTTCCACATACCTCGTGCTAATTTTTACGGACGGGAAAAAACCCGGGCTTGGCGGAAAAAAGAATGTTTCCCGCTACGATTTTACTGTCGAGAAGGGAAACACGGTTTCTGCGGCCATGGAGGAGGCGCGAAAGCTCGGATACGAGCTCACCAGAGCCGGTGCCGAAACGCTTATATCCTTTGTCGGGGAGGACTTGACGGAGATTCATAACGAGCTTCAGAAACTGTCATTATATAAAGGGGATAACAAGAAAATCGGCCCGCAGGAAATCGAGAGCATGACCGTCAAGAATCAATTCGCGGACGTATATCAGCTGATAAATGCGATTTCCAGAAAGGATAAGAAAAACGCCCACAGGGTGCTCGCGGAGCTTGAATCGGCGGGTGAGGAGCCGCTTTCCATACTAGGGATAATAAACTGGCGTTTCAGACTCCTCTGGCGCGCGAAGGAGCTAATCGACAAAAAAACCCCAAGGGCGGAGATATTGAAAACATTGAAGGTGTCTCCGGGGCAGTTTTATTATTTAAGCGAGGACCTGAAGAAATTCTCGTACGACGATATTATACGAATAATGGGTGCGCTATCGGATTGCGACAAGCGGCTCAAATTAAGCTACGTCCCCAAAAACTTCGTTCTTACCAAGCTGGTTCTGGAATTATGCTCTAGGAATTGAGGGGGTTTTTAAGAGGCCGGCTGCGAAGCGCCCTTTGAAAGCCCGGACATTCTTTTAGCCAGTCTCCCGGTCTTTCTAGACGCGGTTTTTTTCTTCAAAACGCCTTTGGAAGCGGCCTTTTTAAGCTTAGACTCCGTTTCCCTAAGGATTTCCTCTGCGGCTTTTAAATCACCGTTTTCCAGCGCCGCGTCAAACTTCTTGAGCTGGGTCTTGAGGTCGGATTTTACAACGGTATTCCTCTCCCTTCTCTTAACATTCTGACGGCGTCTCTTAAGCCCTGATTTAATTCTTAATGCCATAAATAAATCTCCTTCCGCTATTAATCCGGTATATTGTGCAGGTTATAAGCGCTTTGTCAAATAAATACAGCCTGATTAACAGGGGCCGGTCATCCCTATTTTATGGGCATGACAAATTATGGTATATTCCTCGGAAATTCCGTAAAGGGGGCAGTTATGAAATTCTTTCTCGACACGGCGAATATGGACGAAATAAGGGACGCGGCGAGCTACGGAGTGCTGGACGGCGTTACGACCAACCCCACCCTCGTCTCGAAGGAAGGGGAGCAGAAGGGTTTCAAGGAACTCGTGAGGGAGATATGCGAGATAGTGCAGGGGCCGGTGAGCGCCGAGGTTCTTTCAACGGATATAGAGAGGATGCTCGATGAGGCGAGGGAGCTTGCGAAAATTCACAAGCATATCGTCGTGAAAATGCCCCTTACGGAAGACGGAATAAAGGCTACTAAAATCGTGTCGGACGAGGGTATAAACGTAAACGTGACGCTTATCTTTTCACCCTCTCAGGCGCTTATCGCGGCAAAAGCGGGCGCGGCTTACGTGAGCCCCTTTGTCGGGAGGCTCGATGATATATCCGAGTTCGGAATGGAGATGGTTAAGGACATCGTTCAAATTTTCGATAATTATGATATAAAGACCGAAGTACTAGTGGCGAGCGTGAGGCACCCGCTTCACGTGGTGGAAGCGGCTAAAGCAGGAGCGGACGTGGCCACAATGCCGTACAAGGTATTCAAGCAGCTGATCAAGCACCCTCTTACGGACATCGGGCTTGAAAGGTTTCTCGCCGACTGGGGCAAATCAAAGTAACGAAGATTAATCAGCTATTTTTATCCCGCGCCACATTTTTTCACCGCAGCAATCAGGAACTCCCTATTCCCCTCAGCGCCGAGAACCGGTGAGGGAATTACACCATTTATGTCAAAGCCAAGATCCTTCACGAAATTCTCTATTTTTTCGATGACTTTCCTATGTTTTGCCTCGTCCCTGACAATTCCGCCCTTCCCCACTTCGCCCTTTCCGACCTCGAACTGGGGCTTTACGAGGGCAATCAGAACGCCTCCCGGCTTCAGGACGTCAGCCGCCGGGGGAATGATCATTGTGAGAGATATAAACGATACGTCCACAGCGACTAAATCGACCTTCTCTCCTATATCTTCGGGTCTGAGGTAGCGCGCGTTTAATTTCTCGAGCACCACTACGCGGGAATCATTTCTGAGCCTCCAGTCAAGCTGACCGTAACCCACATCGACAGCATAGACTTTCGCGGCCCCCGATTGGAGAAGGCAGTCTGTGAACCCGCCTGTCGATGAGCCGATATCCAGGGCCGTTTTCCCGGACACGTCTATTTCAAATGATTCAAGCGCGGCTTCGAGCTTGAGCCCTCCGCGGCTAACATACCTGAGTGTGGATTCTTTTACCGAAATATCGGCCCCTTCCCCGACAAGCGAGCCGGCCTTGTCTATCCTCTCACCGCCGACATAAACATTTCCCGACATTATCAGGGAGCGGGCTCTGGTCCTTGTCTCCGCCAGTCCCCTCTCCACCAGTAGTATATCGAGTCTCTTTTTGTTTTTTGTACGGCGCTCCCGTACTCTGTCAGTCATCAGTAATTTCTGCAGCCCAGATAAACGGCTATTTCCCTGAGCGCCTCGGCCTCAGGGCCCATATCCCTCAATTGCCTTAACGCATTTTGCGTGAGCTCGGAGACCTTTCTTCTGGATTCTTCAAGACCCACGAGCTCCGGGTAGGTGGACTTCCGGCGTTTCGCGTCCGCCCCTCTCTCTTTTCCGAGCTTCTTTCCTCCTTCTATATCGAGCACGTCGTCAATTATCTGATAGGCAAGGCCTATCGACCGGGCGTATGACTCGAATTTTTCGAGCTGCTCTTCATCGGCTCCCCCTATCCTGGCCCCCGCCGTGACCGAAACCTTTATAATAGCGCCTGTTTTAAGGGCGTGCATCCGCTCCACCTCCCCGACTGCAACCTCGCTTGTCCCCTCAAGCGCAAGATCCATCGCCTGCCCCTCTATCATCCCGGAAGATCCGGCGGCGTGTGACACGTCCATTACGACCTCGCAAATGACCATCGGATCTATCCCGCCTGATAATCCCTCCCTTACCATAAGGTTAAAGGCGTCGGTAAGAAGGGCGTCTCCCGCAAGAATCGCCGTCGCCTCGCCGAATACGTTATGGTTGGTAGGAATCCCCCTCCTGAGGGAGTCATCGTCCATCGAGGGAAGATCGTCATGTATGAGGGAGTAGGTGTGAATCATCTCGACGGCGCAAGCGACGGGCAGAACCTTTTCGGCCTCCCCTCCCACAGCTTCACTTGCCGCGATCATTAGAATAGGACGGAGTCTCTTTCCGCCCGCAAGCGCGCTGTACCTCATGGCCTCAATAAGACCGGGATGTGACGGCCCTCCGCCCTTCAGATAAAAATCTATTTTCCGGTCAATCAGGTTTCTTCTCTCGGTCAGGTAGCTCTCTATATCGAATCTCATTTCGTATCAGTCTTCCGGCTCGAATTCCTCAAGGGTGATATCGCCGTTCTTTTCGACCAGTATCTCAACTTTTTTTCTGATTTTGTTAAGTTTTTTATGCGAAAAAGAGATAAGCTCTGTGCCTTCCTGAAAAAGTTTAATCGCGTCCTCGAGCGGAAGGTTGCCGCTCTCCAGTTTCTGAATAATTTCCTTAAGCTCCTTGACAGCTTCCTCGAATGTTTTCATAAAGTGTATTTTATCCCTGAACGTAGAAGCGCACAAGAATAGCGAACACGAGTCTTGTCCTGATCAAAATGAAAAATAGTCCGGAAAGGGCAAAACAATTAGGATTAAGCAGCAGAAAAAGGAACTGCAAAATATAAGGTAAATAATTACAAAACGGGCGGACATAATCTATGCCCGCCCGTATCGAGTTTCACAATCAAATTATCAATAATCAATCGGAACCGAGGTTCCCAGTTAATTATTACCGCAAATATGATGTGGCTTAATTGCCCATCTGGTCAGCGGCGTCGTCAGCCTTATCCGCGGCGTCGTCCATAGCGTCGCCTGCCGAGTCGGCTGCGTCTTCCGCGCTTTCTTCCACAGCTTCACCGGCTTCTTCCATAGCCTCGCCTGCTTCCTCCATTGCTTCACCACTCGAAGCATCCGTATCGTTTACCTCTATTTCCACATCGCCTTCAGGCGCTTCCTGCTGCGGCGGGCACGCCGTCAGAGCGAACGCCAGAGCGCCGCTGCACAAAAGTATCGACAATTTACTGAATATAGACATTGAACCTATACCTCCTTAAGTATAATTATTGTATGTTACGGGAATTTAATCCCCCAACCTTTCAACACAATACAATATTTAATGTGCCATTTCCACCTATTTTGAAAAAACGCAAAATATATTTAATTAACCTTCAGGGAAGTTTATTATAATTTGACAGAGAATTATATCAAATTAATAACGGAGGGCAGCGGTTTGAAACTCAAGGATAGAGCGGCAATAGTCACCGGCGGAGGGAGCGGCATCGGGCTTGCCATAGCGGAGCTATTCGCGAAGGAGGGAGCGAAAGTAGCGCTGAATGATATCGACGTCGGGAGGGGCGCGTCCGAGGCTTCCAGGATAGACGATAGTTACGGGAGCTGTATTTTTGTTGAAGGCGATATATCAAAACCGGAGAACTGCAAAAACCTGGTGGAAGCGGCTGTAAAGGAGTTCGGGAGCGCCGACATCCTGGTGAATAACGCGGGACTTCAGTACGTATCCCCGATTGACGAGTTTCCCGAGGATAAGTGGGAGCTTCTTCTGGGCGTAATGCTGACCGGGGCTTTTTACTGCACAAAGTACGCATTCCCTCACATGAAACGAAACAAATTCGGCAGGGTGGTGAATATTTCATCGATTCACGGAATGATAGGCGTAAAATTCAAGTCGGCCTATGTAGCCGCCAAGCACGGACTTGTAGGTCTTACCAAAGTGACGGCGCTTGAGGGTGCGGAGCACGGCGTAACCGCAAACGCGGTCTGCCCCACATTTGTGCGCACCCCTCTGGTCGAGAACCAGATAGACGCGCAGGCCGAGGCGCACGGAATACCGAGAGATGAGGTAATCGAAAAGATTATTCTCGCCGAGGCTCCGATGAAGAGGATGCTTGAACCCGTGGAAGTAGCCGAGCTGTGCCTGTATCTCACAGGGGAGGCCGCAAAGAACATAACGGGGGCGACCATACCCATCGACGAAGGGTGGACAGCACAGTGAAATTAAAATAGTATTCAAACCCCTATGAAAACCGCGCGCGATCTGAAGGAAACAATTCAAAGAATTGACGGTAAGGGTTATAAGGCCTACAAGGACATCGGGGGCGAATACGGGTTTGAGGGATTCGTGCTGTATATCGACCATGTGCAGGGGGACCCCTTCGCCTCACCGAGCAGAATGAGGGTAAGGGTTTATCAGGATACGGCCGGTTTCCCGCGTGACACATTTCAGAGCCGGAGCAGAGAAATCGCGCTCAGGGACTTCATAGCGCGCGAATTCCGTTCCGCCGCTCAAAAATTCTCTATCCGCAGCAGGGGGAGCGGTAAAAGCGGCCTAATAGAAATCAGCGGGCCGGGGCAGGAAATACTGGAGCGTTCCTCGATAGCGGTCACACATTTATACGTCGAAGCGCGGTTCGCGATGGGGCTCCCGGCGTTCGGCAGAACGGTTGCCGGGAAGCACGCTGAGGCCATGTTCTTCGGGGAGCTGCCGAAAATAATACGTTTTTCTCTTATGTTCGGGAATCTCGACAGAGAGACCCTCTATGAGCATGTAGAGACCGGAGAGGACGCGGATTTCCTGAGATCGGAGCTGGAAGGGCTGGGCTATATAGCTTTCATCGCCGATGGGAGCATACTGCCAAGGAAAAGCGGCGTAAGTCCCGAGCCCATGAGCGCGGAGGAAGCGGTACCGTTCGAATCCCCTCCCTCGTTGCGGATGGATATAGAGCTTCCGAACAGGGGGCAGGTGTCGGGGATGGGGATACCCAAGGGGGTCACGCTGATTGTAGGGGGAGGCTATCACGGAAAGTCCACACTTCTGCGGGCGATCGAGCAGGGAGTATACAATCATATTCCGGGAGACGGGAGAGAGCTTGCCGTTACCAGCGCTAACGCCGTCAAGATAAGGGCCGAGGACGGGAGGCGAATAGAGAAGGTAAATATCACCCCTTTTATATCGAACCTTCCCTACGGCAGGGACACGGAATCTTTCTCTACCGGGGAGGCGAGCGGGAGCACGTCGCAGGCGGCGAACATACTGGAATCCATCGAAGCGGGGGCGGACGTCTTGCTTATAGACGAAGATACATCGGCAACCAATTTCATGATAAGGGACCACCGGATGCAGGAGCTTGTTTCAAAGGATAAGGAGCCTATAACTCCTTTCATAGACAGGGTGAGGAGCCTCTATACCGATCAGCGCGTATCCACCGTGCTGGTACTGGGTGCGTCCGGCGACTATTTCGACGTCTCGGACCACGTAATATGCATGACCGAATATAGACCGTATGACGTAACCGACGAAGCGCTGAAAATAGCCGGCAGGTTCGCAAGCGGGAGAAAAAGGGAGGCGGACGATTATTTCGGCAGGGTTACGGAGCGTATACCCAAACCGGAAAGCCTGAATCCGAAAAAGGGGAAGAGGGACGTAAAAATCTCCGTAAAAGGGCTTCGCTCGATAGTATACGGTAAAAGCAGGATCGATCTCGGCGCCCTTGAGCAGCTCGTGGATATGTGCCAGACAACAGCGCTTGGCGACGCCATAGAGCACGCGAAGAAGTATATGGACGGCAGGAGGACGCTCAGAGAGGTTGCGAGCCTCGTAATGATGGATATAGGACGGGACGGTCTGGACGTAATAGGCAGGAGCATCTCCGGGAACTATGCGGAGTTCAGGAAGATCGAGCTTGCGGCTGCAATTAACAGGCTCAGAACGCTAAGTGTGGAGCAGAAGTGACAGAAAATTTCTGACACATACAATCCTAACCTGCTCCCAATATTAATATTTATCTAGCGAACATAAGGACAAGAGCCCCTGCCGTTGTATTAATATTACAACAAATTTGATTTTTCTTATAGAATGGTGTATAATATTTACAACGCCATTCAAAGAGGGATATACGTATGAAAAAAAGTTTTGGTGAGTTCTTCAGGCAACTGAGAAAGTCAAACAAAATGAATCTGCGCGAGTTTTCTAGAGAACACGGATTCGATCATGGTAACATCAGCCGTCTTGAAAGAGGCTTACTCAAACCCCCTCAGACACAAGATAGTTTAGAAGAGTATGCGAGAGCACTCAATCTTAAACCTGATACCCCTGAATGGGAACAGTTTTTTGTTCTTGCCGCATTAGAAACCCGAAGAATTCCCCATGATATAGCTGAGAATCCCACACTAGCAGACAAGCTTCCAAAAGTTTTCAGCAAAATAGAAACGAGAAGGAGAACCCCATGGACGAGCGCAACAGAATTAGAAAGATGGGCCGATACATTGGATGCACGTTCGAGTCTTCCACAGTTAATTCGTCGTCTAATTCATGCAACGATTGATTCGATAGACTTCATGGATTTTCCCGCTGGTGAAGATGTAGGACGTCCTGGATGGGATGGAATGATCCGAACTGAAAAAGGTAATGCCTTCGTCCCATATGGACAAAGCTGTTGGGAAATGGGAGTTGACAAAGACATCAAAGGCAAGGCTGATGATGATTTCAAGAAACGAAGCACCAATACGGAAGACTTCAATCAAAAAGAGACAGTATTTGTTTTTGTCACACCTAGAAAATGGACAAGAAAAAACGAATGGGTTAATGAAAAAAAGAAACTTGGCATATGGAAGGATGTGCGTGTATATGATTCGTCGAACATCGAGCAATGGTTAGAAATTGCCCCTGTAGTCGATGCATGGTTCTCGCGTCCAGATGGTGTTACTGATATAGAAGTACATTGGGAAAATCTTAAACTACTTACTGTTCCGACTCTTAGACCCGATATTTTTCTAATCACGCGTGAGAAAAACATAGAAGCATTAAAAAATTGGCTTGTGGGATCTCCATCCCATATGGAGTTTGAGGCATCGTCCCCTGATGAACTTTTCGATTTTGTTGCTGCATTTATCGAGAGTCTGGATGAGAATGAACGCAACAAAGTCAATGCTCACAAGATAGTTATTGTGGGTGCCAAAGAAGCATGGCAGACACTTATCTCATCGGAATATCCGATAGTTCTGATTCCTAGACCGTCTATCGAAGTTGAAGAGGAGCTTATAGCGGAGGCACGGCGTAGAGGTCATTATATGCTCTTATGGAATGAAATTACTAATGATCCAAAAAAGAGAAATAACCGGCTTTCACGAGTATACCGTTTTGAACTAGAAAAAACACTTGAATCATCAGGTCTTAAAAGAGAGGAAGCAAGAAGAATAGCCCGAGAGTCAGGAGGAAGTCTCACTGTATTAAAACGCCGCATAGCCCGTCTTTCTAGTGTTAAGATACCAGAATGGGCAAATCCTGATGCCGCTTCGGAATTAGTTCCGATTCTCCTTCTCGGAGGATGGAATGAGTCACATGAGGCGGACCGAAAGATTATCGAGAAGCTATCTGGCCAGCCTTATGACAGAGTAGAGGAAATTGTCAACCGACGGCAAAAAGGGAAGGACGCACCACTTATGAAAGCACTTGATAATTGGAGATTTGTATCACGTGATGATTCATGGACTCTTCTAGCACCATATCTCACATTGACAAAACTTAAGCAGTTTGAAAAGATAGCAGTTGAAGTACTAGGAGAAGAAAATCCTGAGTTTGAACTTCCGCCTGAGGAAAGATGGCGAGCAGCAATCTATGATAAGACACCTAAGTACTCACACCAGCTACGAAAAGGTATTGCTGAGACACTAGCACTTCTGGGAGTTATACCTCCTACTCACTTACTTACGGATTCACCTCCACCTGAGAGACGAGTTGAAAGTGTAATAGAGAAACTTCTTGCCAAAGACGCTAGATGGCAACGTTGGGCGTCATTGTCCGACCTCTTACCTATTTTAGCTGAAGCAAGTCCAGATGCATTTTTGAAATCATTGGATAGAGATTTAAAAACATCGGACCCTCAAGTGCTAAAACTATTTATTGCTGAGGGTGACCCTTTCTTCTCTTCCCCACCCCATGTAGGGCTTCTTTGGGCACTTGAGGCTCTCGCTTGGAATAGTAGCTATTTGACTAGCGTGAGTGAGATGCTGGCAATATTAGCTCAAGCTACACCTAATGTAAGATCAGGAAATAATCCAATGAACAGTCTACAAGAGATATTTTTACCTTGGTACCCTCAAACTACTGCATCTGTGGATGATCGAATAACAGTTTTAAAGAAAATTACAAAAAAGTTTTCAAGTGTTGGATGGCAACTGTTGCTCAGTCTTTTGCCTGAGTATAGGGGTTTTACGAACTTGACACATCGTCCCATGTGGCACAATTGGTCACTGAATTGGTCAGATCGTGTTCCTATGAAAGATTACTACCAACAAGTAGATGCATGTGCTGAAATACTACTCGGGATTGTTGAGACAGATATTGACAAGTGGCTTCAATTAATTGAAAAGTTTGAACACTTTCCTCCGTCAGCACAGAATCGTTTACTGAATAGTTTGAGAAAGTTCGACTTAATGAAATTCGATGCAAACGCTAAGCAGCTTATTGCTGAAACTCTTCGAGAAAAGGTGTCAAAGCACAGGCGTTTTTCCGATACAAATTGGGCATTACCCGCAAGAACTGTCGAAAGTGTCGAGGAAATACAGAAACGTTTTGAGTCAGAGGATTTACTTACAAAGCACAAATGGCTTTTCGAATATTATCCTCATATACCTGACCAATCCCCCAGGGACTCATTAGACAAGTATGAGGAAGCTGTGTTCAAATCACGGACACAGGCACTAGAGGAAATCCTCACTAAGGAAGGACTACCTCGAATAATTGAACTTGCAAAAGATGTGGATTCGCCGGGAGATATAGGAATTGTTCTAGCAAAATCTAATATGGTACAGAACGATTTGGATATCATACCACAATATCTTTCATCCGAGAATACAAAAATAGCCGATTTTGCTCGGGGATATGTTTTTGGATGCCTCAGGAGAAAGAATAGAGATAATTGGGAGTGGGTTGAGAGGCTACCCATCAACCAGTGGACACCTGAACAAGCAGGTAAGTTTCTGATTTCTCTTCAGCGATTTGATAGAAAAACATGGGATATCATATCCGAACTTAGCCCAGAAGTAAGCGATTACTATTGGAGTCACGTTAGCGAATTTTGCCGAGAAGCCAAAAAAGAGAATGTGGAATATGCTGTCTCTAAGCTAATTGAACATAAACGACCTAACCAAGCTATTGATGTCATAAATATGGCGTTATTTAAGAAATGTGAATTAGATTCATCCCTTATAATGGAAACTCTCGCCCATCTGCAGCAAGGTATTTCAGGTCACTTGGGGTTTGAGATTCAAGAACTGTTCAAGAAGTTACAATCTGATCCAGACATCGATGTGCAGAGATTAGCAAGATTAGAATGGAGGTATCTTAATCTCCTTGATGGGCGAGATGTATTTCCAAAGACTTTGCAGAACTCTTTACAAACTGAACCCGGATTTTTCGCATTCATTCTTTCTAAGATTTACCGTTCCCGTAACGAACAAACAGATTTAGGTGAACCGCCGACTGAAGAACAAAGTGCAATAGCTACTAACGCATACACCTTGCTGTACAACTGGAAAACATTGCCAGGAACCCTTGACAATAATACTATTAACGAACATGAACTTGTTGATTGGGTAAAGAAAGCCCGCGAAATATGTAACGAAACGGGTCATATAGAGGTATGTGATGTTCAAATTGGTGAACTGTTCGCACATGCCCCTGAAGAATGTGACGGCAGTTGGCCGTGTATTCCAGTAAGGAATATTATTGAGGAAATTGCAAGCGAAGAACTCGAAGAAGGTTTTGAGATAGGTATAGTCAATAAAAGAGGTACAGTATGGCGTTCGTTAATTGAGGGAGGAGAAAAGGAAAGAGACCTCGCTAAAAAATACCATGATTACGCAGAAATCTGTGAAATCAAATGGCCGAGAACTGCAGCAACTCTTAGAGCTGTAGCCAAGAGCTACGAAGCAGATGCACATAGAGAGGATGAACGAGCTAAAGAGAGACTCTGAATCAAATTAAGAGTTACAAAATTAATATACGCAAATCACACAACTATCTGCTAACCTTTTTTATAAAGAAATTTTAGCATTGTTAAATATATTTTTGTCCATAATAGCAGCCATAAACCGCCTCAGGACTCTAGAGGTCGAGCAGAAGCGTTGACATCGCAGAACCCTCTCCGAACTTTCAACTTATTCTGAATTGACTAGTCTTCTTTTATCTCTTCCCCTCCGAATAGAATAAATAGAGATCACATTTTTATCTCCTCCCCCCTTGAGGGGGAGGATTAAGGTTGGGGGGGTATGACTGTTAAAAAAAGAGCGGAAGTGTAGCCCTCCCCTTCTGTCAATCTCGGTTTAAATCGGTACAAAGCAAGTTGGAGTCAAATAAAAAAAGGGAGCCGAAGCTCCCACCATAGTTTGTGTATAACTTTTATTCAGTATCTTTTAAGCGCTTACTTTCTTTCTTCTTTCCGCTGACACTTCTGCCTGTACTTATCGTTGACAGCCGACTTCGTTCGTAGCACGTAAGACATATACAACTCGGTTATTTGAAACTTGATCCGACGTTTCTATTTCAAGCAAAACGTTATGTAGTGACTGCAAACAAGTAACACACGGACTGTCAACATCGCATTGTCCCTCTGCTGGTAAGCTAATGGAGTTCAAGCAGTTACCAGCTACTTCGGCTAGTACTACGTCATATGTTGGAGCTTGACCTTTTACCTTCTGTTCACATAGTACTACAGCTGTGTCGTTCTCTGCGGCTTTAGCCACTAAGGTGAGAACAGTTAGTTGTGAGATTATTAAACTTGCAAATAAAATTGACGTTACAATCTTACTTATCATAATAGAACCTCCTTTGATTTATTAATTAACTCTAGATGTCATTATCAAGTACTGTACCCTTATTGTCAAGCCGCATATAAATGTGAATCATGATTACTGTAATACTCTTCTTCTACCTGACCTAGCGTACAGTATCCAAGTATAGAGTGAAGGTAATTTCGGTTGTAATATGAACCTACTTATTCACTTTATGACTGAGCTCTCTGTTACTCTTCCCGAAGCTCCCTATTGTTTGTAAGCAAGGTAATAAGTGACGAAACCAGCTTTGTAAGATAGGCTTAAATTATTCAAAAGAGGTATGAGGAGGAGAAGAAAATGAAAAAATATTTAGTAATATCGAGCTTCATTTTTTGTCTCACCGCTGGGATAGCAATCTCTCAGGAAAATAAGAGCGAAGAAGCACCTCAGCAATCGGAGTCCGTAACCGATCAACCTGAAAGCGAAAAAGATTGTAAAAAAGTATGCGTCAAAAGGGACGGGTACGGAATGTGCACCGAGTTTGAAGAGCGTTGCGAGGAATAACGAACTTTATGAAAGCCTGTTCCGCTACTGAAGTAGAGCAAGTATTTACAAGCTATAACAACCCTGAGGGGAATGCGGATACAGAGAGAATGATAAGAATGATGAAGGAGGAGCATTTTTGGCTAAGTGAGTGGGGGAATGAAAGAGAGCTTAGTCATGAACTCGATAAGTGGGTTGTTTATTACAACGGGAGATACCTTCATTCGGCACATGGATACAGGACACCGATACAGGCGGAAAATGAATATTACACTTTACATACAAACGCTGCTTAACATCAACAGTTTTACCTGACTTGTAATGAACCATTCTTACGGTTTAGACTCTCGGGGTAATAAATCTATGACAGACTAAAGTATTAAAGAGCATAAAATATATTGGACCCGAGTTCTGAAGCATATTAATACTTATGTAATATGGCATGTTTTCTTTAATTATACTATAATCGCTTTAAGACCATTAACTTTGAGGAGGGGTTAGCAATGCACAAATTAGAGGGTTCCAATTGTAAAATCATCAGCCTAAGAAATATGTGCTGTCTTTTTACATTATTAATCGTATCTCTTCTTGTACTGGGATTGATAAGCACAACTGTATCAGCCAATACAATAGGTTATTCATTTAATCCCGAAGAAGTATTCCCACCAGGGACACTTCCACCGAATCTGGCGCAATATGAACAAGATTTAGATACGATACGCCGAATAAATAATAAAATCTCTAAAGCAGGTCTTGAATATGATAGAGTCAAGAATACCAACAGGAACAGAGCCGCAGAGTTGCACGACTATATAAATAAGCTAAAGCAGAGACGACAGCAGATTAGAAGTCAGATGCCTAGGCAGCTGCAACCTACACCTGTGGAGCTTTACGGAGCAGCACAGGAAGAATTTGACAGAGACAAAGCTATCAATTGGCTCAGAGAGGACCCTAATAGAGCTGGAATGACATATTACATGTGGTTAAAAGACGGCAAATGGCAAGGAGGTCAAAACAAACCTACAGATGGTTATGACCCGATCGTACCAATTGGTGGTGGTATTACAGGCGGCGGGGGTGGAACTGGGGGTGGAAGTAGTCTTCCTCCATGTATGTGCAGAGACTCTGCTGGTCGGGGATTCCGTCCAGCTTTAGGTCTTGACTGCGCCTCTGCGACCTCTGATGCAATGAGAGACTATAACTGCAGATAAAATCGGACATAAGAAGAGGGCAGGTGAGAATCTCCGGCCCTCTTCTTATGCAAAGTTGAAATTTATTGTCTTTCTGACAATCAATTAAATTAATTCTACTAGCTTTATGATCACGAAATGAATTCAGACTAACGAATAACAAAAACTCGTTCATCCTGAGCGCACACATCGTGTGCAGTCGAAGGGTGGAACGGGTTTAAGATAATTATTCATATACTATATATAACAAATAGATAGTATATATCTTTAGGTTCATCCTGTCTCCAGCAACCCTGTAATAGTCCCTGCCGTTCCAAACGAGGATATTGGTGAACTCTTGAGGTACTATCAGACTACTATCGGGGCACAGTGATTCACCCCCACGCTGCTCCACGCCTGAATCGACTGAGCTAAAGGAAACTATCCGCCGTAAGCGTCGGCGGTGATCTTCATCACCTCTACATTGCCCTGTTTTCCCGCAGGGCTCGGCACTATGATGGGAAGATCGACCCCGGCTTCCCTGTACGCCTCAAGCCTCTCCCGGCACCTCTCGGGAGGGCCTATGAGAGCCACGGAGTCAAGCATCTCGTCCGTGAACACATCGGCGGGGTTCTCGCCCGCTTTTACCTTATCGATAGCGTCGCCGTACCCGTTGTTTATCATGAGCCTCTGGTAAAACGGGAAGTTCAGATACGGGGAGAAACCGCGTTTACCCGCTTTCCTGGCGAGCTCCAGGTCATCCGATACGACAGAGGGTATTCCGAGCGTGATGTCTATCTCGGAAGGATCTCGTCCGGCGCTCTTCGCGCCCTCGGCGACGTATCCCCTCAATTCTTTTATGTACTCGGGCGTCGACATGTAGGGCATAAGACCGTCGGCAACTTCTCCGGCGAGTGTTGCGGCGCCTTTTGTAAGCCCGGCGATGTATACCGGCACCTTGGGCTGCTCACGCTTGAGTGTGAGCTGAGGAGCGGTCCCGTCCATAAAGGCTTTGACGGACTTAACATAATCCCTCATGCTCTCGACAGGGTCGCCCATGTCGATTTCATAGCGGTCGTTTACGGGCTTGTGGCTTACGCCGAGACCGAGAACCATCCTGCCGCCCGTTATCTCCTGAATCGTAAGCGAAGTGGCCGCGGCCATTACCGCCTGGCGCATATATATGTTGGTAATCCATGTGCCGACCTTGATTTTTGAGGTAGCCTCGGCGAATACCTGCGCATTCGAGAGGGCGTTAAACGGGGGCACCTCGGGTGAGAATATCCCTTCAAAACCCGCATCCTCGGCGGTTTTAGCGAGAGCGCGCAGGTCCTCTACGCTGCATCCCCAAACGGGTGATATGGTTGCGATCCTCGGCATAATAATTCTCCTTATTAAACGAATTTTAGAAACTGTTTCAATACTGATTAATAACGTCCCGGTAGTAATCCGGGCGAAGAAGGGATTCATCCCCGCTGTTGAGCACGGTCCTTATCTGCAGGAGCACTTCTTCCTTGTCCTTCGGGAATTTAGCCTTTATAGGCAGGTAGTTAGAAATATGGTTCGAGAAGAAATAACCGTCCGTAAGCTCCGTGTTGTCCACGAGCACCTCAAGCTCCTTTATCATCTGGAACTTTCCGGGCAGCTCGAATTCCCCCCGCTTCCACTCCTCGTAGAGGGGCGCTCCCGGACGCAGCTGAAGTGATAGAGCGCCTACGTATTCCGGGTCGCAGCCGGTGAGAAGCTTCCCCGTGGCCTCCGCATGCTCGAGGCTCCTTCCAACTCCCCCCATACCCAGAAGCACCATAGCGGAGTTCATAATCCCCGCTTCCTTGAGCATCCCGGACGCCTTTACCGTCTCCTCGTGGTTTGCGCCTTTTTTGATTCTCTCGAGAACTACATCGTCCCCGCTTTCAAAGCCTATATACACCATATCAAGACCGAGGGCTTTCAGCTCCTTAAGATTATCTACCCCTTTCCGGAGAATATCCCCCACGTTCGCGTACATCCTGACCCGATCGAGACGCGGGCACTTTTCACGCAGGTATCCCATTATCTCCACAAGCTTTTTCTGCGATAGAACCAGCGCGTTTCCATCGGCGATAAATACCCGTCCGGTTATCTCACCGTTTTCGTTAGCGGCGTCTATGATCGACTTAATTTCGTCCATAGGACGGACGCGGAACTTCTGCTCCTCCTTCCTGTACATAGCGCAGTAGGTGCACTGGTTGTGGGAGCAGCCGATAGTGGCCTGAAGGATAAAACTCTTCCCCTCGCTGGGGGGTCTGAAGTAAGGTGTTATGTACTCTATCACATTATTAAACTAACAAATATAAAGATATTTTCAAGTTGACGGCGGCCGCTTTACAAAAGCGGATTTGCCGTTATAATTCTGCGGTCATGAGTGAGAAAGAGAACAATAACGAGAGGAACGAGCTTCGGGAGATGTTCGAATTGAACGAGCGCGAGAAGGAAGGCGGCATATATATCGGCGGAGTAGTAGTACTGATAGCGCTTATCGTCATACTTGCCTCGCTTACACATGTTGTTCTTCATCCCTGAGCGTCTAGGATGAAGACACCCACCTGATAAAAAGGGGAACAATCTCGCGGGGTTCTATACGCCCTCCCGAATTGTCCCTGTATTCGATTCCATCCGTACCCACGGAAAATCCGGTTTTGATAAGCTGAATTGCCGGTGATAGTTTCCCGCCATCCGTTTTCCTCTGTTTTCCTATAACGGTTATAAGGGCGGGATCCTCGTCGAAAATTATTACAATCCTGAAAGGCGATACGATCGAAAAACCGCCCCGTCTGCCGGGTATATCGAGGAAAAGGTCGAGGAATTCCGGAGAAAGCTTGTGTATGGAGAGCCTTATCCCCTGAGACTCACGGTTAAATATGCGCACACCTTCTTCCGAAATTTTGAAGAACCGGTCCAATACCGTCACGAATTCCCTATCCGATTCTCCGGCTGGCAGGGAGCCTTGAGAATCCTCCCCTTTTCCTGCACCCATACTTCTTGCTATTTTTTTTATCTCATCGGAAAAATTATCGGTCATCCTTACTCCACTGCCCTTCTTTCCCTTTAATTTTATCAAGAAGCGCGCCCAGATCGGTATCAGGGGCACATAGCTTTTCCTTAAAGCCGTGAGTTCCGTCTCCACTCATCCCGACCAGCTCCTTTATCACGCGGATATCCTTGCCGCCCGGCTTTATAAGAAGCGCTCCCGCGAGACGCCCGCCCCTGAATGAGAAACAAACGCGGGGGTCATCGTTATCCCTTCGCACACAAAACTCTTCGCCGCCATCGGGCGCTCCGATAAACATGAGAGGAGTCCCGAAAATCTCGGTATCGTAACCGGTCACCTGCGCATATTCGACCTTCGCGCCCGCCATGTTCCTTCCGGCTGCCCTCCCCTGCTGAAGGGCGTTCTCTATATGTCCCGTCAGGTGCCTGTATCCGAGGATTATGTCTTCAAATTCGGCTACGTCGCCCGCGGCGTAAACGCCTTCCACATTGGTTTCAAGATATTCGTTCACTATTATTCCCCGCCCGGTTTCTATTCCGGCGCCTTCGAGGTATCCGATGTTGAGCGTGAGGCCGATACCTGCGCAGAACATATCCGCTTTAAACATATTCCCATCTTCCGTGACAACCCACTCGGCGAGCCCGTCCCTTCCGCGAAACTCCGTGACCTTCTGACGCGGGTATATTTCAACTCCGTTCTCAAGCATGAGCTCCGTGAGATATAGGCCCGCTTCTTCGGGTATCAGGCTCTGAAAAATATAATTCTCCATCATGAGGAGCTTTACGGCGAGACCGAGCTCCCTCAGCGCGACGGCGAGCTCAACCCCGATGAAGCTGCCTCCTATGACGACCGCCTCATGCGCGCTTCCCGAGGCCGACCTTATTATCCTGGCATCGTCGAGGGTTCTCAGATAGTAGATTCTTCTCAGGTCCGCTCCCGGCACCCGGAACCTGAAAGGCGAGCCGCCTGTGCATATGAGCAGCTTTTCGTAAGATACCTGTTCGTCGTCCTCAAGCGTTACGATCTTTTTGTCCGTATCGAGAGCCGCCGCCCCGTTACCGCCCATAAAACGTGCATTATTACTTTCGTAAAAATCCTCTTTTACAAGATAGAGCTTTTCCTCGGGGTAACGTCCCTGTATGTATCCCTTTGAGAGCATGGGAAGAAAATAAGCCCTCCTGGGCTCCTTACCTACTATTAATATCCGCCCTTCTTTGTCCTCCTGCCTTATGCCTCTCACCGCCCAGCTTCCCGCGGGACCCGCCCCCAATATCAGGTAATCGGTTTTAATCATCGAGACAAATTATAACCTAGAAGACGGGGGGTAAAACAATAGTGAAACCAGCGGTCAATATAATCCGAACGAGGAGATATAAAAGCAAATATAATGATACGGAAGCCGGATATTTCAAATTAGTTATACGAAGACGGGAATGATATGTTAGTATAAAAATACGGGGGTAGATAACCATGGCAAAAGAAACGAAGAAAATCACACTCGATATAGATTCGGGAAAATGTGAATCGCTGGAGAAGATAGCCGGAGCCTACGGAAAGAACCTGAGCATGATAATAAACGAAGCGATAGACAATTACATAAAAGACCACAAATGGCAGGCGAGCGAAACCCGTGAAAAAGCCGAAGAGGCGGAAGAGGGCGATTTCGCCACCGACTAAAAGCAATCAGGTTTTCAGACACCGCCCTACGGCATGGAATCAATTTAGGGCTTGGAAGAGATTAAATCTCCCGTACAGGAACTGCGCGGATGCTTCACCCTACATAATATCGCGTCAGACTATCACTACTATCCATAAAAATACTACTAACTATGTTATGTAATCACCGTACAGACTCCAAGAGAAAGGGTTCATGAATTCAGGCGGGCACCTAGATGTAACAATAAAATTCCGCGAACACTCCATAAATTCCTTGACTGATTAGCGCAAATGATTATCATAAAAGTAGAGGTAAATACACTCAGGAGGCGCGAATATAAGCAAAATATACGGAAAGACTTCCGGACTTACGAGAAGTGAACTCAGTAACCTTGAAAGACTTTACAGAAGAAAAATCCCCCCTAAAGAAATAATCACCCTAGAGCTTGCAAGAACATTATCACAGCTTACATACGAGCTGAAGAAGGGAATTTCCGTACTCATAGACAGAAAGGGGAAAGTTACGGTCGTTTTTCTGGGCGACTCGCACGAGCTTCCGTTCGACGAGCTTCTGGGAAGGTCGAGGGAGGCGAAGTTCAGGCTCAGGGGCTACAGATTGGTCCATACGCACCTCAAAAATTCGAGATTGAGCGAGCCCGACCTCGTCACGCTCGTAAACGAGAGGCTCGATTTGCTGGGCCTTCTTGAAGTAAGGGATCAGGGCGGGCCCGGCAAGTTCCATCTAGCTCATATCCTTCCGCCTAATCATGAAGAAAAGAAGTGGGAGGTGTCCGAGTACCACGACCTGGGAAGGGTGGACGTAAGGTGCGACGAGCTCATAAGGGACGTCGAGCAGGACCTCGAAAGATCATACTACGAGCAGGGCGGGGAAAAGGACCGCGAGGGGGTGCTGCTTGTAGGATTCTCCACCAAATTCCGCTCGGAGGCCGAGGAATCCCTCGAAGAGCTGAAATCCCTCGCAAAGTCCGCAAATAAGGCCGTGCTCGGCTCCACAATTCAGATAAGAAAAAAAATAGACCCCCGATACCTCATCGGAAAGGGCAAGCTCGGAGAAGTGATACTCACCGCCAGGCAGGTAGGGGCGGAAAAGATAATATTCGACGTCGAGCTTACTCCCGCGCAGGTGAAATCCATATCAGACGAAACGAACCTGGACGTGATGGACAGAACGCAGCTCATTCTCGAGATATTCGCCCGTCACGCTACAACCGCCGAGGGTAAACTGCAAGTAAAGCTCGCGCAGTTTAAGTACAACCTCCCGAGGCTCGTGGGGCGGGGCGTCGAGCTTTCTCAACTAGGAGGCGGAATCGGCACGAGAGGGCCTGGCGAGAAAAAGCTCGAAGAGGAAAGAAGAAGTATCAGAAAGCAGATAGATAACCTGGAAGGGGAAATATCACATCTGAGCAAAAGGCGAGAGCATACGAGAAAAAAGAGAAGGGAGACGGGAATACCCACGGTAACCTTTATAGGCTATACGAACGTGGGCAAATCCACACTCTTTAACGCGCTTACGAACAGCGGCGTTATCGTTCGAAATAAATTGTTCTCCACACTGTCGCCTACAACCAGAAAGATAAGGCTGCCCGGAGGAAAAAATATACTGATTACGGATACGGTGGGGTTTATAAGCGACCTTCCCGGGGAACTGGTAAACGCTTTCAGGGCGACGCTCGAGGAGCTCGGAGGCTCTTCGCTTCTTCTCCACGTGGCGGATGCGAGCGACCCGATGGTCGGGGAAAGGATAGACTCTGTGAATAAAATACTCGAGCAGACGGGCTATGATTCCATCCCTCAGATGGTAGTACTCAACAAGCAGGACAGAGCGCCCCGGACGGAAGCCGCGAGGCTCGGCAGGATATATAACGCACCTCTTATCTCCGCAAAGGAAAAAGAATCTCTGCCCGAGCTTATGGAATTGATAGAAAGGGAAATACAGAGAATTACATCACCGGGCGATGAGGGAACAGGAATTGCCCTGAAATTAAAAACCGCGTAAAAAAAAAGCGGCGGGTCCTGGTAGCCGCCGCTTTTTAAATCATTCATCAAAAAGGCTTAATTTTAATTGTCAGTCTACTTCTACTTCGGCGGAGCCGCCTTTTATAACTTTGACGTTATCGCTTTTTCTCGTCACATCGAATCCCAGCTTAACGTGACCGTTCTCTCTCCCCACTTCCCAACCGTCAACCATGATTGTATCTCCCGGATATACTGGAGCAGTGAACCTGACACCCAGTGATTTCAATTTCCCGGGATCGCTGTCGAGATAACTCTCTATTATCGCCCGCATGGTCATGGACATAGTGCAGAGACCGTGAACGATAATCCCGCTCAGGCCCGCCTCCTTTGCCACATCCTCGTCAATATGAATCGGGTTCATGTCGTTTGAAGCCTTCGCGTACCTGTAGGTGATGTCCTCGGGTATCCTGATTATATCCCTAAAGGCGAGCGGCGGCGGCTCGGGAGTCTCCTTGGGCTTATTGCCGTTAGACGGCGCTTTTTTGGGCTTCTGCCCGCTTCCGCTGCCCCTTATGAAGAGACCCCAGTCGGACTCGACAACCTTCTCACCGTTCCCGTTCGTAGTTAGTACGTTTATTTTAAGAAGCTCGCCCGATCCCTTGTCTTCGATATCGGTGATTTTGGGAGTAAATGTGAGCTTGTCACCCGGTCTTATGGGCCTGTAGAATTTCATGTGCTGATCCCCGTGGACAAGCATGAGCACGTTCTTTTTGGCCTCATCAGGACCTCCGTGAAGCGCGGGGTCGCTCCAGAGCTTCTCCAGTATCGGAAGCTCGTAGGTTACGGCATAGCTCGGCGGGGCCATACCCGCCGGGTTTTCGTGATCAAAGGCGAAAGCGCCGTTGTAGTTGAAATAGCTCAGGTTGCGGGCGCCTATCGCCCACGCGTAATCAATAACCTCCTCCGTGCTTACCACATGCACGGTGGGTTCGAATTCCTTTCCTATATATTCTTTATTGAGTCCCATTTTCATCTCCTTCCTGCAAATTTCAGTATTTTTACCAAGCATTTCTTCGCTATTTTATATTGCATTAGCTTACATTTTTAAGACTGCGAAGAAAAACGTTATTATTCAAATTCTCAAAAGCAATTGTATTGCGTATACCAGATAATATGCCTGAAAAGATTGACTTAACAAAATGAAATAATCTAAGATTACTTTGGGAATTAATCATAGACAGTATATAAATTAATCGGAAAAGAGGCTTTTTGTCAAGTGATTTATTCGCACATGCAAATAATTTAGGCGATAGAGCCTACGCCGTTGCGAATGGCTTGTTAGGATACGCCGGAAAGAAATTTACAACTCTTTAATCAAACCGGGAGATCGGTATGGACAATAACCCTCACGGCAAATTATTTTTTAAGTAAAAACCTGTGATTCGGAAATCTTTGACGCATTTAAAGACAGATAATTCTACAAATTAGTCTATTCTCCTTCTCTTACGATGGAGATGAGTTTTCCGATAGCTCCGTCGCCGCACACACCTTCGAGACTTGAGATGGCGTCCGACAGCTCCTGAGCGGACTTCACCCGTATTCGGATTTCTATGTCGTTTCCCTCGAAGTAAGGTCCGGTCGTTATATTCACGTTTCCCGGTAAATTCATTGACTTCAGCGCCTCTGAGTACGTCTCCTCCACCCCTTTGAGTAAAGGGTAGCGAAGCTTCCCGAGTTCCGCTCTGAAATCGTCCCTGCCCCGGTCGCCAATCACGCCCTCTATCTCGTCTATTAGCTCTGAAACAGGCCTCTTGTCCCTTAAGGCGACCTCTTCAATTTCTTTTATAACCTGCCTGAATTCATTGTTATTTAATTTGTATTTGTCGAGAACGCGCGTGAGGATTAAAACCCTTTCATTCAGCGCCGTCTCGCTTAGAGTCTGGCACTGCTCTATGGTAATCCTTTCACGGTAATACGCCTCTTTTATTTCCTTTGCAAGCGAGGCCAGACCCAGATATCTGTCGTATTGCTTCCGCGAGGGAGGGATACCGAGAAAGGGAAGCGTATCGCTTATCATTTCCCTGTCCCCGAGCCCGAGCATGTCCCTGAACTTGATTACAAGGTCAGCAAGCTCCATATCGTCTAATCTTCCGCTATTGTCGTGGTATATGTATTTGAGGCACGCCTCGTCGGATAATTCACCGGGCTCGTAGATTTTAGACATGACTTCATCGAAACCGAGCTCCGTGAGCGCGAATATTCTCTTCCAGCCCGTTACCACCTGGAGGCTTTCGCCGGTGTCTCTGAGGACCGGAAAATTGATCAGTCCTATTTCCCGGATTGAATCCCTGACAGGTGAGAATGACCCCTTGTGCCCGGTGAGAAACGTAACGTCGCCGGTATCAATGTAGGATAGGGAAACAGGCTCTATCTTCATTTAAAACAGCGTGACGACGCCGAGCGCGGTTCCGAATACTCCGAGCGGCGCAAGGTCGTCGAGGGTGTCTATGCTCTTGTCAACTTTAAGAAGCGTATCCTGAGCGTCCCTGTAGAGCTTATCGTCGTTTACGAGCTGACCGAGAGTGCCCTTTCCCGAATTAATCTTCTCGAGTATCTGATTCAGGTTAGTCGCGGCTCCGGTGGCCTCGTTGTAAAGCGTATCGTCGTTAAGCAGCTTTCCTATCGTGCCCTTTGAAGTATTGAGCTTCTCCGCCATGTTTCCGAGATTCGCAATAGCGGTTTTTGTTTCATCGTAGAGCGAATCGTCCACGAGCAGCTTCCCGAGGGTGCCCTTGCCCGCCTTGAGCGACGCGGTGATATCATTGACATTGCCAAGCGCGTCTCTGGCCTCGTCGTAAAGCTCGTCGTCCTTGAGCAGCTTACCGAAAGTCCCCTCCCCTTTCTCAAGCCCCTCCAGCACCGAATTCAGATTCGTAACGATATTATTCAACTGCTCCTTGTTGTCGCCGAGCACGTCGAAAGCACCGACAGCCGACTCTATCGAGCTCACCGCAGAGTCCACCTTTACGAGTATCTCGTTTATGTCGGTCGGTTCCTCACTGGGAAGCACCGTGCCGTCAACAGCGGGAGGGCTATCGGGCGAGCCGAAGGAAAGGTTAATGTAGCTTGTGCCGAGGAGACTCGTGAGCTTGATGGTGGCCAGGGAATCGGTTTTTACGCCGCTATTCTTATCGACTTTCATCTCGACCTTGATTTCTCTGTCCGCGATTCTGATCCTGGATATCTTTCCTATCTCGTAGCCCTCTATCTTTACGGGATTTCCGACCCTCAATTCATCAATGGATTTGAAGTAGGTCTTGAGCTTATAGTCGCTTCTGAAAAACGGTATGTCGCCCACGAAATCAAATACCGCAAGCAATATCAAAAGGCCCACCAGGAAAAATATCCCGACTTTTACATGCTTATTCATCTGCCGCTACCTCCTTTCATGCTCGAATTGAGGGGTTATAAATTCTTTGACTGCCACATCCTCGCTGGAACGTATTTCATCAGGAGTCCCGAACTCTATTATCTTTCCGTCGTTTAGCACGGCTATCCGGTCCGCCACATAAAACGCGAGGTCTATATCGTGTGTTACTACTATTTGAGTGATCTTCACGGTGTGCTTCAGGTCAATTATGAGGTCACCTATTGTGCGGGTCATCATCGGGTCAAGCCCCGAAGTGGGCTCGTCGAAAAGAAGGAGGTCCGGATTCATCACCAGAGCCCTCGCCGTGGCTACCCTTCTTTTCATTCCGCCTGACAGCATCGACGGCATGATATCCTCTTTCTCGTCCAGACCCACAATTCCGAGCGCGCTGGATACTATCTCCCTTACCTTTGAGTCGTCCTTAAAGACCTTGTGCTCTCTCAGATAGAGGGCGACATTATCCTCGACGGTGAGGGAATTGAAAAGGGCCGAGGACTGAAAGACCATCGCAATGTCGTGGTGATCCTTGAATTCCGGGTCGTTAATATCCTCGCCGCCTATCGTAATGCTTCCCGCATCGGGCTTCTCAAGCCCGATTATATGGCGGAGCAGAACGCTCTTTCCAGTTCCGCTCTTTCCCAGAATGACTACCGTCTCACCCGCCTCTACTTCGAGGTTCACGCCCCTTAAAACCGGGTTATCCCCGAACGATTTGGTAAGGCCTTTTATCGACACCGAGACGGGTTCGGACTTCAGGTAACTAAGAAGCGCCCTTCCGTTGGAAGCTGTAATGCCTTCCGAAATTTCTTTTCCCGTTTCTTTTATTTCCTGTTCCTGAGCCATATCCGTTTAGTCTAATCTATATTAAGAAATAACAAAATCCTGGTTACATAATAGTCAAAAACCAGTACGAGCACGAAGGACAGAACCACGGCCTTCGTCACGGAAGTGCCTATCTCCCTCGGGCCGCCCCTTGTTTTCAAACCGACGTAGCAGCATACGATAGAGATAATCACTCCGAATATCATCGCTTTTATGAGCCCGTTTATAAAGGCGGTGAAATCCACTAGGTCCGCGAGATTCCTGTAGTAAACGCTGAAAGAAAGACTCACCTCGGGGTTTATATATGACACTAAAGCGCCCCCGAACCATCCGATCACGTCCATGTATATGACAAGCGTGGGCAGAGCGAGCACGGTCGCGATGAACCTCGGCATTACAAGGAACCTGACCGGGTTGATGTCCATAGTCTTGAGCGCGTCTATCTCTTCGTAAACGCTCATGGACGCGAGCTCGGCTGCCATCGCGGAGCCTACCCTTCCGGCTATCAGTATGGAAGCCATGACGGGCCCTAATTCCTTTACCAGCGAAAGTCCGACGAGGCCCCCTACGTTCTCCTCGACCCCGAATTGCGCGAGCGTAGGACCGGCCTGAAGCGCTAGAACCCCGCCAGTGAAAAGCGCGATGAGGGCGCCTACGGGGAGTGTCTGATAGCCGATAACCAGCAATTGAGAAACAACCTTATCCATGTTGCTGAAAGCGGACTTGCACCAGTAGAGAGTCTCGATCAGAAGACTCAGCAGTCCCCCGGTTATCTTGAAAAACGACATCACTCCGTTCACTCAGGATCCTCCGTTTGCATCGCCATCCGTCTCCGAACTTTTATCTGAAGAAATATTAACAGGAATAAAGAGAATTCGCAGGGTTTTTTTCTCGGGCGTACCCTTGTATCCAAAGAGACCCCCCAGAAGGTAGAACTTCGATCTCTCCTCGGAATCCTCAAAAGATATAACCGGAATAATCGGCCTCAGTTCGAATTTTTTCGCGCCGTCACTCGTGCGTTCGGCCCTTATAGTATTCCACAGGAACGATGACTTCTGATTACCCTCTTTGTCCATCCTCCATTCGAACAGCCTCCAGAAAGGGGACCAGTTCCTTTCCCTAGGAGGGTTATCGGGTAAAAAGGTTTCAAGAAGAGAGAGAAAACGGAAATAGCTCTCTCCGTCGGGCTTGGTTCTGTAAGAGAAAAGCGGCCACAGATGAACGGCTTTACCGCTCTTTCCCCCCTCCGCCGTGGGTGTGTCCGTAATGTCTTTGTATATGAATAATCCGAGCGTCGTCCGCGTTCTTACATAATCCCCGAAGTCGAAACGCTTATAGCCGTATAGAGGCCACATCAGGTATCCGGTCTGATAATCTTCTTCGGTTTTGAGTGAATAGAAGGGCCAGATTCTCTTGGTGTTAATCGCGCCCCTGGAATACGTAGCTATGGGCCAGGGGATATCCCATCTCCTGAAATCCCTGTTAGTATCTTCGATCGTGGTTATAAAAGGCCAAAGGTATGTCCTCTGCTTTCGTCCGGGCATGTCCATTTCGTAATAAAAAGGGAGGAACGCGGTCGAGCTTACTTTCTCCCCGTAAAAATCCTTTTCACGGTGCATGTAGATCGGCCAGAACGCGAACCTGTCTTCGAAAACGTCCTCTTTTTCCCTGAAGCCGTAAACGGGCCAGAATCTCCCCCCCCTGACTCCGTCTCCGGAATAGGCTCCGAAAAAAGGCCAGAGCACGTTATTGTTCGCCATGCCGTCTTTTTTTGTCTGTAAAAACAGTGGAAACAGATAGAAATTGATTTCGTCCTTTCCGAACTTCTGTTTCATACGTCCGAAAAAGGGGAAGACGGCGAAGAAGCTCCTTTCCTCATCCTCCGCGTGTCTTCCGAAGACAAAAGGAAACAGAGTGTACTCCTTTTCCCTGAAGCCGCTAGGCCTGAGGTCACTCTTGTAATAGAAGAGATAGACAAGCAACTGTAGCTTCGTATCCCCCTCAAACGAGCGCTGTGTCAGAAGCGGATATAGAACATCGACCCCGGTTCGGTCTTTCCGGTAATTACGGTAGTTGTAAAAAAGGGGGCGGAGACCGTATTCCTCGCCCTCAGGGGATTTTTTATATGTCACAAAAGGGCCGAGAGCGTCTATCGTTTTCTCGCCCGTCTCCTCGTTCCTGTCTATATATAAGAGAGGGCCCATGTTGAGCACCTCTTCCCCCGATGCATGAATTACGCTTAGAAAGCACAGTGATAAAGCGATTAAGACGGCGAGATTACCTGTATTCACAAGAACCATTCCCTTAAATGTAACTAAAATCACCCCAATATCTATGAAAAATTTACGAGAAGAGCAAATATAGAGCTTAAATGTACCGGCGCGGCACCCTTTTGCCGGTAATCGAGAGCAATTCGTAGGATATGGTGCCGGCCCAGAGCGCTACATCGTCCACGGATACGAGCTCGTCGCCGAAAAGCACGACTTCATCTCCAGTCCGCACGCCGGGCACGTCCGTTACGTCTATCATCGTGAGGTCCATGCATACAGCACCCGTTACGGGAGCTGTTTCGCCCCGGACGGATACCCTGGCGCTATTCGAGAGCCGTCTCATATAGCCGTCGGCGTACCCTATCGGAAGTGTCGCAATCAGAGAGGGACGTTCGGTTACAAATGTGCCGCCGTAGCTTACCGGGGTATTCTCCGGCACGCGTCTTATCTGTATGATTTTCGTTTTCAGCTTCATTACCGGCTTAAGATCATTATCCCCTTCACGTCCCGAGCCGTAAAGCATTATTCCGGGCCGTACGAGGTTCATGTGAGACTCGGGGAACCGCTGAATCGACGCGCTGTTAGCCGAGTGTATGAAGCGCGGCCTGAAACCGTGCGCGCGGACTATATCAAGCGTATCGGAGAAGGAATCAAGCTGCGAGAGTGTATACTCGCGAGACTTGGTAAAGGCCGAGGCAAGGTGGGTAAGCACCCCTTCCATCTCTGTATTTTGAAATGAGGAGAGCTCTTCGACAAACGATGCGGCTTCCTCCGGCCTTATACCCAATCTGGTCATGCCCGTGTCTATTTTCAGATGGTAGGGTGAGCGTTTTCGGGCCTTTCCCGCTTCGTTATCGAGCGCCCTGGCGACATCGACGGAGAAGAGGCACGGCGTGAGGTCGTGTTCGACCGTAACGGCGGCCTCCTCGGGCCTTATTCCACCCAGCAGCAGAATCGGAACCTCTATTCCGTAGTCCCTCAGCTCGGCCGCTTCCTCCACAGTGGCTACACCCAGCATATCGGTGCCCGCTTCCTCCAGAATTCCGCCCACCTCGACCGCGCCGTGGCCGTAACCGTCGGCCTTAACTACGGAAAGCACACCTACCCCGTCTCCCACAAGTTTCTTAACAAGGTTGAAATTATGAGTTAAATTGTCGAGATTGATCTCGGCCCAGGTCGGTCGCATATGGATTAAGTAATTAACCTTAATATACAGGGCCGGTCAATGGATAAGAAGATGACGGCATATGAATAAGATTAATATATCGAAACATAACAGCGCCGCATGGGACGAGGAATCGATTGAGGGTAGCGAGTGGTGCACGCCTGTCGATGGTGAAATTATAGCCAGGGCTAAGAGAGGAGAAGTACTACTCAAATTAACCCCTAATAAATATGTCCCTGACGCATGGCTTGACGGTGTTCGGGGCAAGGATGTGCTGTGTCTCGCTTCGGGCGGAGGACAGCAGGCGCCTGTTCTGGCGGCCGCAGGGGCGAGCGTGACGAGCCTCGATGTTTCAAAAGAGCAGCTGGCCAGGGACGAGTTCGTCGCACAAAGGGACGGCCTCACTCTACGAACAATTAAAGGGGATATGTCCGACCTCTCTGTCTTTGCGGACGAGAATTTCGACCTCGTTGTTCATGCGGTATCCAATATCTACGTTCCGGATGTAAACATAGTATGGAAAGAGTGCTACCGCGTGCTCAGGCCGGGGGGAGAATTGTTCGCAGGGTTTATGAACCCGAGCTTTTTCTTATTCAACCATAAGAAATCGGAAGAGTGCGGAATATTGACCGTTGAATACAAGCTCCCCTATTCCGACTTTGAGAGCCTGGACGAGGAAAGGAGACGGCAAATTATCGACGATCAGGTTCCCATTGTATTCAGCCATTCACTCGATGATCAAATCGGGGGGCAGATAGAGGCGGGATTCGTAATTACTGGGTTTTACGAGGACTGGTGGTCGGATGAAGCAACGCCGTTAAATGAATACTCGCCTACCACGATTGTTACAAGGGCTGTAAAGCCCTGAATTTGAGGGAGCGCTCAATAATAAAAGAGCGTCCGTTCTGATTTCATAAAAACCGCAGGTTGATTACCACGACAAACAATATGGGGCTGCCGGCAGTTTACAGCCCTTCAAATTTTTGCATTCCGGTAAATCTCACTTATAATTTGAAACGAAACGCCATGCATTGTCCGAAGAAGAAAACCGGAATCGGTAATATCCTGATGCCGCATAATCGAGCTAGCTATAAACTCGTCCTGGCAATCCTGCTCCTCCTCCAGATATATATACCCGGGACTGCGTTTTGTCTTGAGGAAAACGGTAATGCGGCGATCGAGAATTATTCAAACGGGCTATGTTCAGACGTAGTATCGGATGGCGTGCCCGGTAAAGAATATGCCGGTACTGTTATCAGTGAATACAATTCAGGTGACGGACACTGCGGCTCATGTATAGATATACCCGTTTCCGAAAGAGCCTCCGACAAAAAGGTCCAGTCCGAGAACGAAATGGAATCGGATATGGGGATACATTCCTTAGCCCTGTTTACATTACCGCTCATAACCGTTGAGGCAAACCTATACCAACCGGCATTAAAGACGGTTTCCCTCGCGGCCATATCATCAATCGTCTCGCTGCAAACGACAGTAATTATCTGCTAATCCCCTCCTTAAACTTCATTTTTCCCGTCAGCTCTTGTAAGGGTAAGGCGGCGTTCTATGCGCAATTTCTATATACATGATGCGCATTCTCCATTTAATTCAGGAAGGAGAGGATATATGATCAAGAAACATTTTGGAATACTCGTAACAGCGGCAGTCTTGAGCTGCGCCGCCATAATTCATGCGGCCTACGCAGAGGGGCCGTCCGCTCAACACGGAGTCGACGAATCATACGGCGGAGCAAATTCCGAAACATCCGCAGATAAAGAATTAGAAGAACCAGGGGGTCCCGTTACATTAAGGCAAGCCCTGGCGCTCGCCCTTATGAAAAACCCGGAGTTGCAGGCGTTCTCACTGGAGATAAGAGCGAGGGAAGCACAAGCGCTTCAGGCGGGACTGCCGCCTAATCCCGAGATCGGCTTTGGGCTTGAGGACTTCGGCGGCACAGGCTCGGTAGAAGGCTTTAAGGGGACCGAAACCACCGTGTTATTAAGTCAGCTTATTCCGCTGGGGGGCAAGCTGTCCAAAAGAAGAAAGGTAGCCGCGCTCAACACGGACCTCGCAGAGTGGGATTATAAAACCGTAAGGCTTGATGTGCTTACTCAAACTTCTCTTGCGTTTCTGAATCTGCTCGCGGCTCAAAAACGGCTTGCCCTGGACCTGGAGCTGGTAGGCCTGGCTGAAAAAGTTCACACAACTGTGTCGGAGCAGGCCGGGGCCGGTCAAATTTCACCGATACAAGCGAAAAGGTCTCAGGTGGCCCTATCCCAGGCCAGAATAAGATTAGAGCGAACCAAGCGCGAGCTTGAAGCCGCTAAAAAGATACTGGCTTCTACATGGGGGAGTAAAGATATTAACTTCAACGAGGCTGTAGGGAAACTCGATTCAATCTCCCCCGTACCGGAATATGAAAAGTTGACGGACCTTCTTTCACAAAACCCCGATATCGCCCGCTGGGCGACTGAAATGGAGCAAAGGGAGGCGAAGCTCGGGCTTGAGAAGGCCAATGCCATTCCCGACCCCTTTGTAAGCGGTGGATACAGACGCCTCGGCGAAAACGACGATAACGCATTTGTCGTAGGTATATCCATACCGATTCCCGTCCTTAACCGCAACCAGGGCGGCATTTCGGAAGCACGCCGCAGAGTGGCAAAAGCGATTGAAGAACAAAAGAACGCTGAGGTTACGGTTAACGCGGCTCTCGCAAGCGCGTTCCACAACCTGTCTGCCTCGTATGAAGAGGTGATTCTGTTAAAAGAAGATGTATTGCCCCAGGCAGAGAGCGCTTATGATTCAATTTTCGAGGGCTATCGTGAAGGGAAATTCGCATTGCTGGACGTGTTGGACGCCCAGAGAACGGTCTTCGACGCAAGAGCTCAATATATTGAGGCGCTTCGTTCGTATCACAGCTCGAAGGCAAATGTAGAGAGGCTTATCGGGGCTCCGATAGAGGGGATAGAAAATTATGATCGACGAAATACAGGACGCGGGGAGAGTGAAACGAAAGATCAAATAATTGTGGAGAAAAAGGAACAATAAAATGAAAAACAAATGGATAATTACGATAAGTTTAATTTTGGTACTTTGCACGTCTCCTCTTCTTTCAGGTTGCGGCGGGTCTGATTCTAACAAAACCGGGGGCAGCGAACAGGAGCACGAAGACCAGGCAGGCGAACATTCCGAAGAAGAAGGGCATATAAAACTCTCTCCCGAGGCTCTTAAAACATTGAGCCTTGAAACCGCTCCGGTTGAGCTGCGCAATCTCGGTGGCGAGATTACGACAACCGCCGTCATAGAGCCCGATCAAACCAGAATTGCCCACGTAAGCCCGCGTATTCCGGGGAGGGCAATAGAAGTCAAAGCCTTTCTGGGGGACCGCGTCACAAAAGGCCAAATACTGGCAGAGCTAGACAGTATTGAGCTCGGCCAGGCCAAGGCGGATTACCTCAAAGCCAGGGCGAATCTACAGGTAGCGCGCGCGAATTATCAGAGGGAAGACCGTCTTTATAAAAAGCAGATATCGTCGGAAAAGGAGTATCTGGATGCGAAAGGAGAATTCCTTCGTTCGGAAGCGGAGATGAACTCGTCGCGCGAAACACTCAGACTTCTGGGTCTTACGGATAAGGAAATCGACAATCTCTCATGGGGATCAGGAAAACATCCGCCCTCCCATTTTCCTTTGCTGGCGCCGTTTGACGGAACGGTAACAGAGCAGCACATCGTGCAGGGCGAGCTGATCAAACCCGAGGACAAACCATACACCTTGGCTGATCTTTCGCACCTCTGGATTCAGCTCGATATATACGAGAAAGACCTTGGCTGGGTGAACACGGGTAAGGAAGTGGCTATAAAAGTTGATTCTTACCCGGATGCACATTTCAACGGAAAGCTCAAATACATAAGCGATATGCTCGATGAGTCCACACGGACAGCGAAGGCAAGGGTAGAACTTAATAACCCGGATCGCAAACTGAAGCCCGGCATGTTCGCCACTGCTATTATCTCAACACCGTCCGCAGGCACAAAAGAGGTAATTTCGATACCAAGCTCGGCCATTCAGCAAATACGGGGAAAAACATCCGCATTCGTCGCGGAGAATGAAAACAGTTTCGAATTAAGAGAACTCGAACTGGGCAATGAATCGGGGAATTTCGTCGAGGTATTAAAAGGACTTACACCGGGTGAAAAAGTAGTTACGACAGGAGGATTTTACCTTAAATCTCTCTTGTTAAAGGAAGAAATGGGCGAAGAGCATGCTCACTAAATTACAGGAGTAATTTTAAATGCTAAATCGTATTCTTGAATTTTCACTAGACAACAGATTTCTGATCATAGTATTTACTCTCGTGATGATAGGGATCGGCGTACGCGCTATGTTTAAACTCCCGATAGACGCAGTGCCGGACGTAACCCCAAACCAGGTGCAGATACTCACCAATTCCCCCGGTCTGGGTCCCGTGGAAGTGGAGAGGTTCATAACCTTTCCGGTCGAAACCGCAATGTCCGGACTACCGGGTATAGAGAGCATAAGGTCTGTATCGAGGTTCGGCCTTTCCGCCGTAACCGTTTATTTCAAGGAGGATATGGATATCTACTTTGCCCGAAGGCTGGTCATGGAAAGAATGCCTCAGGCGCGGGAGATGATTCCCGAAGGGTTCGGCACCCCGGAGATGGGCCCTATATCGACCGGCCTGGGCGAGGTCTATCAATTCGAAGTAAAAGGCGAAGGCTATTCGTTAATGGAGCTCCGATCGATTCTGGAATGGGACATCGCGTTTAAACTGAAATCCGTTCCCGGCGTGGTCGAAGTCAATACATACGGGGGAGAGCTTAAAACCTACGAGGTCGGGCTCAATTCCGAAAAGCTCGTCTCATATAACCTTCCCATCAACCGGGTTTTCGAAGCACTCGAAAGAAACAACTCTAACTCGGGCGGCGCGTACATAGAGCGCAACCAGGAGCAGTACCTGATACGGGGCGAGGGACTTATAAAAAACCTCTCCGACATAGGGAATATAGTCGTGAGCACCAGAAACGAGGGTACTCCCATATACATTAGAGATATCGCGGAAGTGAAGTTCGCGCCTATGGTCAGACAAGGGGCGGTCACCCGCGACGGAAAGGGGGAAGCCGTAACAGGCGTTGTTATGATGCTCATAGGAGAGAACTCCCGAACCGTCGTAAATCGTGTGAAGGAAAAAATAGAGGGAATAAAGAAATCGCTCCCCCCCGGCGTCACGATCGACACCTACTATGACCGCACGGAACTGGTACGAAAAACCATTAAGACCGTCACAAAAAACCTCACGGAAGGGGCTCTCCTGGTGATAGTTATCCTATTCCTCATACTGGGGAATTTCAGGGCCGGTCTAATAGTGGCTTCCGCAATCCCCCTCTCGATGCTTTTTGCGTTTACGGGAATGAATTATTTCGGCATTTCCGGAAACCTGATGAGTCTCGGGGCTATAGATTTCGGACTCATAGTGGACGGCTCCGTGGTGATGATCGAGAACATCGTACGGCACCTGTCAGAAAGAAGAGCTAAAGACGCGAAACATGAAACCGGCGCGGGGACGGGAAGAAGAGAAAATATTACCGGAGTCATACTCGAATCCGGAAAAGAGGTCGTGCGCCCCATTGTCTTCGCTGTAGGGATCATCATAATCGTTTACCTCCCGATACTCACGCTCAAAGGGGTTGAGGGAAAGATGTTCACGCCCATGGCGCTCACAGTCATTTTCGCCCTTATAGGCTCTCTCATTCTGGCCCTTACACTGATGCCCGTACTGGCGTCCTACTTTCTCCGCAGAACCACGGACGAAAAGGAAACATTTATTATCAGAAAGACCAAAAAATATTACCTTCCCCTGGTCGGCAGGACCATTCAGAGACCAAAGAGGACCGCGGCCGTAGCAGCGGTGATTTTTCTTATGACTCTCGTCATTGTTCCCTTTATGGGCGCTGAGTTCATACCGAGGCTCGACGAAGGGGCAATCGCGCTTCAGGCATGGAGACTCCCGAGCGTATCGCTCGAAGAGTCCATTCGAAATACGACGATGGTCGAAAAGGTTCTTAAGAAATTTCCGGAGGTGATTACAGTTGTCTCGAGAACGGGGAGAGCGGAAATCGCGACCGACCCTATGGGGGTCGAGATATCGGACATTTACGTCATACTCGAGCCGGAGGATAAGTGGAAGTCAGCCGAAACGAAAGAAAAACTGATAGAAAAAATGGATGAAGCGCTGACCCGGTCGTTGCCCGGCACCGCGTTCAGTTATTCCCAGCCGATAGAACTCAGAGTGCAGGAATTGATAGCGGGGGTCAGATCGGATGTAGCCATAAATATTTACGGGGACGACCTCGATACACTTAAGGAAATCGGGGATAAAGTGGTAAGAGCGGTGTCAAAGGTCCGCGGCGCAGCCGATACGAAAGCCGAACAGGTAGCGGGACTGCCGTATATGAGGGTGATAATAAACCGCGACGCTATAGCGCGCTACGGAATAAATGCGGAGCAAATCCTTGATACCGTGGAGGCTATGGGGGGTAGGACCGCGGGGCAGGTTCTCGAAGGGCAGAAACGGTATTTCATGCAGGTGCGTTTTGCACCTGAGGACCGTGAAGACCTGGACCGGATCAAGAATATAAGGGTATCGGGTCAGCAGGGAGAGCTAATACCCTTAAGCCAGCTGGCCGATATCAGGGTCGAAGAAGGTCCGGCTCAGATTAGCAGGGAGAATATTCACAGACGCCTGTCGGTTGAGGCCAATGTGAGGGGGAGAGACCTCGCTGGCTTCGTTGCCGCCGCGCAAAAAGTAGTGGATGACGAAGTTGAGCTCCCCTCCGGTTACTGGATCGAGTGGGGCGGGCAGTTCGAGAATCTCCAGCGGGCGAGCTCTACGCTCGCGCTCGTAGTACCGATGGCGCTGTTCCTGATATTCGTGCTCCTCTATACGACGTTCGGATCCGTACGTCCGGCAATCATGATTTATCTCAATATCCCCATGGCGGCCACGGGGGGAATCATAGCTCTTTTTATGCGAGGCATGCCGTTCAGCATTTCAGCCGGCATAGGATTTATCGCTCTTTTCGGCATAGCGGTTCTGAACGGAGTCGTGCTCATGTCTTACATAATCCAGAAGAGGAAGGAAGGGAAAAGCCCCGCAGAGGCGGCCCGTGAAGGAGCGGAAATACGTCTCCGTCCGGTGCTTATGACTGCGCTTGTCGCGAGCTTCGGCTTTGTGCCGATGGCGCTTTCAACGAGCGCTGGCGCTGAGGTGCAGAGACCGCTTGCAACAGTCGTGATCGGGGGTCTCATAACTTCAACTCTTTTAACATTGCTGGTGCTTCCTGCCATATACAGCTGGCTCGAAAGAGATGAGGTCGTGGATGAAAATAGGTGATACCATAGGATTTAAGAAGCTTTTATATAATAACGAATATTTTGATTTTCCTGTATGTTTGATTATGCAATAGCGGAACTAGAAACGCCCGCTCAACATAAGAAAGGCTCGGGGACGAAGAAGCAGACAAAATCGCTCTATTCACCGGGACGCTGAGACGCAAGCAGTACGAGGTTATATACCCCCGCCCTTCCGCCAAGCAGAGACTATACGCCTCGCCCCGCGCTGGAGGAGATTATAGATCAGAAGACAACGGGTTATAGACAAGCAGGAGCGCTTCTCGTCCGTTACGCGAAAGCCTTCATGTAAAAACCATATTCCCCATTACTTGCCCGCGCTCAATTCATGATTGTCACGGCTTAGCCATTCCGGTTATCGTAATTCTTCGTTTCTAATCATTACTATTTTTGAAGCGCAAAATCATTTAATCTCTTTATTCGAACTCTTACATAAGGGGGGAATCATTAAATGAAAAAGCTCTTCGATTCTGCCGCGCACGAGGAGGCACTGGTTCAGTTTGACAGGGCGAGCGAGCGGATAGAAATGACGAACGGCCTGAGGGAAAGACTAAGGCAGCCTCAGCGGGCTCTCGTAGTAAGCTGTCCTGTCAGAATGGACAACGGCGAGATAAAGGTTTTCACCGGATTCAGGGTGCAGCATAATCATACTCTCGGCCCCTGTAAGGGAGGCATTCGTTACCACCCGGAGGTCGATCTCGGGGAGGTCGCCGCGCTCGCTATGAACATGACATGGAAAAGCGGACTCGCCGAGCTTCCCTACGGCGGGGCCAAAGGGGGCGTATCCGTAGACCCGTCATACCTGTCCGAGCACGAACTCGAAGGCTTGACGAGGAGATATACGACCGAAATACTGCCCATATTGGGGCCGAACAGGGACATACCCGCCCCGGATATGGGTACCAACTCCAAGGTCATGTCATGGATTATGGATACGTACAGCATGACTCAGGGATATACCGTTCCCTCGATAGTAACGGGGAAACCTATCATAATCGGAGGATCGAAAGGCAGGGAGCAGGCTACGGGCTACGGAGTCGCGTACATAACGGAAGACGCGGTCAAAAAGTACGTAAAACACCTGGACGGTACGCGTGTAGTCATTCAGGGGTTCGGCAACGTGGGAATCTATGCCGCGTTAAAACTGGCCGATATGGGTATTAAGGTAGTAGCTATAAGCAAATCGGCGGGCGGCGTTTATAACCCGAACGGACTTGACATCAAGAAGGTAATACGGACTGTCGAGGAGACAGGATCGCTCGAAGGCTATAAAGGGGCCGAAAAAGTATCGAACAGGGACCTGCTCACGCTCGAGTGCGAGGTGCTCATTCCCGCCGCGCTCGGAAGGGTAATCACGAAGGACAACGCCGACAAGCTCAGGTGCGGTATTGTAGTCGAAGGCGCAAACGGCCCCGTCACCGCGGAAGCGGACGACATACTCCGGGAAAGGGGGATAACCGTAGTACCGGACATTCTTGCCAATGCCGGGGGGATAATCGTATCTTATTTTGAATGGGTGCAGGGTATCCAGAAATATTTCTGGTCTGAGGAAGCCGTACTGGATGAGCTTAAAAAAAGAATGAAATCCACATTCAGCAAAGTCTCGGAGCAGACTGAAAAGGACAACCTCCCGATGCGCCTCACACCGCGCTCAGGCTCGGCATAGAGCGGGTCGCGGAGGCCGCGAAGCTGAGGGGGCTTTATCCTTAAGTCCGTATAAGACTAGCCCCTCCCGTTGTTTCATCCTGGATATATAGCGTTACGAAATTAAGACGCTGCGCGATCGTACTCTTCGGGCACTAACTTGAGCGCCAGCAACTAAATACCTATATCTTTACTAGACAGATGAACTACGTACAAGATACAATTATTATTAAGTTATTTTCATGATCTTAAAATTCATTGTAGGACAAAGATAATGCCAATAACTTTACAACAAAAAAATGCTGCTGAACTTATTCAAAATGCAGCCGCTCACGATAACAGTCAACAAATAAGACTCGTGGCAGGTCCTGGAACAGGAAAGTCTTTCGCAATAGAAGAGCGTATATCTTGGCTTATAGACAATGGAGCAAACGCAAACAATATCTTTGTTGTTTCTTTTACAAGAGCAGCATACATCGACTTACGAAGCAGAATCATGTCACACTGCATCAATAGGGGTATTACAACCGCTGAGCAATTGAATGTGAGCACATTGCATTCTCTGGCACTTAAGATTTTGAGAGCAGCAGGTTTACTCGTTGCATATCCCGCTGATCCAATAGTAATGGATCAATGGGAACTTGAGAATATATTTGACGCAGAGTTCTCTAATGTATCAAATATCACAAATAGTCGATGTCGAGATATAAGAAGAAATCATGAGGCATTTTGGAGTACTAGTCAGTGGGGTCCTCCTAATTACATACCACCAGACCCATCAATTACAAGCACAGAAAGAAGCCAATTCGATCAATTTCATACTCCTAGAACTCAAATATATTCATGCGTTTTGCCAGGTGAAATTGTACGTCAATGTAACGAATCTATTACTTCCGGTACTTTGAATCCAGTTGATTTACTCAATATTGAACACTTAATAGTAGATGAGTATCAAGATTTAAATCCATGTGACTTGGAGTTTGTAGACAATTTAATTCAAAGAGGTGTAAAAACTTTTGTAGCTGGTGACGATGATCAAAGCATATATTCATTTCGCTTTGCTTCTCCACAAGGTATTGAAGATTTTGTTAATAAATATCCATCTGCCGGTGATCATGTATTACAAGATTGCTTCAGATGTACTCCAAACATAGTGAATACTGCTGAATCACTTATAACCACACATGCACTTACAAGTCGAATACCAAAGACGTTAAATTCGTTATATTCAAATTCTAATCCTATTGTGCAAGGATACGTATTCCGATGGCAATTCCCTAGTGGTATTGCAGAATCTCGAGCTATAGCAGAATCGTGCAATGATCTTATACAAGCAGGGATTTCACCAAGAGATATATTAATCTTGCTAAGTAACACTAGAGTACTAGAGGCTGATTTACTTAATAAAATGGACGAGGCTCAGGTTCCATATGAAGTATCTCGAACTAATGAATATATTAGTTCCAATGATGGGCGGTTCTTATTAGCATGTTTGAGGATTCTATGTAATAGGGACGACTATGTAGCACATCGAATTATAATTGGATCAATCCAGGGAGTCGGAACGGGAACGTGTAATAACATTGCGAATGATGTGCTACAGAATAATCTTAATTTTAGAGATATATTTTACATAAACTTACCTTCCGGTGTATTTAGAACTCGAGCACTAAACGCTATCAATTCGGCCCGAACAATAGTAAGTGAAATTAGCAGATGGCAACCAACAGATACATTAAATCAACGCGCTACCGATTTAGAAAGCATTATCAATGGTATTTTTGGAAGTAGTGGCATTCAGAACTGGAATAATTATATATCAACTATTCCAGGCGAGATTACGTTAAGAGAATTGAGAGATTACCTTTGGGCAGATAATGAAGAGCAAGAGATTAGAATATTGAACGCATTGTATGAAAGAATTGGACAGCCTTTACCTAATGAAGGCGTGCTACCTCAAAGAGTACGCATAATGACTATGCATGCCTCAAAAGGACTCAGCTCAAAGATTGTATTTATACCGGGTCTAGAGGAAGAGATACTACCTGGCGGGTTAAGGAGACCTTACCCCGGACTTATCCTTGAGGCAGCGCGACTCCTATATATGTCAATAACAAGATCCAGGGTTGCTTGTGTATTAAGCTTTGCATCAACAAGAATTCTTCATGGAGGATTTTCAAGACACACAGCTTCCCGATTTAATACCAATTTAGGTGGGATTTTCAATTATTGCCATAGCGGCGGCCTATCCAGCCGAGAAATTGCAGATATTCTCCAAGATACTGCTAATCTATAAGTTTAGATTAGACATATGTATTTATAAATCGCAATGCCATTAATTTAATACTCAGTACTCTTCAAGGTCGAGCTTAAGAGCTTCGTTGAACCTGTTTATCATATTGTAGAGCGCGGCGATCATCGTGATCTCAACTATCTGGGACTCGCTGTAGTAATTACGCAGTTTGTTGTAAACCTCGTCCGGCATGCTGCCCGGGTTAACCGTAAGCGCATCTGCATAACCTAGCGCGGCCTTTTCGGCGTCGCTTATCTGAGCAGACTGTGGATCGTCCATCTCTCTGATTTCCTCTGGCGTAAAGCCCATTTTCGAGCTTATCTGCTCGTGCGCGTGGCAGCAGTAGGCGGAGCGGTTTATCTTCGAGACCCTGAGTATGATCCTCTCCTTGAGCTTGGCGTCGAGCTCGTCCGGCTGCTGCACCGACGTAACGAACGGGCCGATGGTGCTCAGAATCGAGGGCTTATGGGCGAGCGCCTTGTATATGTTCGTAACCTTGCCCCTCTTCTTACGCATACGCGCAAACGCTTCCTTTACAATTGGATTACTTGTGGTGTTTTCCTCTACGTAATTAACCCTTGCCATAACGCACCCCCTTTATACGTACATTAATTAGATTTTAAACCCGGAGGATTTTCCAAGCAAGGTTAACATTAGGGTTAAGGAAATATGCAGGAGGGCTCAGTGTAGAATTTTTTTTACCCGCAAGAGAATTGAGGTCGAAAAGGTTACTCCTAAGTCTTTCTCGGCGAGCCTCTCAAGAGGGCGACGAAGACTAATTTTTCGTCTGCAGCCTGAATAGAATGCTTTTCATCCTGCTCGTACTTTATACATGAATTCTTCCCGAATTCCCTGACATTGTTTTCACCGTCGGAAAAGAGCCCCTTGCCCTCGAGAATTATTACATAGACGGGGGATGACGGAGCGCTGTGCTCCTTTATGCTCTGACCTGGCAGGAGACTGAACCTTATAAGCCTCGTATCTTTATCGACCAACATGGATTCCGCAACGGGATGTTCGGATTTAAATTCGACGTCTTTCGTTAAATCAAGGCTGTTCATTTCCTGGACCCCCTATCTCGAATTATATTTATATAATAACGAGTTTTGAATACCGGAGCCACACAGTCTCTCTAAAAACGCCGTTACGGATTTAAATATATTTCTCATCTTTATCTGAACATACGTATGTTAGTATTTAAGCAGGGACAACAAATCTTCAAAGGAGGTTTATTCATGTACTATTTCGTGACGTTCGACCCGAAAGAGGGCGCTACGAGAAAACAGATTACAAACTCTTACAGCAAGTTTGTAAAGAACTTCGAGAAAAAACTTCCTCAATTCAAGTTTTCAGGGCTCTACGCAAGGAACGTTCTGCTCGGTTCCAGACCGCATTATACCGCTATATGGGAATTTCCGGACTTTTCCGCGCTCGATGAATGGAATGAGTTATTCCGTAAAGACGTAAAGGGACAGAAGCTGGCCAAAGACCTCGCTGATATCGCCACCGGGTGGGAAGCGAAGGTCATGTCGAAGCTCATTTAATACCTGTCGGGCACTATGTTTATTTTCATCGCGGGCGGCTCGTAGCCTTTTCTCTTCTGAAGCGGGGGCATTTTAATCTTTTCTCTGGGCACTTCTTTATAGGGAATCAGGCTCAGGAAGTGGCTAATCGAGTTACGGAATATAAAAGGACATGAGATCAAAGCTCTCTTATGCAAAACTTCCCGCAAGCGATATAACACGAACCTCGTAAGACGAAAAAGGCATAATCAGTCGGAGACCACGCGGAATACCTCCCATCGTGCCGTACCGGATACGATTAAATTTTCAAACTCTTGTCCCCACTTCTTGTGAGGGGCAAGTTTCGCCAGCTTGATCCACGCGTCGTC